>JACQZB010000124.1 GCA_016207925.1 Nitrospinota bacterium
TGCTGGGCGCCAACTGGGCCTATGTGGAACTGGGCTGGGGCGGCTATTGGGCGTGGGATCCGGTGGAGAACGCCTCGTTCCTGCCTTGGCTTACCGGCACGGCGTTTTTGCACTCGGTGATGCTGCAGGAAAAAAAGGACATGCTCAAGGTGTGGAACGTCAGCCTGATCGCCATCACCTTCGCCTTGACCATTTTCGGAACGTTCATCACCCGCTCCGGACTTATCTCGTCGGTGCATTCCTTCGGCGAGAGCACGGTGGGAACCTATTTCGGCGTGTTCCTGGTGGCGCTGATCATTTTCTCCGCCGCGCTTATCGTGTGGCGGCTGCCGCTGCTGCGCAGCGCCAATTCGCTGGACGCGGTGCTTTCCCGCGAGGCGTCGTTCATGTTCAACAACCTGGTGCTGGTGGGCGCCGCCTTCGCCGTGCTGTGGGGTACCACGTTCCCTATGCTTTCGGAGGTAGTGCGCGGGCAGAAGATCACCGTCGGCCCGCCTTTCTTCAACCAGGTGATGGTACCCATCGGGCTGATCCTGCTTCTGCTCACGGGCATCTGCCCTCTGATCGCGTGGCGCAAGGCGAGTTGGGGCAACACGAAGAAAAATTTCCTGCTGCCGCTGGCGCTTACCCTTGGCGGCGCGGCGGCGCTGTTCATGGCCGGCTTTAACGACCCCTTGCCGCTTATCAGCCTGACCATCTGCGTGTTTGTGGCCTCCACCATCGGCATGGATACGCTGCGCGGCGGCGTGGCGCGCGCATCGGGCGCGAGGGAAAGCCTGCCGGTGGCGCTGGCGAACCTGGTGCGGCGCAATAAGCGCCGCTATGGGGGCTACCTGATCCACATCGGCGTGATCTGCACGTTCGTGGGATTCACCGGCGCCTACTACAACCAGGAGACCGAAGCGGCGCTAAAACCCGGCGGCAAGATCAGCGTCGGCGATTACACGCTCACCTTCCATTCCGTGAAGGCCGAAAAACCCAAGCAGACGCTCGACAAGCTGACCGCCACCCTGCTGGTGGAAAAAAACGGCGAAAAGCTGGGCTACGCCACGCCGGAACGCAACACCTACTACATGAGGGACTGGCGCGGCGAGGTCACCCCGCAGCCCACGTCCGAGGTGGCCATCCGCACCACCTACAAGGAAGACCTGTACGTGATCTTCGCCTCGCTCAACGAGGACGGGACCGTCACCATCAAGGCGCACGTCAACCCGCTGGTGAAATGGCTGTGGCTGGGCGGCGCGCTGATGGGCGTGGGCGGCATCGTGGCCATGTGGCCCGACCGGCGGGAGCGCAAGCGGTTCGAGGCGCGCCACGCCGCCGCCGCGGCATAGCGCGCGGGCGTCACTTCTTTTTCTTTTCGCCCTTCGCGGCGGCGGGTTCCTCCGCTGGCTCATTGGCCACCGCCGACCCCACCTTGAGGTCCTTGAGCCATTGCAGAAACCGGCCCACATCCTCGCCCTTGAACAAGGCGCCGTGCTGGGGGACCATCATCTGGATATCCAGCTTGCTCACCCGTTCCACCCAGTCGTCCTTGGCGCGGTTGGAGGGCAGCCAGCGTTTATGGAACGCCTCCATGTACTGGATGTGCCGGTCGAAGCTGGACACGAAAATGTCGGTATGATCCTTGGGCAACAGCGCCGCGCCGATGTCGCCGCTGAACAGGATTTTCGCCACGGGATCGTACAACGAGAAGTTGCCCGACGAGTGCATGTAGTGCGCCGGAATCAGTTGCAGATCGTTGGAGCCGCCCAAGGGAATGGCCATCCCCTCGTCGGGAACCGGCGTCACGGCGCGCGCCCCGCCAAAGTGGGGGATGAAAAGCGACCAAACCCACGGCACGTACACCGTCAACCTGTCATTTAGCGACAACCACAGCGACAGCGACGATACGATGTCCGGGTCCTGGTGCGAGGCGAAAATGGCCTCGATGCGCTCCAGCGCTATTTCCCTGGTCACCGCGGAGACCACGGCGGGGAAAATCTCCATCCCGCCCGGATCCAGCAACAGCCCGGCGTCCTTGTTGACGACAAGGTACTCGTTGGTGTCAATAAGCGTATCGGGCTTGGCGGCGTCGCGTCCAAAATAGACCCACCGCCGCCCGCGGTCGTTGAACAGTTCCTCGCTGATCATGTCCCTTGTTCCTCTCTATTCGTTGGCCAGCGCCCGGCTCATCTCCGCGGCCAGGGCGCGGAACGCCACCGTCTGCTCGCTGGCCTTCTCCTCCGCGTTGGCGATATCGTTGGCCAGCAGGCGGATGTTCTCGGCCACGGTTTGCAGGCTGTCGTCCTTGTCCACCACCCGGGCCGACTCGATCATTGAGGTGATGGCCAGAAAGTCGCTTTTGCGCGACGCCACCAGGTCTATCCGGCTGATCACCCCCGTAAGGCGGGCCGCCAGGCGGTTGAGCGCCAGTACGTTTTTACGGATTTTAACCCGGTTTTCAACGATGCGCTCCCACATGCCGCGCGTGGGATCCTGCGGGTCAAGGGCGCTCCTGCGCCGTTCCCAGTCGCGGGCCACGCCCGGGGCCAGCTCCGGCTTCCACTTCATCACCGGCGCGCCCCCATTCCGCCGCGCGTTCACCGCGTCTATCGAACGCTGGAACATCCGGTTTTCCTTTTCCACCTTTGACCATGTGGCCACTTCATTGACCACCACCCAGAATTCCTTCTCCGCCTCCTTGATCAGCACGCGCAACTCCTGGGCCATGGCGCGCACCTCGGTGACGATCACGGAAAAGGAAAGGCCCTCGTGCCCCAGCCGGTGAGAGGCCAGCTTGGCGTTGAACGACATCAGGTGGATACGCTCAAGCAAGGGGGAAAGCTCGGCGAAAGAGCGGTTGATCCCCAGCGCCTGACGGCGCAACTCCGCTACATTATCTTCCAGCGTGCTCATTGGAAAGACGGCGCTCCCGAATTCCGTCCGTAACAGTATCTGCCAATTTACCACAACCGGAAAATATTAGGTACAGCAAAGCGGTCACCTCCGGATGACCATTACGCGAAGTTCGGTCATCTCTTCCATGGCGTAGCGCACCCCCTCGCGGCCAAAGCCCGACATTTTCACCCCGCCATAAGGCATGTTGTCCACGCGGAACGTGGGGAAATCGTTCACGATCACCCCGCCCACATCGCAGCTTTCGAATGCTTCGAACGCATGCGCCAGATCGCTGGTGAACACCCCCGCCTGCAATCCATATTCGGAATCGTTGACCATGCGGATGGCCTGGCCGAAGGTGGCATAGCTTTGAACCGTGGCCACGGGCGCGAACACCTCCTGGCACACCACCTTCATCCGGGGGTTGACCCCGGCGATAAGCGTGGGCAGGTAGCACGGCCCCCGGCGTCGCCCCCCCGCGAGGATGCGCGCGCCGCCCGCTACGGCCTCTTTTACCCATTCGTGGGTTTTGTCCAGCGCCGCGCGGTCAATCATCGGCCCCACCGTAACGTCCGGGCGGCGCGGGTCGCCCGCCTTGATGTTGGCGTTGAGCTCCTTGACCAACATGCGCGCCACCTTGGCGTACACCGGCTTGTGGACGAGAATGCGCTGGACGCTGATGCAGGTCTGGCCGGCGTAGCCGAACGCGCCGAGCGCCGTTCGTTTCACCGCCCAGTCCAAATCCGCGCCGGAATGGATCACCGCGGCGGCGTTGCCGCCCAATTCCAGCGTGACCCGTTTCCTTCCCGCCAATGATTTCAGGCGCCAGCCCACGGCGGCGCTGCCGGTGAAGCTCAACTTCGCCACCCGCTCGCTGGTGACCAGCCGCTCGCCCACCTCCGCCCGGCAGGGGATAATATTGACCTGGCCGGGCGTCATCCCCGCCTCCAGCAGGATTTCGCCCAGCATCAGCGCGGTCAGCGGCGTCTTGGTGGCCGGCTTGATGACGATGGCATTGCGCGAAGCGATGGCCGGCGCCACCTTGTGCGCCACCAGGTTCAGCGGAAAATTGAAAGGGGTTATCCCCGCCACCACACCGATGGGAAACCGGCGGGTGACGGCGGCGCGCCCTTCCGAGCGCGCGTCTATGTCCACGGGCAGATACTCGCCGCCCAATCGGCTGGCTTCCTCCGCGGCGATGGTGAAGGTGGTGATGGAGCGGTCCACCTCCTGAGCCGCCAGCGAAACCGGCTTGCCCGCCTCGGCCACGATGCTGTCCACCAGCCGGGCGCGTTTTTTCGCCATGCACTCCACAACGCGCCGCAATAGCGAGGCCACCGCATGGCTGCTTTGCCGCCGCGTGATCTCGAACGCCTTCGCCGCGCTGGTGACGGCCTTTTCAATCTCGGCGGGGCTGGCCAGGTGGACGCGGGCGAATGCGCGGCCCGTGTAGGGGTTGACGACTTCGGCCGTTTCGCGGGTCGCCACGCGACCCGCGCCGATGATGAGCGGATGGGTTTTCATGCTCCGTTCCTCCCCGTAGAAGATTACAGGAAGCGCGGCTCACCGTCGAGCGCCCGCCACAGGGCGGCGATGCCTTGCCCGTCAAGCGCCGCCGCGTCCGCCGCCCGGCCATGCTCAATGGCGCGGCGCAGCGCCCAGGCAGGGGCAAGGTCGCCGATAAGCGTGGCGCCCGACAGTATCCCGTTTTCCGCCACCACCGACAGGTGGCCGTCCGGAATATAGAGCCGCGCGCGGGCGATTCCCGGCGAGGGGGGCGGATTGAAGTTCCCCATCACCGCGTAGCGGAATCCATACACGTGGCTTGCGTTGAAAAACACGGGTTCGGAGAAAGTCTCATCCGCGCCGGCCATGTTGCGCCCCGCGCGGTCGCCCTGCCACGCCGCGGTAAGCCATGTGCGGCAGGGGATCATCGCCGCGCCGGACCGGATCACCGCCGCGTCGCCCGCCGCGAAAATCCCTTCCACATTCGTCCGCAGCCGCGTGTCCACCACCACCCCGTTGGAAAGCTCGATGCCCGATCCTTCCAGGAACGCCGCCGCTGGCCGGGTTCCGATGGCCACCCCCGCCACGTCAGCGGCGATGGTTTCGCCATCCTCAAGCGCCACCGATTCTACATGCCCGTCGCGCGCGTTGATGGAGGCGACGCGCGCGGCGAGGTGGATGTTCACACCACCGGCCTTCATCCGGTCAGCGATCAATTCCGCGCCCGATTCATCGAATAAAAGCGACAAGGGCCGCGGTTCCCAGACGATCAAGTCCCACGGCGCGCCGCACGCCGCGCGCCTGAAGGTAAGCGGCGATCCGGCGCGCGCAACCATGGGTGCGGTAGGTGAACACCCCCTCGCAATGAGCGCCCGGCCATGGTGGTTGAACCGGATCGGCTCCGGCGGCGATCAAGAGCCGGTCGAACGGCTCCCGCGCGCCGAGTTCCCCGATGACTTCGCGCGCGGCGCTGTCCACCCGCGTCACCCGTTCATGGAGGATGTGCGTGTTGACGTCGCGCGCCCATGACGCGGGCCGGGCGAGCAGTTCATGCTCCTCGATGCGTCCGTTGAAGAAGTGGGAAAGCGCGGGGCGGTAATACGGCCCGGACGGCTCGCCGTGAAAGATGGCGATCATCCCCTCGCGGTCCGCCGCGCGTATCGCCTCGGCGGCGGACAGCCCCGCCGGGCCGCCGCCGATGATCACATACCGGCTCATGATGGTTCCGCTCCCATCCGTTCGCGCGCCAGCGTGACGATGTCCACCACGGGGATGGCCGGGGTGGCGGCGCTCTCCGAAAACGACTCTAGGCAGCTTACGCACTCCATCACCATCCGGCGCGCGCCGGTGGCCCGGGCCTCATCGAACCGGCTTTGATGGATACGGTTGATCACCGGCGGGTCGCCCTTCAGCCCCCAATAACCGCAGCAGAAAGTGTCCAGCGGACCCGACCGCGGCATTTCCACCACCGGCGCCAGACGGTTGAGCAGCGTCCGCGCGGGCTGCGGCATCGCCAGCTTGCGGCTGATGTGGCAGGAGTCGTGGTACGTCACCACTTCATCCGTGGGGAGCAGGTTAAGCCGGTCCGCGAACATCTCCAGCCACATGGGAGTGGTCAGCGGCGTGAAATCCATGCCATGCGCCTCGCGCAGCCGGACGAGCGCCATGTAGCATTCCGCGCAGCCGGTGACCACGTAGGCGGGCCGCGCCGGTTCAATCAGGCGCGCCAGGTGCGCGTGGTAATCGTCCGCCTCCCCCGTGCGCCCCGCCAACAGCGACGGCCATCCGCAGCAACTCGCCAGCCCGCCCAGGACACCGTAATCAAGCCCCAGCCGCCGGGCGATGTCCGCCGTATGCGCCGCGGACATCGTCCGGGTGAATATGTAGCAGCCAAAGTACAATAGGAATTCACAGCGTTCCGTGGGGGCGTCAATATGGCGCGCCAATGTTTCGCTTTTCAGCCGTTCGCGCGGATCTAGCCGCCACTTCGCCTTCATCCAGACGTTAAAGGCCGCTTGGCGCGCGGCGCTTTTATCATGGCCCTTAAGCGCGAAATATTTGCGGTGGTAGGCGGGCGCGCGCCCTTCGGCGGCCATGCGCTCCTTGAGCTTTAGCATCAGGAGGGAGCGCCCCGTGGCGGTAGGGCATACGGTGTCGCACCGGGCGCACTGCACGCACGCCGCGGCGAACCTGAACATCGCCTCCGAAACATGCCCGCCACGGCTGGCCTCGTTTATCTCGCCGATAGTCAAGGCGGGATCCACGGTGGGGCACGCCTTCATGCACTCGTCCACACCGATGCAGTTCTTGAGGTTGTAGTCCGCCCAAGAGGCAAGTTCGACGCTGAAGCGTTGGTTCACGATCCAATTCCTCGCGCGGCGCCGGCCCGCATGGCGCGCCCCCCGTGGCGGGGTTATTTGGCGCAGCGGAACCCGACGCTGTTAAAACCTTTATGGGGGCGTATGGGGTTCCGGGCGGACGCGCGCGCGGAGGAGGCGCGCAAACCCCACGAGCCGCCGCGCGTAACACGGAACTCGCCGATGGACGGCCCCTTGGGATTCTTGAATTCACGATCACGGTAGGCTTCGTAATCGTCAAAGTACCAGTCCGCCGTCCATTCCCACACGTTGCCCGCCATGTCATGCAGCCCCAAAGCGTTGGGCGGGTAGCCCCCTGCCGGCTCCGGCCCGCGGGAGGCCACGTTGGCGTCCCGCCGGGTCAATTCATCCTTGCCTGTCCCGAACTTTACTTTTTTCCCGCCTTCACGCGCCGCGTACTCCCACTCCGCCTCCGTGGGGAGCCGCTTGCCAAGCCCTTCGCAGTAGGCTTTCGCTTCAAACCAGGTGACCATTTCCACGGGGCAGTGGGGGCAGTCCCGGCGTTGTGACGGATTAGCCTTCATCACCTTTGCGAACGCGGCTTGGGGCGCCTCGTACTTGTCCAGCAGGAAACCGTCCAGGCATATACGATGGACGGGCGTTTCATCGGAGTCGCCGTCGCTGAACAAATCCCCCATGTCAAAACAGCCGCCGGGCACGGTAACCATCACACCCGCGAGCGCCTCCTCAATCTCAAGCGGCGATTCTTTGTCCCCGCCCGCGCGCGGCCATTGGGAACACGCCGCCGTAAGGAGCATCAGGGCCAGCGCCACGGCCCGGCGCGTTTTTATGCCAGCAGGGAATTTCATGACCGCTTTCATATAGTTGTTTCGTGGAAGCCGCTTAATATATTAGCGCCCCCGCGCGTTCGCCGCCATGGAGGGAACGCGGAAAGCGGGGAATACCCAGCGGGCGCCGCCGTACGCTTCGATCAACTCGTTCCATACGGTTTCGTGGGCGGACCGGAACACCATCTCCGCCTTGGCGGGCGCCAAAACCCAATCCCCCCGTTCCAACTCCGCCTCAAGCTGGCCCGGCCCCCAGCCGGCATAGCCCAGGTAGCCGCGCGCGTACAGGTTTTTGGCGGCGGGCAGTTCGAACAGCGTTGACAAGTCCGCGGTGAAATACACTCCGTCGAACACCCGCGCGGCGTTTCCGGGGGGTGGTTTCTCCCCGGACCGGATGAGCATGGTGAACAGGAAACGGGATACCGGCCCGCCGTAGTGCATCGCGCTGTCAACACCCGCGGTTCCCTTGAAATCGGGGAATAGCTGCGTTAGGTCCAGCGCGGTGGGGCGGTTGATGATCAGCCCCATGACGCCCGGCCCGCCATGATCGGCGAGGAGGATGACCGTCCGCTGGAACCGGGGATCGGCCATGTTCGGGGACGCCACCAGAAACATCCCCCCGCGCAACAACGGTTCACGCTCAACCGCGCGCCCGCCTCCGTTGCCGTGCCACGCGCCGGACAGCGTCAGGATCATCGCCGCCGCCATTACCGTATTCATCATGCCAGTGTAACCCCGGCGCCGGTCCCCGGCAACCGGTGGAATGTGATGATTGTCACAAGCCTTACGGCGCGTTAAAGTACTATCCATGAAGCAGACAACGCGCGTGCGCGTCTCCCGCGGCGACGGCAGGTTCGCCGCCGCCCATTTCCTCGTGAACATGGGCAAGTGCGAGCGGCTGCATGGACACAACTACCAGGTGACGGTGGAGATCGCCGGCGCGCCCGGACCTGACGGCGCCGTGGTGGATTTCAACCGGCTCAATCCGATGGTGGCCGCCTTGTGCGGGACACTGGATCATAAAATCATCATCGCCGAAGGTGAAAAGCGCCACGAGCTTATCGCGGGTGAAACGGAGATAGAAGCGCGGTTCAAAGGCAAGCGGTACCTGTTCCCCCGGCAGGACTGTCTGCTTCTGCCCATCGCCAACACCACGGTGGAATCGCTGTCCGCCTGGCTGCTCGACAATCTGGCGCGCGCGCTGGCGGGGGAGGGGCTTGCCCTCGACTGGATCGAGGTGGGGGTCAGCGAGGGGGAGAACCAAATGGCCATCACCCGGCGCGAGCTTTCGTAACAGGGGGAGAACAGGGTCATGGGTTTTCTGGAGCGCGCCTTTGGCCTTTCCACGCATAACACCACCGTGGCGACGGAAGCCACGGCGGGGGCGACCACCTTTTTGACCATGAGCTACATCGTATTCGTCCAGCCCGCGGTGCTCTCGGCGGCGGGGATGGATTTTGGCGCGGTGATGCTGGCCACCTGCCTTTCATCCGCGTTCGCCTCCATTCTCATGGCGTTCCTGGCCAACTATCCGGTGGCGCTGGCTCCGGCCATGGGGCATAACTTTTTCTTTGTTTTTTCGGTATGCGGCGCCGTGGCGGCGGGGGGCATGGGCTTTACCTGGCGGCAGGCGTTGGCGGCGGTATTCGTCTCCGGCTCGATATTCCTGTTCCTGTCGCTGTTTGGCTTTCGCGAGAAAGTGATCGCCGCCGTGCCCGAATCGCTGCGGTACGGGCTGGCGGTGGGCGTCGGCCTGCTTATCGCGTTGCTGGGGCTGGAGTGGGGCGGCATCGTGGTGGCCAAGCCGGGCACGCTGGTAGGATTGGGGGACATCACCTCCGGCCCGGCGCTGGTGTGCATAGCTGGGACGTTCACCATCGCCGCGCTGATGGTGATGAACGTGCGCGGCGCGATCCTGATAGGGATACTGGCCAGCGCGCTGGTGTCCATCGCCGCGGGCTACGCCGCCTTCCACGGCGTGGTCAGCGTGCCGCCCTCGCTGGCGCCCACGTTTCTCCAACTCGATTTCGCCGGGCTATTCGCCCATCCCCAGTTCTGGATGGTCATTCTCATTTTCTTTTTCCTTGACCTTTTCGACACCGTCGGCACGCTGATGGGCGTGGGTTTGCGCGCAGGGCTGGTGGACAAGAACGGCAAGCTGCCCCGCGCCGAACGGGCCTTGGCCGCCGACGCGGCGGGTACCGTGATCGGCGCCGCGTTGGGCACCTCCACCGTCACCTCGTATATCGAAAGCGCGGCGGGCGTGGCCGCGGGGGGGCGCACCGGGCTTACCGCGCTGGTCACCGCCCTGTTTTTCATCCTCGCCATCTTCTTCGCCCCGTTGGCTCAAACGGTGGGCGGCGGGTACCAGGTTCCCGGCGGCCCCATGCTGTATCCCGCCATCGCCCCCTCGCTTATCGTGGTAGGGTCGCTGATGCTGTCGTTGGTCAGGGACATCCCCTGGGATGATATGAGCGAGGCGTTCCCCGCCTACCTGGCGATCATCGTCACCCCGCTGGCGTTGAGCATCACCGAAGGAATCAGCGTGGGCTTTATCGCCTATTCAATTCTTAAAACGGCCAAGGGCGATTTTTTCAGAGTCCATCCCGCCGCGCACGTCTTGGCGTTGATTTTCATCCTGCGTTACGTATTCTTGGTGTAACGGAGGGGCTGGAACGGCGCGCCGCCTTTTCTCCGTTTCCCAAACGTTATCTATTTTGCTTCCCCGTGGACGCCTGACCACGGTCTTGGCGCTGGAGCATCTTGTGCCTCGCCCCTGGAGGTAGAGGGCTTGCGCCGGACCTGATCTGCGGGAAAGCGCCGGGTGATCGCAAAGCGCTCCAGTGAGGGGGACATAAAAAAACGGAAAAGCGTTGATTCATGGCTAATCCGCTCACCGGCGTCATCTCTCGTCATTCCGCTGGTCATTGACAAAAAACGGAATTTCGTGTTTTCTATAAAAAGAGGCCGGTACGGCGTCCTGTCAATCGCCAATACTATATATCTTCATCGCAATCTTCGATTGCTCCTCGCGGCGCGGGCGGGTATTATCTCCCTGTTTGCGCGGGGATAAAAGCTGGAAAGCTCTCGGCAGGAGAAGGAGTTTCATGACCGAAAAGAATGTGCTGCAAAAGGCGTTGGCCAATGCTGGTTCGGACGACGCGCAGGTGAAATCCGCCGCGCTCAACGCGCTGGCGCGGCTGGCCTCCCGCACGGCGGCGGACAGCCTGCCGGAGCAGGAGCGCGCGGCGATATTCGACGCCGCGTTTGCCGCGGTGTCCGACTCGCGGGCGATTGTCCGGCAGGGCGCCGTGCGCGCGCTGGGGGAAGGGCTGATCTCCGCCTACTTCACGGCGGAGCAGGTGGAACGCTGCCACAAGGCCCTGCGCGCCATACTGGGGATGGATAATTTCGATTGGGACAACGCATATATCGTCCGGGCGGAGGCGGAAGCGTATTTGCATCGCTGTTAGCATGGGGGGGAAGGGCCAAAGGCACGGGGCGTGTACCACCAGGATTTCAAGATACTCTCCAAACGCGAACTGTCGCCGAACATCTGGCATATCAAGGTCAACGCCCCGCTGATCGCGCGCAAGATCCAGGCGGGCCAGTTCATCATCATCCGGCCCAACGCCCACTCAGAACGCATCCCTCTTTCCATCTGCGGCTGGAACCGCGAAGAAGGCTACCTGGAAATAGTCATCATGGCCTGCGGGCGCACCTCCATCGAGGCGACCATCAAGAACGTGGGTGACAGTTTTCAGGACGTTGTCGGCCCCTTGGGCCAGCGCTCCCACGTGGCCAGGCACGAGGGCGCCTGCGTGGTCATCGGCGGCGGCTACGGCACCGGCGCGGTGATCCCGACCGCGCGCGACCTCAAGGCCCTGGGCAACAAGGTGTACGGCGTCGTTGGCGCGCGCTCGAAGGATCTGTTGATCCTCGCCGATGAGCTGCGCGCCGCGTGCGACGAGGTGATCATCACCACCAACGACGGCTCCGAAGGCATCCAGGGCTTCGTCACCCATGGGCTGGAGGCGATCATGGCGCGCGAGAAAGTCTCCTTTACGCTGGCCATCGGCCCGGTGCCGATGATGAAGGCCGTGACGGAGATGACCCGCGGCAAGGGGAT
>JACQZB010000125.1 GCA_016207925.1 Nitrospinota bacterium
GGTCACGCATCCGCTCCCAATCAATCTCGTACACTTCCGCCCCCGCCGCCGGAATCCTTAATATCCGCGCCGCGCGCGCGGCGATCTCGCTGAACACCGGGCCCGCCACATGGCCGCCCCAGGCAATCCCCTGCGGCTCGTCAATCATCACCACGATCACCAGCCGCGGATCCTCCACCGGGAAAAACCCCACAAAAGACGAAAGGCTTTTTTCCGGCGAATACGCGCCCGTGGACGGGTCAATCTTCTGCGCCGTGCCGGTTTTGCCCGCAACGCGGTAGCCCGGCGTGGCGGCGGCGGTTCCCGTCCCCGCGGCCACCACCTGCTCCATCATCGCCGTCACCGCGCGCGCGGTTTCCGCGGATACCGCCCGGCGCTCCACCTTGGGTTCCATCCTGGTCACCGCCTTGCCGCCGCGCAGATATTCCCTTACCAGCCGGGGGCGCACCACCCATCCGCCGTTGGCGATGGCGCTTATCCCCACCGCCAACTGTATGGGCGTAACCGCCACCTCCTGGCCAAAGGAGATGGAGGGCAACGACGTGTGCGACCAGTTCGATACCGGACGCAGCAGCCCCGCGCTCTCGCCCGGCAGATCAATCCCCGTCCGGGCGCCAAAACCGAATCCCGCCAGCCGCTCGCGCAGCCGCGCGGGGCCAAGCCGCTCAGCCAGCTTTATCGCCCCGATATTGCTCGAATTGGCGATAATCTCCGGAACGGAGAGCAGCCGGAACCTTTTGCTGTTCGCCTCGTGGAAAACCTTGCCCCCCACGGCGTATTCGCCATCCTCGCAATCAAACACCTCGCTGGCCCGCGCCGCGCGCTCGTCCAGGGCGGCGGCGGCCACGAACACCTTGAACGTGGAACCGGGTTCCACCGCATGGGCCACCGCCTCGGGCTTCCAGGCCGACGCCTCGTACCGCGCAAAAGTGTTGGGGTTAAATCGCGGTTGCCCGGCGACGGCCAGAACTTCGCCCGTATTGGGATCCATGACAATCGCCACGCCCCCCTTGGCCCCCGTGGCCCGTACACGGCGTTCCAGCGCCTGCTCCGCCACGTACTGCACCCGCTCGTCAATGGTTAACGCCAGGTCATACGGCGCCACCGCTTCGGGGATCGTCAGCGCGTCGGGAGAGGAAACCGCGCGGCCCAAGGCGTCGCGCCGCACACGGGAGGTCGCGGACCGGGGCCGGATCACCTCTTCGTACTCGTACTCCAAGCCGTAAAGGCCCTGATTGTCTATCCCGCAGAAACCCACGACCTTGGAGGCCATGTCGCGTTTGGGATAGTAGCGTTTGTACTCGTTGACGAACGATACGCCGGGGATGTTGGCCGCCTTCACCCGCTCGAACATCTCCGGCGACACCTTGCGGCTGACCCACATGAACCGCTTCCCGGAATCATGCCGCAGCGACCGCGTCAGGCGGCGCCGTTCACGCGCCTGGGCTTCACTATCCCCCGGTTCCAACACGCGGGCAAGCCGGGCCGCGGCTTCGGGCGCATCCCCCGCCGCGCGCGGATCAATATAGATGGACTTAAGCCGGATGGAGACGGCCAGTTCGTTGAGATTGCGGTCGTATATCGCTCCCCGCGGCATGGCCAGGTTCACCGAGCCGTACCGTTGCCGGTCGGCGAAAACCTCCACCCGCGCGTCGGTGAACAGGGTCAAGTGCCCAAGGCGCGCCGCCGCCGCAAGGTACAACAGGCCCAGCGCCGCCGCTGCCGCCATTAGGCGCCATTTAGGCGAGTACGGCCTTGCGGCCCCGCCGCGGACGGCTTTGCGGTCCCTTTTATTTCTTCGCAATGATCACCACCTGGCCGGGGGCCGGAAACGTAAAACCCAGTTCCTCAATGGCGCGGCGCTCAACATAGTCCAGCGACCGCAGCGTGGAAATTTCCAGCTTCAACTGTTTGTTGCGTTCCCGCAGTTCCTCAAGCGCCCGGTATTTTTCCGAGTACACGTACATCAGGCTGGTGGACACGATGGAGGGATACACGTACACCAGCATCGCCAGCCCCACCAGCCCCGCCGCCGCCGCATATTGCGCCACGGCGCCCGCCTTTAGCGGCTCCTTGTCGCGGCTGTAGGTGAACATTCCCTTCCTCTTGCGTTACGCGGCCAATCGCCCGGACAGCCGCTCGGCCACCCGGAGCCGCGCGCTGCGCGCGCGCGGATTCTGTTCCACCTCGGCGCTTCCCGGCGCCACCGGCTTGCGGGTGAGCACCCGCAAAATCCCGGGCCGGCCGCACCGGCACACGGGCAAATCTTTGGGGCACCGGCATTGCGGCTCCATGTCCGCGAACGCGCGCTTGACGATGCGGTCCTCAAGGCTGTGAAAGGAAATCACGGCGATCCTGCCCCCCGGCGAGAGCCGTTCCGCCGCCGCCCGCAGGGCCGGATCAAGAATCTCCAGTTCACGGTTCACCGCGATCCGCAGCGCCTGGAACACCCGGGTGGCCGGATGGATGGCGCTGGCGCGCCGCTCCCGCGCGGGGATCGCCGCCGCGACGATTTCCGCCAACGCCCCGGTGGTTTCGATAGCCGCGCGCGCCCGTTCCCGGACGATGGCCCGGGCGATCCGGGTTGCATGGCGCTCCTCGCCGTACTGGCGGAATATCAGGGAAAGCTCGCGTTCCTCCCGGTGGTTGACAATGTCCGCGGCGGTAAGGGGATCATCGCGGTCCATCCGCATGTCCAACGGCCCGTCGCGCAGGAAGGAAAAACCGCGGGCGGGATCGTCCAAGTGGAACGACGATACGCCCAGATCGAACAACGCCGCGTCCACCCGCGGCGTTCCCAGCCGGTCAAGGACTTCGCCGAGTTGGTCGAACCGCGCTTTTTCAACGCGGATGCGGCCAGGGAATAAGGGGGTCAGACGGGCGCGGACACGCTCCACCGCCTCCCCGTCCTGATCCAGCCCAATAACACGCGCCATGCCCATGGCTCTCAAAATGGCCTCGGCATGGCCCCCGCCGCCTATGGTGGCGTCGGCCACTATCCCGGTTTGCGGCCCCCCGATGAAGGAAAGGACCTCGTTGAGCAATACCGGGATATGCGCCAAGCCGTTCCCTTACGCTCCCGCCCTATGGACACCCCCGTTCGCGTTTTTCCGCAGGTCAGCGCGGACGCCAATGAGAATGTCAGAAACCCAATTTGCGAAGCTGCTCCGACAGCTTCGCGTAGTCATACCCGGCGGCCAGTTCACCGTGCCGCCCTTTCGACCAAATCTCGAAAAAACGGTTGCGGCCTATAATCACCGCCTCCCGCTCGATCCCCGCGTATTCCCGTAGCCACGCGGGGATCAACACCCGCCCGTTCTTGAGCGGACATTCGGCCGCGTGCTCGGTCACCGCGCGCAGCATGTCTCCCCGCTCCGGGCTGTACTCCTTCGCCTCTTCAGCCTCCACCCGCGCGCGCCAGCGCTCCTTGGGCCAGCCCACCAGGCAACGGCTGGAGATGGTCACAATCAACGGCTCGCCAGAGTCGCGCGTGAGAATGTCCCGGATCTTCGCGGGAAGGTGCAACCTTCCCTTCTGATCCAAACTCGACTCGTGGCGACCTATGAACATTGCTTGACACTTTAATGCACTTTTTGACACCGACACAAAGATTATCAAACAATCTAACCACTGTCAAATACTTATCACTCATTTTAGATGCTTTCTCCATGCGGTATGTTGACTAATTAACGGTAAATTTGAGGAACTTAAAGTTATACTTTAACTAATTCAATATCATTTTAACTTAAAATTGATAGAATGATATGTAAATTATATGTAATTGTCAACACAATTCATAGTAATTCGTCATATTTTCAAGTGATATTGATTTTCAGAAAGAAAACAGAGGTGGCGTGGCTGGTTTACGCCAGTGGCTCGGTAAACGTTTCGATCTGGCCGGGGCGTTCGCTCCGCCACACATAGCGCCGCCCGCGGTGACGCGCCACGATGGTTTCCGGCAATGGCGATTCGCCGCGTTCAAGGCGCGCCCGGTTTTCATGGGCCACCGCATCGTCCGGTTGAATCCGCAGGATTCGAGCGAACATCTCAGCGGCCGCGGCGCGGTCATGCAGCCGGTTGGCGTACAGGTACGCCAGACGGTACAGCGGATAGGCGTTGCGCCGCGCGCCGCGCGCCGCCTTGCGGTACAGCATCGAGGCTGTCTCCAGCGCGCCCTCGCTCACCAGTTCATCGGCCAGCGCCGCCTG
Source organism: Nitrospinota bacterium (assembly GCA_016207925.1). Lineage (GTDB taxonomy): Bacteria > Nitrospinota_A > UBA7883 > UBA7883 > UBA7883 > JACQZB01. The sequence goes on from JACQZB010000125.1 coordinate 4,209, forward strand.
CGGCGGGATCAGATCAGCGTCCGACAGGATCGCCTGGAAACGGTGGTACACCGCGCGATACCGGTCCCCTCCGGCACGGTAAAGTTCGTCGAGGCGTTCATGTATCGTCCCCGATCGCCGCAGCAACCCGGCCCCCTCGCGCAAGGTGGCCACCGCTCCGGCCCGGTCGCCCTGCGCGGCGCGCGCCATGGCGTAGTCGGTGAACAGCGCCTCGGAGGCCGCGCCAGACTTGAAGGCTTCGGCGAAAAACAGTTCCGCGCTCTCGCGGCGTCCCGCGGCCAGTTCCACCATCGCCAGCCGGTGATACGCCGCCGTCCGCCGCGCTCCGCCCCCCCGCGCGACCTTGGCCAACAGCCTGCGCGCTTCTTCATAATCACCGCGCTGGGCGGCCTTCTCCGCGCCGCTAAACGCTTTGGCGGCTCGCGTGTCTCCGCGCGTCAGCCAAATCAGTTCGCCCGATCCCATGGCGCGCCGGTAGGCCACCCCGCCTTCGCCGGCGAATAACGGCTGACTCTGGTAGCGATCCTTGCCTGTCTGTTTTAGGTAGCCATGCTCCGCCAGAAGCCGCAGCCGCGCCCGCGCGGCGCTTGCGGGCGGAGCTTCGCCGCGCGCCTTTGTCATAAAGGTTATTGCGGTGGCGGCGCTAAAGCTTTCTATCCCCGCCAGGCAAACAAGGCGCAACGCCTCCAGCAGCCATTGGCCAATGGGATCGCTGGCTATTTTGGAAAAAAGCGGATCAGCGGTTTCCGCCATCGCTCCGGCTCCCGCGGCAGGGTTTAACAACGCGCCGATTATATCACGCGGGCGCTCCCCCAATTTCGTGGCGGGCAACCCCAAAAAACGTCGCACCCGACGGCGCCCAGCATCCGGCGCCATGGCATCTTATTGTTTTTATACGCATTAATCTAGCGACGCCATGATCCCCCCTTGGTATCGTTATTGCTTTTCTCCGTATCTTATGGAGTGGTCATGATAGAAGGAATCGTCGCGTTTCTCGATTATCTGGCGCACGAGCGCAACGCCTCGCCGCGCACCCTGCGCGCGTATGAAGTGGATCTGCGGCAATTCATAGCCTCGCTCTCGGATTTCCGGCTGGCGGACGGCGCGGGATGGATTGACCCCAAATCGGTGGGCCGCATTCACGTTAAGGCGTTCACCGGCAAGCTGTACCGCGAGGGTTACTCACCCGGCGCCATGGAGCGCAAGCTTTCCGCGCTGCGCTCGTACTTCGCCTACCTGATGCGCCGCGGGCGGATAGACGTGAACCCCGCCGCCCAGGTGGATCTGCCGGCGAAGCCCCGGATGCTGCCGGATTTTCTCACCACCGAGGAGGCGGTGAAGCTTATTGACGGCGCCAGGGACGAGGACACCGCCTCGCGCCTGCGCGACCGCGCCATCGTGGAGATGTTCTATTCCACCGGCGCGCGCGCCTCGGAATTGGCTTCGCTTTCCCGCGAGGACGCTGATTTCGACCGGGGTTTTGTCACCCTTCGGGGCAAGGGGCGCAAGGAGCGGCTTGCCCCTTTCGGCAAGAAGGCGGAGCAAGCGCTGCGCGCGCTGTTCGCGGAAGGGCCGTCCCCCCGCAAAGACGCGCGGGGTACGCCGGTGTTCATCAACCGGCGCGGCGGCAGGCTGTCGGTGCGCTCGATCCACGAAACCGTCAAGCGCCGCGCGCGCCAGGCGGGCTTTTCGCGCCCCGTGGCGCCGCACCGGCTGCGCCACTCTTTCGCCACCACGATGCTGGAAGGCGGGGCCGACCTGCGGATGATCCAGGAGACGCTGGGGCACTCCAGCTTGAGCACTACGCAAAAATACACCCACGTCAACCTGCAACGGCTGATGCGCGTTTATGACCAAGCCCACCCGCGGGCGGCGCGCGCCGCGCAAGACAGCGAAACACCGAACGAGGAACATCATGGCCACGAAAAAACTGCGTCTTGACACCTTCACCCAAAAACCCGGCCAGGCCCTGGCCTACGCCAACCGGCAGGGGGCCGAAGTGATTATCGTCGGCGACCATGGGCCTGTGGCGCGCATCGTGCCGCTGGCCGCCGCGCCCCGCACCCTTCGATTGGCCGTCATCAATCCGGCGCCGGAACACGACACCACCCCGGAGATGGACAAGGGGGGCGTGTGGAAGCTTTCCCCCGTCGCCCGGCGCCGGATTGAGCGCAGATCGTTGTGGGGGCAGCTTTCGCTGGGGGGTATCTTTAACGCGGCCCGCGTTTCGGTTATCCTGCCTATTCTCGCTAAATTGTCATAACGCAGGACCATGCTCGACCAGACGACGCTCAAGACGCTCATCGGCAAAGCGGCCACGCTCTCCGAGGCGCTGCCCTACATGCGCGCCTTGCGGGGGCGGACCATTGTCATCAAGTACGGCGGCGCGGCGATGGTGGACGAGGCGCTGAAAGCCGGGTTCGCCAGCGATATTTCGCTGTTCAAGCACATCGGCATCAACCCGGTGGTGGTTCATGGCGGCGGCCCGCAGATAGACAAAACCCTCAACCGGATGAACATTGAACGCCGTTTCGTGCAGGGGATGCGCGTCACCGACGAGGAGACGCTCAACATCGTGGAGATGGTCCTCGTCGGCAAGGTCAACAAGGAGATCGTGGCGCTGGTCAACCAGCACGGCGGCCGCGCCGTGGGCCTTTCGGGCAAGGACGGCTCGCTGTTGCTGGCGGAAAAAATGTTTGTCGAAAAGAAGGGGCCGGCCACCGACCGGCCCGAGATCATTGACATCGGCATGGTGGGCCGCGTCACGAAAGTGGAAACCGCCGTGCTGTCCGCGCTGGCCGCCGCGGATTTCATCCCCATCATCGCGCCCGTGGGCGCGGGGGAGAAGGGGGAAACCTACAACATCAACGCCGACTTCGTGGCCAGCGCCGTGGCGGCGGCGCTCAAGGCGGATAAGTTGGTGCTGCTCACCGACGAGGAAGGCATTTTGGACGCGGACAAAAAACTGCTCTCCACCCTTACCGGGTCCGAGACCAAGCGCCTGATCGCCGAAGGCGTCATCACCGGCGGCATGCTGCCCAAGGTGGACGCCTGCTTCCAGGCGCTCGATGCGGGCGTGAAAAAAACCCATATCATAGACGGGCGCGTCACCCACTCGGTGCTGCTGGAAATTTTCACCGACCGCGGCATCGGCACGGAAATCCGGCTTGCGTAATTCCCCGCGCCGCGCTGTTCATCCCTTCTTGCTCTGGAATCCTGACAAACTTGGTGTACGATAAGGGAAATCTGGCGGGCAAGGAGTGAGTCATGGAAGAAAAGTACCGGATCAACGCCGTCACCTTCACCGATTCGTGGGGAAAGGTGCGCGCCACAATATCCCTCGCCAGCAACGGGGAGCCTTACCTGGCCATACTCGACCGCGAGGGGGGGATATGCGCGCTGTTTTCGATTGACCCCGACCGCGAACCGTATGTCACGCGAACCAGATAACAGCTCACGCTTCCCTTTCCTATGATGAGAGCCTTATGTTGCCTGGCCGCCGCGTTTTTTCTGGCGGCGCCTCCGCATCCCGCCGGCGCGGAAGACGATCCCATCCGGATCAGCGTATCCGCGGATCCGGTCCGCCTGCCGCCCGGTTCGGTGTTCACCCTCACGGTCACCATTGAAGGCGCCGGTTTGACCTCCTTGCCTGAACCGCGCCTGGGCCGGTTAACAAATTTTGAAATCCTGGGGACCTCCAAAAACCAGCAGGTATCCCTGGTCAACGGCGAGATGACGGTGACGCGTAGCGTTGCGTACCGGGTCAGGGCGCTTAAAGAAGGGGTGTACGACATTCCTCCCGCCAGCGCCGTGTACGAGGGCGCCGTGTACCAGACCAAGTCAATAACCATCACGGTTGACCCCGCCGCCGCGCCGCCCCCCGCACCGGCGGCGCCCGGCGCGCCGCCCGGTATGGGCGCCTTGCCTTTTCCCAGCCTTGACCGGATGTTCGGCTCCTCCGCCGCGCCGCGGATCGGCAAGAACGATCTGCGCGTTTTTATGACGCTCGACAAAAAAGAGGCGGTTCCTTTCGAGCCGGTGGTGGCCACCTTCAGCTTCGCCCGCGCCGTGGACTTGTGGAACAGCCCGCAATTCGTCCGCCCGAAATTCGAGGGCTTTTGGGTGGAGGAGACTCCCTTTGAAAACGGCAAGATGGAATTGACCGTACAGGACACCATTGACGGCAAGCGCTACACCGTCTCGAAAATACGGTTCACCCTTGTGCCGCTGGCGCCGGGAAACCTGACGGTGGATCCCGCCGGGCTGCTCATCGCCGCTTCGCCCTGGACGGGGCCTATCGAGCTTCGCACGGAACGCATCCCCCTGGCCATCCACCCGTTCCCGGAAAAGGACAAACCGGCGGACTTCACCGGCCTGGTGGCCGGGGGGCTTGTCTTGAAGTCCATCGTCACCCCCCCTTCGGCCCGCGCGGGGGAAAGCGTTACCTTGCGGGTGACAATGGAGGGAAACGGGTACTTCAAGCCCGCGGGACCGCCTCCGCCGCCCAAGGCCGATGGCGCCGGGGTGTACGATCCAAGCGTGAAGGACCAAACCTTCAAGTCCAGCGGCGCGCTGGTTTCCCGCCGCGAGGTGGAGTATCCGGTGACGCTCACGCGCGAAGGCCGGGTGACGCTGCCGCCGGTGAGTGTGGCGGTATTTGATCTGAAAACGCGCTCGTATCAACGCTACGCGGCGGAACCGCTTCAGGTCACCGCCCTTCCCGGCGACGCGCGCGCCGTGGAAAAAACGCCGCTTCTGGCGCCGCGCCCCTTGAGGGCCGTGGCGGGGGAATTGAAGGATCAC
>JACQZB010000126.1 GCA_016207925.1 Nitrospinota bacterium
CCTGGCCCGCAAGAACCTGGCCGCCATTAAACTTGCGGACCTGGCCGAGGGGATGACGCTCGGCAAAAACCTGTACGCGGCCAACGGCAAGCTGTTGCTGCGCGCCGGACATACCCTAAGCGCGCTGTTCGTCAACAAGATCCGCAATTACCACATCCACATCTCGCCCATCGAGGGCGACATACATATCTACCGCTCATAACGCGCGTCATGAACGCCCCCGATCAGCGGCATGTGGCCGCCCTGCAAGCCGTTCCCGCCTACGAGGCGCGCGCGCTGCGCGAAGCGGTGGAGCGGGCCATCGAGGCCACCTCCGGCGGGACGCGCCTTACCGGCCTGCGCGCGCTGGTCAAACCCAACTGGGTGGCGCCCCGGCGCGCCGCCTTGGCCTGCACCAATCCCCTGTTCCTGCGCGCCGTGGCCGAAGCGCTGATTGACCGGGGCGCGCGCGTCACCGTGGGCGACTCCCCCGCCTTCGGCGCCGCGGAGCGCTTGGCCGCCGCCACCGGCTCGGACGTGGCGCTGCGCGGCCTGCCCGCGCCCATCGTCAATTTCACCGCCGGCCCCGCGTTGCGCTTCTCCTTTGGCGCCTCCACCCGCCTGGCCCGCCAGGCGGCGGAAAGCGACCTGATTGTAAGCGTCCCCAAGCTCAAGGCCCACAGCCAGCTTCGCCTCACCGCCGCCGTCAAGAACTTCTTCGGCTGCGTCGTGGGCGCCCGCAAGGCGCTTATCCACGCGGTTCACGGCGACCGGGACAACCGCTTCGAAAGCGTGATAATCGAGGTCATGCTGGCGCTCCAGCCTTCCCTGACGATTGTGGACGGGATCGAGGCCATGAGCGTAACCGGCCCGATGAACGGCGAGCCGGTGTGGCTGGGCGCCGTGGCCGCCGGCCAAAACCCCGTGGCCGTGGACACGGCGCTGTACACCATGCTGCGGATCGCGCCGGACGAGGCGCCCCTGTGGCGCGAGGCGCGCGCGAGGAACCTCCCCGGCGCCGGACTGGAACAACTGCGGTTCCCCCTCGCCGCGCCGGAGGATTTTGACACAAGCGCGTTTCAGGCCCCCCGCGCGCTCGACCCGTTGGCGTTCAAGCCGGGGCGCCTGGCGGCCGGCATGGCCCGGCGCCTGTGGCGGCGCGTCACGGGGCGATAGCGCGCGCCAGCGCCTCCACCGCCGCGGCGGCGTTCGCGCCGTCCACCACCTCCGTGGCGCCCAACTCCAGCGCCTTGCCGCGCAATTCCGCGAAATGCCCGCCGCCGGCGGGCGGCCCGATGACCACCAGCGGCGTGGCGCGGTATGGCTCGTTGGCGCGGATCGCCTCCAGCAACTCCGTCCCCGAAAGCCCCGGCGTGGCCAGGCTGACCACCACCAGCGCCGGCGGCGGCCCCTGCAAGGCGCCCAGCGCTTCCACGGCGTCCGCGGCTTCCACAAACCCCGCCTTGGGCCACGCCTCGCGCAGCGCCGCGACAACTTCCGCGCGGCGCCGCCCGTCGCCGTCAATCACCAGCGCCACCTTCTCCACCGGGGGAGCCGTGGCATAGAACACCGCTCCGCGGCCCTCTTCCGACTCCACCTCCAAGGCCCCGCCGTGCAGCGTGATAATGTCGTGGCAGCAGGGCAGGCCAAGCCCCGTCCCCACCTCGCCGCCGCTGCCAAGCTCCGTGGTCTTCACGTCATGCCGGAACAGGTCCGGCAGGAATTCCTTCTTGACGCCGGGGCCGGTGTCCCGCACGGCGATCGTGGTGGGCCGCCCCTCCGGCATGAACACCGTAACCGTGTCCCCGCGCCGCGCGAACTTCACGGCGTTGGTCAACAGGTTGTGAACCACCTCGCCGAACAACACCACATCCGCGAACAGCGCCGCCCTCTCCGGCGTCTCATTGATCACGGTGATGCCCTTGCGCTCCGCCAGCGGCTTGACCTGGGCGATGTGCTTGTCCGTCAGCGCGCGCGGATCCAGCAGCCGGGGATGAATCACCATCTTGCCGGTTCTAAAGCGGCTGGTGTCCAACAGCTTGCTGGTCATGGTGATCATGCTGTCCACGGTATGGTAGATGCGCTCCAGCGTCTCCTGCATCCGCTCCCGGCTGAACTCGTAGCGCTCCGGCTGGCGCAGCAGGTCCACCATCCCCTTGACCCCCGACAACGGCGAACGCAGGTCGTGCGACACCAGCGAGACGAACTTGTCCTTCAACTCGGTGGCCTTGATCGCCTCCTCCAGCGCCAGGTTGAGCTTGCGCTCGCTTTCCCGCAGGCGCGCTTCGGCCACCCGGCGCTCCTCCAACTCCTTCTCCAACAGCTCGTTGGTCCGGCGCAGCTCGATGGTGCGGCGGGCGACTTCCTCCTCGAGGTGTACGGCGTGCTCCGCGAGGCGCTTGTCGCGCGACTGGATCTGCGTAAGCATCTGGTTGAAGGCCTGGTACAAGTCCCCGATTTCCTGGGCATGCGTCCCTTCGGCCCGCGCGGTGTAATCCTGCTCGGTGGAGATGCGCCGCGCCATCTGGGCCAGCCGCAGGATGGGGGCCGACACGGCGCCTTGCAGCATCAACGCCGCCATCACCGTCACCGCGCCCCACAAAAGCCCGATGATCACCGCCGCCGAAAGGTACCAGTTGATCCGGTTGCGCATTTCCTGGAAATTCGATTCGATGTACACCCACCCCACCCGGTCGCCCTCCACGTCCATGGGCTGCAGGTAGCGCATCCCATCCTCCAGTTCCAGCGCGCCCGCCCGCTCGCGCAAGGGATCGGGCAGCGGACGGCCTTCCGCGCCCGCGGAAATATGCGAGGCGAACGGCTGGCCGCGCCGGTCGAAAATGATGATCCGGGTGAAATGCGGCTTGGCGCCGAATATGCGCAGAATGCTCTCGGCGGATCTGGTGTCGTCGAAGATCACCGCCGCCTCGCTTTGTTCCGCCGCCACCAGCGCGTCCACCGAAAGCTCACGCTCGAAGGCCGCCCGGAAATACGCCAGGTCCAGCGCAACGAACAGGGCGAAGCCCGCGGTCATGGCGGTCAGGCTCGCCGCCGTGGCGATGGCCGCGAATTTCCACCGGATGGACATGCCGGAAAACCACCGGACCAGAACGTTCATCGTTCATCCTCCCGGATGATTTCCGCGATGCGCAAAAGTTTGGAGCTGATCGTAAGCCCGGCGCGCGAGGCCTGATCCACATTGATGGAAAAACCCACCTTCTTCTCGTCGGCGGTAAAGAACAGCGTAGCGCCCTGCCGCCCGGCGCCGCGGGCGTCCGCCGCCACCAGCGCGTGCGGTACCTGGCCGCGCACCTTGCGCGCGGCCTCCACCAGCCGGTCGCCCCCGTACGCCGGACCGATAAACACGATATGGGAGGGCGGCAGCACGTCGCCGGGCCACGCATAGCGCCGCACCTTGAAGGTCCGCCCGCGCACCACCTTCCCCTCCACCGTTTCCTCAAGGATCGCGGCGAAGGGATCGTCGCCCACCACGGCGATGACCACGGGATCGCCGGGGGCGCTGAACGCCTGTTCCGGCCATTCAATGTACAAGGTGAGCTTATATAAGAAGGCGGCCTTTACATGCCCCTCGTGGAACACGCCCTCCTGCGGCGCCGCGGGTATCCCGCTGGTGAGCGTCCACACGGCGGCGAACATCGCGGTCAAATTCGCCGCGAAACGGCGGGGTGTATGGGCGCCCGTGGTCATCGGCCGGACCTGACCTTCACGGTAACATTTCGCTCCATGGACGAGTTCCTTACTACCTCTGAATGATCGAACTCGTAATCAGACGTGGAAATACGGCGTACTCCTGCTCCCCTTGCCCGTGGCGTAAAATGTAACATCTGACGTCACATGGCCGCCACAAATCCTCAATACTTCCATTAATATTATAAAACCATCGGCGGAAAATGTTCAAATGTTACTCACCCGGCTAGTTAACCATCAAGTACCCACCAGCCTCACGCAACGCGCCCCAAGGTTGAATCGCCCGCCAACTTAAGGGAAGATAGGTACAACGCTTAAGGGTGACGCGCGCCATGGCCGAACGCGAGACCGGGGCTGAAACCATCGAGAAAATCCAAACGCTTGAGCGCGCCCTGGCGCGGCGGCTGGAGCAGACGGAAGCCGAAGCCCGCCGCATCATCCAGCAGGCGCAGGAACAGGCCGACGCGCTGATCCGCGACCGCCGCGACGCGCTTAACGCCCTACTCGCCGCCGAACCCGCGCCGCCCTCGTGCCCATGCGCCGCGTCCGGATCACTGGCCCTTCTTCCCAGGCGTTCCCCCTGTTGTCGCTGTTGGCCTCGCTGGAAATCCTGCACCTGGTTCGGCCGGACGAGGACCCGGTGTTCGCCGGACGCGGACTTAAGGCGGGCGAGTTTTCACAAGCAGACCGCGAAACGCTGGCCCTGGCGCAGGCCGCGCTGGAAGCCATTGACAAGGCGCTCGAAGTTCTCTCCGGCAAGGGCCGCCTGCCGCGCCGCGCCGCCATACCCGCCCCCAAAGGGTGGCTGGATCGCGAAACGCTCGGCGAGGTGGAACGGATCGCCTCCTCAATCCTGCGCGCCCAGGCGGATCAGGAAACCGCGCGCAAGGAATTGTGGCAGGTGGAGTTCTACCGCTTCATGTTCGAGGAGTTCTCCGCGCTCATCCAGACCGTGGCCGAATCGCGCGAGATGGAGCTGACCGGCGTGATCCTGACCGGCGAGGAGGGGGATCCGGAACGCGACTACCTGGAGTTGGAAGAAACGGTGAACCGTGTCACCCAGGGCGCGTGCGCATTCGCCCGGGGCGCCGTGCGCGAATTCGGCCTGCCCGCCCTGATCGTGTCGCCCCTTTCGCTTTCGGCCAGGGTGGCGCGCGAGGCGCTGGGGGGAAGGGTCAAACCGCTGGAACTGCCCGAGGAGTTCCGCGGCCGCACCTTCGCCGCCACCATGCGGGCGCTGTTCGAAAGCGAATTCGCGCTGCGCGGACGCCTGGCCCAGGGCGAAAGCGACCTGGCGGAAATGGCGTCGCGCTGGAGAGCGCCGCTGGCCATGGCGCGCCGCCAGATACGCATGGCCATCGAGCCGTTGCTGCGCGCGGAATACCTGGCCCATTCGATGGGCGCGTTTTTCCTGACCGGCTGGGCGCCCGCGCACCGGGTTGACCCGCTGCGCCTGGAGGTGGCCAAGGCGTTCCGCGGCGAAATCATGCTCTTCGACCTCCCCCCCGCCCGCGAGGAGTACGAGGCCACGCCCGTGGCCCTTCGCAACAATTTCTTGGCGCGCCCCTTTGAACGCCTGCTGGCGTTGTACGGGCCGCCGGTGTACGGAGGGCTGGACCCCACTCCCGCGATGGCGGTTACGCTGCCGTTCTTTTTCGGCTTTATCCTCGGCGACGCGGGGTACGCCATGGCGCTGGGGCTTTTGGCCTACGCCATGGCGCGCCGCTGGCCCTCGAACCCCTTGGCGCGCGACGCCGCGCGTGTAATGGCCGCCTTCGCGCTGGCCTCGGCGGCCTTCGGCGCGGTGTACGGCGAATTTTTCGGCGAGTTGGGCGCGCATATGGGCATGCCGGGGCCGTTATGGGACCGCAAGGCGGGCGCCACGGAGTTCCTCGCCGCCGCCCTTTCGCTGGGCGCGGCCCATTTATGCCTCGGCTCTGTCATGGGCGCCATGACCGCGGCCCGGATCGGACGCCATCGCCATGCCATTGGCCGCGCCGCGGACGCCGTTCTGTTCGCCAGCGGCCTATGGCTCGCCTTCAAGGCCGGCGGCGGCGCCTGGGACAGATGGGACATGGCCATTCCCGGCGCGGCGTTGGCGGTAAAAATCTTCGCGGGGCATGGGGTGGAGGCGGCGCTGGAAATCCCCAAGCTCGCCGCCAACACGCTTTCCTACGCCCGCCTGATGGCCCTGGGGCTGGCCTCCGTGATCTTCGCGGACATCGCCGGCGAGGTGGCCTTCGGGTCGGAGATGATCGCCGCCGGCGCCGTGGCGGGCGCGCTGCTGCACCTGATGAACTTCATCATCGGCGTTTTCGGCCCGGCTATCCAGTCGGTCCGTCTGCATTTCGTCGAATTCTTCTCGTACGGGTTCATCAACGGCGCGGTGGTGTACGCGCCGCTGGCGTATCCTCCCCCTCATCAATCAGGAGAGTGACCAACATGGAATACGACATTTCGACCATCAGCGCGGCCTTGGCCATCGGACTAACCGCGGCGGCCACCAGCTACGCCCAGGCGAAAATCGGCGCCGCGGCGGTGGCGGCCCT
>JACQZB010000111.1 GCA_016207925.1 Nitrospinota bacterium
GCAGCTTGACCACCTCCGCGTTCCCGTTTTCCGACGCCGACTGCAAAATCCCAGTCTCCGCGTTCGGGTCGGCGCCCTTGTCCAGCAGCAGCTTGACCACCTCCGTGTGGCCGTTTTCCAACGCATAGTGTAAAGCCGTCCTGCCCACCCCGTCCTTCGCATTCGGGTCGGCGCCCTTGTCCAGCAGCAGCTTGACCACCTCCGCGTTCCCGCTTTCCGACGCCGACCGCAAAATCCCAGTCTCCGCGTTCAGGTCGGCGCCCTTGTCCAGCAGCAGCTTGACCACCTCCGCGTGGCCATTTTCCGACGCCTCGTGTAAGGCGGTGGCGGTCCCGCCCCAGATCCCAGTCTTCGTCGTCATCGCGTTCGGGTTGGCGCCCTTGTCCAGCAGCAGCTTGACCACCTCCGCGCGGCCCTTTCTCGACGCATAGTGTAAGGCCGTCTTGTCCGCCCCGTCCTTCGCGTTCGGGTCGGCGCCCTTGTCCAGCAGCAGCTTGACAATCTCCGTGTGGCCCATCAGCGACGCCTGGTGTAAGGCGCTCCCGGCATCAGGGTCCATGCCGGCTTCCAGGAACAACTCAATCGCGAGCTTGTCATTACTTCCAGCGGCGGCTCCAAAATGCGCCGCATCATATTGGACATTCATTGCGACTAGTTCCTTGCGCGCCTGTTCCGGAGACTTCTCGCAGGCCGCTAAGCCCACGGCAAGGGCCAGAGCCATCGCCAACCCTGCCACCATCAACTGTTTCGCCCTCATGATATCATCTCCCCGGTGGTATGGCGAAAGTCTACCCCCCCCCCCGAAAAGTCAAGATATTTTTCGCCAGCGTGGGAAACGGCTGGTACCGCCAAAACATGCGGAAGGCGGAGAGAGGGAAATTTCCAAACCGGGACACCGCGCCCGGGCGACCACGGGGAGGCGTTTTGTCATGGTTTCGCACTGCAAGAAGTCCGGGGTGACCGCGCTATGCGCTACAACACCCCGGACAGCGGCAAGAGGGTAAAAATTGAGCGCGGGGCGGTTGGCATGGGCGGTTCGCGAACAGCCCGCAAAGAGGGCGAGGCATGCCTCGCCCCTACGAATGACGCGGTTCCCTCTGGTAGGGGCGACGAATGCGTCGCCTTCCCAACGGGCGCATCACGATGCGCCCCTACAAAGAAGTATTCCCGCGTATCGCACAACCCCACCTCGCAGGGGCGGTTCGTGAACCGAGCCTATACCGGACGGATTGCCGCGGTTGGCGGGCGGAAAAAAACGGCCCCCCGGAAGACGAGGAGCCGCGAAAAACAAAAACGTCAGAACGACAGAGTAATGTCGGCCTCCGCCGCGTAGTCCAGGAACATGACCGCGCCGCCGATTTCCACGCCGTCCAGGAGGTCTTCCTTCTTGACCCCCATCACGTCCATGGTCATCTGGCAGCCGATCATCTTGACGCCCCCCTTGAAACACATATCCAGCAATGAAGGCAGGGGCGCCACGTTGGCCTTGTTCATCCAGCTTTTCATCATCGCCGTGGCGGCGAAGGTCATGCCGGGCAGCGCGCCGATGATGTTGGGGACGGGCATGGGCGCCGCCGGGTTGGCCAAGGGCGCCACTTTAAGGTTCTGGTACTTGTGCTTGTTGATGATGTCCAAGCCGTAGAAAGTGAAGAAGATCGCCGCCTCCATATCCATCGCCACGCCGGTGGAGGCCAGGATAAGCGGAGGATAGGCAAGATCAAGGGAGCCATGCAGGGCGATGATCGCCATTCGTTTCGGTTTTTCCGGGGCCATGGAAGGCGTCCTTTCTCGTTAGTGGTAAAGGGTGTCCGTCATTAAAGCGGCAAACTACGCCTTCTTGATCAAAAACCGCCACACGCCCCCGTTTTGGGACGATTCAAGAATCGGGTTGCCCGTCCGTTTGGACCATGCGGGAATGTCGTTGGCCGAACCGGGATCGGTGGCCAGCATTTCCAGCACTTGGCCAGATTGAAGCTCGTTAATGGCCATTTTGGTCCGCAGCACCGGCTCTGGACAGGATTGGCCTTTACAATCAATAGTTTTATCAGCGGCAATGCTCATGGAAATCTCCTTCGCTATGCTTATATTACCAGATTTACGCCCCCAAGCGGCGCCGAATTCCCCCCTCCCCCGCACGGGAAACCTTCTGACGTTAGATTATCCAATTCCAAAAGCGATTCAAAAAAATGCTGAAATCCTGCCTTGCATTCCAACGGTCAGTTTGCCATAGTATCGCCGTTGCGGGGGATGGAGTCCCCCCCCCTTGAACCGCCCCAGCCGGGCTGATGACTCCTGCCGCGCAAGGCTGATGCGGCGGTGGAGTCCTCCATGGCGATCCGTCCCTTGGCGTTTGCGCGCCCGCGGTTTTCAAAAAAGGAGAATGCGGAATGGAGCAGATTTTCACCATCGCATCGCTATGGCTTGGCCTGGCGATACTGTCCGCGATCATCGCGTATCACCTTCGCATATCGGTGGCGCTGATTGAGATATGCGTAGGCGTACTCGCGGCGGCGGCGGCGGGGTACCTTGGCATGACCGGCGCCTTGGGGATGAATCAGGAATGGCTGCGGTTTTTGGCTGCCTCCGGCGCGGTGTTGCTCACATTTTTAGCGGGAGCGGAGCTTGAGCCGGAGGTGATGCGGACAAAACTGGCCGAAGTGACTGTGGTGGGGTTGATAGGCTTCTTCGCCCCGTTCTTGGGCTGCGCGGCGGTGGCGTACTGGCTGTTGGGCTGGGACACGCAGGCCAGTCTGCTGTGCGGCGTGGCGTTGTCCACCACCTCCATGGCGGTGGTGTACGCGGTGATGCTGGAAACAGGGTTCAACAAGACGGCCTACGGCAAGGGCATCCTGGGCGCCTGCTTCATCAACGATCTGGGGACGGTCATAGCGCTGGGCATCCTGTTCGCCCCCTTCACTTACAAAACGGCGGTATTCGTCATCGTCACGGCATTGGCGCTGGCGGCGCTGCCCGGCGCCTCCCGGTGGCTGACCGCGTTGTACGGCCACCGCACGGCGGCGATACGGACCAAATGGGTGATGCTCACCGTGTTCGGGCTGGGCGCGTTGGCGCTGTGGTCGGGCAACGAGGCGGTGCTGCCGGCGTATCTTGCGGGCATGGCGCTGGCGGAGTTTTCCGGCAGGGACGCCCATTGGGTCCGCCGGCTGCGGACGTTGACGGTGGGGTTTTTGACTCCGTTTTACTTTCTGCGGGCCGGGATGCTGGTGTCGCTGCCGGCGCTGGTGTCGGCGCCGTTGATCCTGCTGACGCTGCTGATGGGCAAGGTGGCGTCGAAAATATTCGGGTTGTACCCCATCATCGGCCTGTTCCGCCAGCGCCGCGACGAGCGGTGGTACTACACGCTGTTGATGTCCACGGGGCTTACCTTTGGCACGATTTCGGCGATGTATGGGTACTCCCACAACCTGGTGACACAGGAGCAATATTCGTTCCTGGTGACGGCGGTCATCGCCAGCGCCGTTGTGCCGACCTTGATCGCGGGGATATTCTTCCTGCCCAAACACCTGCTGCCCGCCGCTCCGGCGCCGCGGCAGGCGCGCGAAACGGGATTGAGCGAAGAAGGATAACCGGGGCGGCGCTACCACGGGTACGACGTTCCGGTTAATCCAGCGTCTCGCGGTAGCGGATGACGGCCACGGTGAGCGCCACCGCCATGAACAAAACCATTGGCCACAGGAACTGCGTCACCTCCATGAACCCCAGCCCCTTGAGCAGTATCCCGCGCACCACGCGCAGGTAGTGCGTCAGCGGCAAAATCGAGCCGATCCATTGCGCCCAGCCGGGCATCCCGCGGAAGGGAAACATGAAGCCGGAGAGCATGATGGAGGGGAGGAAGAAAAAGAACGTCATCTGCACCGACTGCAGTTGGTTGCGGGCGATGGTGGAGAAGGTCACGCCCACCGACAGGTTGGCGGTGATGAAAATGAGCGTGACAAGGAGCAGCGTGACGATATTGCCCACCATCGGCACGCCGAACAGAAGCCATGCGGCGGTGAGGATCAGCGACACCTGGATGTAGCCGACGATGACGTAGGGGACGATCTTGCCGAAGATGACCTCCACGGGCCGGGCGGGGGTGGCCAGCAGGCTTTCCATGGTGCCGCGCTCGCGCTCGCGGGTGATGGCCACGCCGGTGACCAGCACCATGGTCAGCGTCAGCACCACGCCCAACAGGCCCGGCACGACGTTGTAGCGCGTTACGCCTTCGGGGTTGAAGGCCCGGTGGACCGTGAGCCGGAAAGCGCCTTCGCGCCGCCGCAGGTCGGAGAAAAGCCCCGGCGGCAGGTCGCGGTCCAGAGCGTCGGCGGAGATCAGCGTGGCGGCGGCGATGGCATTGGCGGTGGCCACGGGGTCGGTGGCGTCCGCTTCCAAAAGCGCCTGGGGCCGCTCCCCGCGCAGCACGGACGCCGCGAAACCCGGCGGGAACGCGAGCGCGAACTGCGCCTCGCCGGTGGCCAGCATCACGCGCGCGCGCGCGGCGCTCACCGGCGGATCCAGGACGCGGAAGTAGCCGCTGGTCTTCAACCCGGTGATGACGTTGCGGGTGAACACCGACTCCTCCCCGCGCACCACGGCCAGCGGCAGGCCCTTGGGGTCAAAGTTGATGGCGTAGCCGAAAATGATGAGCTGCGCCACGGGGATGCCGATCAGGATGCCGAAGGTAAGCCGGTCGCGGCGCATCTGCATGAACTCCTTGACCACCACCGCGATAAAACGCGACAGCGACAGGGTGCGCTCCTTTGTGTTCACGGCTCCCTCCGGCGCGCCATCAGGTGGATGAACACGTCTTCCAGGCTCGCCAGCTTGTTGCACCGCTCCGCCTCGTCCATGTAATGGGTGGAGACCAGCGTGGTGACCCCCTGGCGGGACAACTGATGGATGTGGTTCCAGAACTCGCGCCGGGCTTTTGGATCAACGCCGGCGGTCGGCTCGTCCAAAAGCAACAGCGCCGGTTCATGGATCAGGGCGGCGGCCAGCGCCAGGCGCTGTTTCCATCCGCCGGAGAGGCTTCCCGCCAGCGAGGCGCGCCGGTCGCCCAGGCCGATCCATTCGATGATGCGCTCCACCGCGCGGCGGCGCTGGGGCAGCCCGTACATGCGGGCGACGAACTCCAGGTTCTCGCTGACGGTGAGATCCTCCCACAGCGAGAACTTTTGGGTCATGTAGCCCACGCGGCGTTTGATAAGGCTTTGCTGCGTCCGCACGTCGTACCCCAGACACTCGCCCTCGCCTTTGTCGGGGGTCAATAGGCCGCACAACATGCGGATGGTGGTGGTTTTGCCGGAGCCATTGGGGCCTAAAAAGCCGTGGATGTCGCCACGGTTGACGGTGAGCGAGAAATCGTTGACCGCCACCTTGCCCTTGAAGGTCTTGGTCAATCCGCGGACGCTGATGACCGCCTCGCCGTTGGCCATGGGGTCACTTCACGGCGGGCGCGGCTTCCACCGGCAGGCCCACGGGCAGCGCCTCCGCCGCGCGCGGGTCAAGCGCGGCTTCCACCATGAATACCAGCCGGGCGCGGTTTTCCTTGCTGTAAATGAAGGGCTGGGTGAACTCCGCGCGCGGGGCGATGAACGTCACCTCGCCGCGTATGGGCGCCGCCACGCCGTCGGCGGTGACGCTGACCACGGTACCCTTGCGGATGGCGGCGATCTGGGTTTCGGGGACGAAAAAGCGGGCCTTCTTGTTGACGGGGGGCAACAGCGACAGCACCGGCGCGCCCGGAGCGGCCCACTCGCCGGGGCGGCGAATGACCTCTTCCACCACCGCGTCCTGGGGCGCGGCGGCGGACATCTGGGCCAGGCGCCATTCGGCGTCGGCCACGCGGGCCATGGCGGCGTTGACGGCGTGGGCGGCGGCGCGGGCGCGCTCGTCGCGCGCGCCCAGCCGGGCGGTGGCCAGGGTTTTCCGGGCGCGTTTGAGGCCCGCGGCGGCGGCGATGCGTTCGGTTTCGGCGATGTCGTACCGTTCCTGGCTCACGGCATTGGCGCGCAGCATCTCGCGGACGCGGTCCGCCTCTTTTACCGCCAGCGCAAGCGCCGCTTCGGCGCGGTCCACTTCAGCCTCCAGCGCCGCCAGTTCCGACGGGCGGGCGCCCTGCGTCAAATCCGCGTAATCGCTCTTGGCGGCCAGGTAGCGGCTTTTGGCGTCGTCGAGCGCGGCCTGCTGGGCGGCGGGGTCAAGCTCAAACAGCGGATCGCCCCGGCGGACGGCGTCCCCCTTTCCCACGTGGAGCGCGCGGATCGTCCCGCCCAGCGGCGCGGAGATATAGACAAACTCACCTTCGATGTAGCCGGCGTAACGGCCCGGCGCGGCGGTGTCACACCCGCCGCCGGCCAGGGAAACGAGCGCGGCCAGGATCAACGCGGCGGGATATGATCGCATGTAAACGCCTCAGCAGCCAGTCTGATAGGGGAACTATAGACCACTTGGCCAAGGCGGGGCAACGAATCGCCCAAATTGGCCGTGCGCCGTGACTGCGCCTGCTGGTATAATTTCAATTCACGCACGGCCCGCGCGGCCAAGGAGAACCGGTCCGGATGACAGCCGTCAAATACACGTTTTCGCTGATCCTCGTCGCCGTGGTGGTGGCGTTCGCCTTCATGAACCAGCAGGAGGTGGACATCGCCTACTACTTCGGCCAGACGTACCACACGCGGCTGTGGGTGGTGGCTGTCGCCGCGGCGTCCGCGGGGGCCGCGGTGGCGGCGCTATTCGCGGGCATCTCCATCCTCCGGCTCAAGGGCCAGTTGTGGAGCGCCAACCGCAAGGCGGACAAGCTGGAAGAAGAACTCGCCCGGCTGCGAAACCAGGCCGCGGGCATGGCCCTGGGCAGCCAGCCCGGTTCCGGCGGCCCGGCCGTTTGACCCAGGTCAACGCAGCGCGCAACCGCTGAATTTTCAAATTCCCCTCATCCGGCGCTTGCGCTTCATCCCTGGGCGAGAGGCGAGGGGCGCAATAGGCGCGGCGCTTTTGGTGGCGGCGCGGCGGCGGATCGTTGTACAATTAAATGTTGGTAATCTGGCAGTAACACGGAGAATCCGCGGTGAGTCAACTCTATAAAAACCTCGCCCTGTGGGCGGTGGTGGGCCTGGTGATGATCGCCATCTACAGCATGCTCAGCCAGCCCCAAACCGTGAGCAGGGATATTTCCTTCACCGAGTTCATAGACTCGGTGGAACAGCAGAAAGTGCGCGACGTCACCCTGCAGGGGAACGTGGCCTACGGAGAGCTCGCCGACGGGCGGCGCTTCCGGGTCAACATCGTTGACTATCCGGAAATGATCAAAGACCTGCGCAAAGCGGGGGTGCAGATCCACGTCAACCCCGCGGAACAGACCTCATGGTTCTTAAGCGCGCTGATCTCATGGGTGCCGATGCTGCTTCTGATCGCCGTGTGGATATTCTTCACGAGGCCAAGGAGGATCTGCAGGAGATCATTGATTTCCTCAAGAACCCCGGCAAGTTCCAGAAACTGGGCGGCAAAATCCCCAAGGGCGTGTTGCTGATCGGCCCTCCGGGCACCGGCAAAACGCTGCTGGCCCGCGCCATCGCCGGCGAGGCGGGGGTGCCGTTTTTCAGCATATCCGGATCGGATTTCGTGGAGATGTTCGTGGGCGTGGGCGCCTCGCGGGTGCGGGACCTGTTCGACCAGGCAAAGAAAAGCGCGCCGTGCATCATCTTCGTGGACGAAATTGACGCCGTGGGCCGCCACCGGGGCGCGGGCCTGGGCGGCGGCCACGACGAGCGCGAGCAGACCCTCAACCAGCTTCTCGTGGAAATGGACGGGTTCGAGGAGAACTCCGGAACCATCCTTATCGCCGCCACCAACCGGCCCGACGTGCTCGATCCGGCGCTGTTGCGTCCGGGGCGGTTCGACCGGCGCATCGTGGTGCCCCGGCCGGACATCGGCGGGCGCGAGGCGATCCTCAAGGTCCATACGGGCAAAATCCCGCTGGCCGACGGCGTGGATCTCAAAGTGCTGGCGCGCGGCACGCCCGGTTTTACGGGAGCGGACCTGGCCAACCTGTGCAACGAGGCGGCGCTTCTGGCCGCCCGCGAGGACGCGCCCTTGGTCACCATGCAGCATTTCGAGGTGGCCAAGGACAAGGTGATGATGGGGGCCGAACGGCGCTCCATGATCATTTCCGACCGCGAGAAGCGCACCACCGCGGTGCATGAGGCGGGCCACGCGCTGGTGGCCACGCTGCTGCCCGGCACGGATCCGATCCACAAGGTCACCATCATCCCGCGCGGCCAGGCGCTGGGGTTGACCCAGCAGTTGCCCGTGGACGAGAAGCATACGCATAGCAAGGACTTCCTGCTCAAGACGCTGGCCATCCTTATGGGCGGGCGCGCGGCGGAGGAACTGGCGCTTAACCAGCGGACCACCGGCGCCAGCAACGACATCGAGCGGGCCACGGAACTGGCGCGCAAGATGGTGTGCGAGTGGGGCATGGACGACGAGCTTGGCCCCGTGGCCTTCGGCAAAAAGGAGGAGGAAATCTTCCTGGGCCGCGAAATCGCGCAACACCGCGATTACTCCGAGCGCACTGCGCAGTTGATTGACGACGAGGTCAAGAATCTCCTCGCACGGTCGGAAGAGAAGGCACTCCGGCTGCTGTCGGAGAACCTGCATCATCTGCACGCCATCGCCCAGGCGCTCTTGGAGCGCGAGATCCTCGATGGCGCGCAAATCGATGCCATTCTGCGAGGTGAGCAAACATACTGGTCACCAACGACGACGGCATCAACGCCGCGGGCCTCAAGGCGCTCAAGGAAGCCATGGAGACGCTCGGAAGCGTCACCGTGGTGGCGCCGGAGGCGGAGATGAGCGCCGTGGGGCACTCGATCACCATAAGCAACCCCTTGCGGGTGCGCCGCGTGCAGCGCAACGGCGAAGAGTTTGGCCTGGCGGTCAACGGCACACCGGCGGACTGCGTGAAAATCGCCGTGCGCGCGCTGATGAGCCAGCCGCCGGACCTGGTGGTCAGCGGCATCAACCACGGCCAGAACGTGGCGACCAACGTCATTTACTCGGGCACCGTGTCCGCCGCCACGGAAGGGATGATCCTGGGTGTGCCGGCGCTGGCGGTGTCGGTCTCATCGTTCACTCCCGGCGACTTTTCCGCCGCCGCCCAGTTCGCCGTGACCGTGGCGCGGGAGACGGCGCGGCGCGGCCTGCCGGAGGGGACGCTGCTCAACGTCAACGTCCCCTCCCTGCCCTTCGATCAGATCAAGGGTATCAAGCTGTGCCGGCAGGGGCGCAGCGTGTTCCGCGAGGTGTTCGAGCGGCGGGTGGATCCGCGCCAGAACGACTATTACTGGCAGGGCGGCGCCATGCAGGTGGATGAGCGCGACGCGGACGCTGACATCGAATGGCTGGCGCAAGGCTGGGTGACGGTGACGCCGCTGCACTTTGACCTCACCAGCTACTCGTTCATGCGGCGCATGGACGAGTGGGACCTGTTCCGGGAGGAGTAAGTGAAATTCTCCGTCCGGCCCTCGGCCATCCGGGGCGAGGCGCTGATCCCCGCGTCCAAGTCGCACACCATCCGCGCGGTGTTTTTCGCCGCGCTGGCGGAGGGGACTTCAGTCATTCGCAATCCATTGATCTCCGCCGACGCCGAATCGGCCGCCTGCGCCGTGGCTTCCATGGGCGCCGTGGTGGAACGCGACGAAGGGTTGTGGCGCGTAACCGGCCTGGGCGGCGTGGTGGCCACCCCCATCGGCCCGGTGGACGTGGGCAATTCCGGCACCACGGCGCGGTTCGCGCTTTCCTACGCCGCGCTGGGCTGCGCGCCAATCATGGTGACCGGCGACGAGCAAACCCGCGCGCGCCCCATGGGGCCGTTGCTCGATGCGCTATCAAGCCTTGGCGCGCGAACCAGTTCCGCCAACGGCAAATTGCCGGCCACGGTGGAGGGGCCGCTGTCCGGCGGCGCGGCGAAAGTGGACGGGCGCACGTCGCAATTCCTCTCAAGCCTGTTGATCCACACGCCGCTGGCGCCGCGCGACACCGTCCTTACCCTGAAAAGCCTCAACGAAAAACCGTATGTGGACATGACCGCGCGCTGGCTGGATGAATTGGGCGTCCGCTACCGGCGCGAAGGCTACTCACGGTTCGAGATCAAGGGGGGCCAGCGCTATCCCGCCTTTGACCGGCTGGTTCCCGGCGATTTTTCCTCCGCCACGTTTTTCGCCTGCCTGGGGGCGATTCCGGGCAACCGCGTCGCGCTGTTGGGGCTGGACATGGGCGACAGCCAGGGTGACAAGGCGATTTTTGACTACCTGGAAGCCATGGGCGCCAAGGTGGAGTATGGCAGGGACGCCATCACCGTCACCGGGGACGCGCTGCGCGGCGTCACCCTGGACCTGAACGCCACCCCCGACGCGCTGCCGGCCCTGGCGGCGCTGGCGGCCATGGCCGATGGCGTCACGCGGCTGGAGAACACGCCGCAGGCGCGCATCAAGGAAACGGACCGCATCGCGGTGATGGCCCAGGAGCTTGGCGCGATGGGCGCGCGCGTGGAGGAAAAACCCGACGGGCTGGTCATTCATGGCGGCGGGCTTAAGGGCGCGCGCGTGTCGGGGCATGGCGACCACCGCGTGGTGATGAGCCTTGCCATGGCCGGCTGCGTGGCGCCGGGCGAAACGGTGATAGACACCGCCGAAGCGGTGGCGATCACCTGCCCCACCTTCGCCGCGCTGCTGACCGCGTGCGGAGGGGACATCCGCGCCGTGGGCTAGGCGCGCCGCGTTTTGCCGCGCGCCGCGAGGGGCAACGTCATCTCCAGCGCGTCTTCCACGTCGTTATAAAAGCCGGGCAGTGTTCCGGTGACGCGGTAGCCGCGCCGTTCGTAAAACCGGCGCGCGTCCGGGTTGTTGACCGACACCTGCAAGGTGACGCCGGCCAGCCCCATTCGCGCCGCGGCTTTTTCCGCCTCTTCCATAAGCCGCGCGCCCACGCCGCGCCGTTGCATGGCGGGCGCCACGTCAATGGAGACGATGGTACCCTGCCCCGGCGTCTCGACGGCGAGGATCACGAACCCGGCGAAGTCGCCTTCGCATTCGGCCACCATGGTCACGGCATGGGGGTCGGTGACGTAGAAATAGAACGTGGGAAGATCGAAACACACGCCGGGCGGGAATAGCGACTGGTCCAATTCGGTGATGCGCTCAACATCCTCGAACCCGGCCCTCCGGATGGTGAGCGTACTTGTTATGGCGGGATCCGCCATGGATTTCTTTCCGCAGTCTGGTTAAACGTTAAACCGGAAGTGCGCCACGTCACCGTCGTTGAAAACGTAGTCGCGGCCTTCGATCCTCAAAAGTCCCGCCTCCCGCGCCGCCTGCTCGGAACCGAGCCGGTCCAGATCATCGTACGCTATCACCTCGGCCCGGATAAAGCCTTTTTCAAAGTCGGAATGGATCACCCCGGCGGCTTGGGGCGCCTTGGTTCCCCGGCGGATGGTCCAGGCGCGGGTTTCCTTGGGGCCGGTGGTGAAATAAGTGATCAGGTCCAGCAGATGGTAGCCGCCCCGGATAAATTGATGCAGCCCGGGTTCAGGCAAACCAAGGTCGTGGAGGAAAACGGCGCGATCCTCCTCGTCGAGCGCCACCAGCTCGGACTCGATTTTGCCGCACAACACGATGGCGTCCGCCCCCTCGGCCTCGGCGGCGGCGCGGGCGGCGCGGACCGCCTGGGTCTCCTTGCCGATCTCATCCTCCGTGACGTTGAGCACAGAGATCACTGGTTTGGCGGTGAGCAGGAACAGGTCGCGGAACAAGGGCGCGTCTTCCGCGGACATCGCCAGCCGCGCGGGAACACCCGCGGCCAGCTTTTCCCGCAGCGCCTCCATTCTGTCCGCCAGCAGGATCGCTTTTTTATCGCCGGTCCTCTTACCCTTGCGCGCGGCGTCCAGACGCTTGTCCAGCGCTTCAAGGTCGGCCAGCAGAAGCTCCGTTTTTATCGTCTCCATGTCGGCCACCGGGTCAACGGCGCCGGAGACGTGGGCGATGTTCTGATCCTCGAAACAGCGGACCACGTGGGCGATGGCGTCCACCTGCCGGATGTGGCCCAGGAACTTGTTGCCCAGCCCCTC
>JACQZB010000112.1 GCA_016207925.1 Nitrospinota bacterium
CCTTTCGTACCATTGGCCGGAATACAGGATCAGGTAGGTGGAGGCGCAGATGGTGGCCACACCCACCAGGGTGATAAGCCCCATGGCGTTGGCGTCTATATGCCCCAGGCTGACGCCGAGGGCGCCGAGGATCAGCGAGAACTCGCTGATCTGCGCCACCGCCAGCCCGGTCAGAAAGCCCGTGCGCCGCCGGTATCCCATGTACCCCATGATCGCCATGACGATCAGCGGATGGCCCACCAGCACGAACAGCGAGAATATGGCCGCGTCCGCCATCTGCGCCGAGACGACGCCGATCTCCAGCCGCGCTCCCAGATCGAGGAAGAAGAACAGCAGCAAAAAATCGCGCAGCGCCACCAGCCGGGCGCCGATGGCCTCGCGGTAGTCGGTGGAGGCCAGCGAGACGCCGCCAAGAAACGCTCCCACCTCCTTGCCGAACCCCAAAAAATCGCCCAGCGCGCCGAGCAGTACCGCCCACGCTATGGCGAACAGCGCCAGCAACTCCTGCGACCGGGCCAGCCGCGGCAAGAGGTACGGCAGCAGATAGTACATCAGGACCGCGATCAGGCCCAGAAACGCCGCGCCCTTGCCCAAAATCAGCGCCACGGCGCCCGCCGGGGATTCCACTTCCGTAAGCCCGCCGCCCAGCGCCGTAAGGCCGATCATCGCCAGAATCACCACGATGTCCTGCACCAGCAGCAAACCCACCGCGATCCGCCCGTGCAGCGAGTCTATCTCCCGCTTGTCGGAGAGCAGCTTGACGACGATGATGGTGCTCGAGAAGGTGAGCGCCACGGCGACATAGGCCGCCGGGATCATGGCCATGCCCAAGGCCAGGGCGATGCCCAGCCCCAGGATGGAGGTGATTATCACCTGCCCAAGGCCGGTGGCCAACGCCACCGGGCCGACGGTGCGGATCATGTGCAGGTCCAGCCGCAAGCCCACCACGAACAGGAGCAGCGAAATACCGATTTTCGCCAGCAATTCGATTTTGTCGTGGCTTTCGATCAGCCCGAACCCCGAAGGCCCCGCCAGCACGCCCGCCACGAGGAACGACACGATAAGCGGCTGGCGCAGTTTGAACCCCAGCGCGCCCACGGCGGCGGCCATCGCCAGGATCGCGGCGAACTCGTAAAACACGTTGCCGTGGATAAGGTTTTCCATCGTCCGCTATTTTACGGTTTCCGGCTGGGCGTGGCGCAAATAATGTCGTGTGGTTTTCAGATGCCCCGCGCGGCGCTTTTTCCCGTAGCGCCGGCCTCTGGCAGGTGGGACGGCGGCGCTACCGCGGCGGAACCGTCCGGGAAGGAATCAGGCGCCGTTTCCCTTTCGCTTTTCAGGGTCCCGCGTCACGGACAGCCAGTGGCGGAACACGGCGCGGACCGTGGAGATGAAAGTGGCGGCGGACATCGGCTTGACCACGTAGGCGCTGGCGCCAACCCGGTAGGATTCCATCACGTCGGTGGTGTTGCGCGAGGTGGAGAACATCACCACCGGCAGCCAGTCCCACGTTTTGCTGGCGCGAACCTCGCGCGCGGCCTCCACGCCGGAAAGGCGCGGCATGTTGATGTCAAAAAACGCCATCGCCATGCGCCTGACCCGCTCATCGCCGGCGTAGGCGCCCTCCTGGTTGAGAAAGGCCAGCGCTTGCTCGCCGTCCTCGACGAAGACAAGCTCCAGGGCTATGCCGTCCTGTTCGCGCAGTTCCTCGGCGGCTTCCTCGATGAGCAGGCGGTCGTCCGGGCTGTCCTCGGCCACCAGCGCCACGCGCGGCTCCTGGCCCGCGGCGCCGTTCAGTCTATCTTCCACAATGGCAATCTCACGTAAAAGGTCGCCCCTTCGCCGGGTGAACCTTGCGCCCATATCGCGCCCCCCTCGCGTCCGGCGATCTTGCGCGCCGTGGCAAGCCCGATTCCCGTCCCATCATACTCCGAACGGCTGTGCAAACGCTCGAACATATTGAAAATCCGCTCGGCGTATTTCGGCTCGAATCCGATGCCGTTGTCTTCGACGGCGATCACCGCGTCATCTGGCCCGCTTTCCTCCCGCAGCCAGCGCACACGGATCAGCGGGGAGATCAGCGGTTTGCGGTATTTGAGGGAGTTGGAAACCAGGTTCTGGAACCGGCTAGCACCGGCAGCGGGCCGCGCTCCACCGTGCCGCCGGACTCCGCCAAGGCGGCCTTCATGTCCGTGAGCAGGTTGTCGAAAAGGCGGTCCAGGTCCACCCGCTCCCGGCGCGCCGCGGCGTTGCTGGCGCGGGAGTATTCCAGAATATCGCGGATCAGGTAGCTCATGCGTTCGCCCCCCTTGCTGATGCGCTCCAGGTAGTCCAGGGCCTTGGGGCTTAGCTCGGCGGCATGCCGCTCGCGGAGCCGCTCGCTGAAGGCCACGATGGTGCGCAGCGGCTCCTGCAGGTCGTGGGAGGCCACGGAGGCGAACTCGGACAACTCCAGGTTGGCGGCGCGCAACTGGGCGGTGCGCTCCTCCACCTTCTGGTCAAGCTCCCGGTTGAGGGTGAGCAGGTCCCTTTCGCGCCGGCGCACGCGCTCCACCATAAGCTGGAACGCGCTGGTCAGCAAGGCGATCTCGCCGCCGCGCACGGCGGGCAGGGGCGTGTCGTAGCGTCCGTCGGCGATGGCCACGGCGGCTTCGGTGATGCGCTGGAGCGGGGCGAACATCCACAGCAGGATAACGATGACGGCCCCCGCGGCGGCCAGCGTGAAGACAAACGCCCCGGCGACGATTTTGAAGTTGGTCGAGGATGTGTGTTCCCCGATGGCGGAATGCGGCAGGGCGTAGATGAGCGTCAGGAACCGGTCGGGGCGCAACGGATCGAAAAATATTTTGCGCGCGGCCACGTAGTTTCTCCCCTCGATGGTGTTCACCGTTTGCAGGGGCGACGGCCCATCAAAGTATCCCGGTTCTATGGACAATCCGGGGAAATCATCCTTCCACAAATCGCGTAGCGGTTGATGATGATCATCCCGAACATATCACCGGCCGGCGTGAACACCGGCGTGGCGGCCCGCCAGGTGGGGCGGTGCGGGGTTTCGACGCTTCCGTTCTCCTGGTTGAGGTTGATTTCGGAAATGTACACTTCCCCCTGACGCAACTTTAACGTGGCCCGGAAATAATCCCGGTCCCCCTTGCGCTGAAGCTTGTCCTCCGGTACCACCACCGGATGGCCGTCAATGATGTCCACCCGGACCAGTTCGCGGCCGCCGTCCGCCAGCCCTATGTAGCGGATTTGAAAATAATCGTGATGATTCTCGGCGAAGGCGGCGAAAATTTCGCTAAGGCGCTTTTTCCATATATGGCTGTAATTGCCATCGAGGGCGTCGAATCCGTTGTTCAGCGCGGCGCGTATGATCCCCGGTACCGGGGGGGTATTGGAGAGGAACAGCGCCTCGTTGCGCATGGAGTCCATGGATTTGCGAAGATGCTCCCCGTTGAGCCGGGCGGCGTTGGCCAACTCCGCGCCGCGGCTCATCACAAAGCTTTCCCGTTCGTGGCGGCTTAAGACGTACACAAGGGACAACGCGCCCACGAGCACCAGCAAGAGCGCCATCATCGTGATCTGCGCCCGCAAGGGGATGGATTTAAGCGTGGGGAAATACACAATATATTCTATCGCTGACGCTGGTTGTTGATCATTTCGTCTCGCCTGTGCGCGATTGGAAACACGCCGCCTTTTAGAGTCAGTATAGCAAGTTGGCCGCCGCTGCCGGTGAGTCTATCATTGTAGGGGGCGTAACCCCTGAAAAACAGCTATAGTTTTCGTATCGTGTACCCGTTTCCCGGAGCGTATGGCCGCATGAGAATTCAATATCAAGCCTGCCCGCTGTGTTCATCCGCCGGTTTTCACCAAATCGGGGAATATTCATGCGTTAACCATCACGTGTACTCAAGTCCCCTGCCGCCGGTGATGGTGTGGATGAAATGCGATGCGTGCGGCCACGTGTTCACCGACGGCTACTTTACGCCAGAAGCGCTGAACATCATGTTCAAAAAAACACAGCCGGTTCAAATTCCCGGATCGGCCACGGCGGAAGGGCGCGGCGTGTGGGGTCCCGTCGTCTCGATGATTTCGCAGCTTCGCGGATGGAACTATGACGGCGCCTGGCTGGATGCCGGATTTGGGTCCGGCGCGCTGGTCGCCGTGGCGGTGGAGTTCGGATACCGCGCCGCGGGTATTGATCTGCGGGAGCAAAGCGTCAACGCGATGACCGCCATGGGTTACGAGGCGTACGCGGCTAGCCTGGGCCAGATCGGCCAACCCGGATATTTTGACGTAATCTCCATGGCCGACGTGCTGGAGCATACCCCGTTCCCCGGCGAAGAGCTTAAGCACGCCAACAGGTTGTTAAAAACCGGAGGGCATCTTCTCGTCTCCACGCCGAACATGGATTGCGTGGTCTGGAAACTGTGGGACATGGCGAACAGCAATCCGTACTGGAGCGAGATGGAGCATTACCATAACTTCACGCGGGAAAGCCTGCACGCCCTGTTGCGCCGCAATGGGTTCGATCCGGTACGGTATGAAATATCCAGCCGTTACGCCGCGTGCATGGACGTTGTTTCGGTGAAAAAATAGCTCTATCACATTGCATTATGTGACGGCCTGGTATATCCCGTATCACATTCCCGCCGCGCCGCTGTTGAATATTAGACAAATGCCCTTGCGCGTCCGCTCAAAATGCCACAAGATAGTAAACGCTATAAGTGTATCGCCGCTGGTTGTGGGTTGCGGGGACACCGGAAGGCGAATATGGCGGGACGCGCGGGGCCGCGCGTCCCGGCCTTGGCACGATACGTCGGGCGTGGCTAGGGGACACGCGCCGGGAGGAAATTATGGAGGATCCGCTCCTCCGCCGCGGCACAGGACGAACCATCCTTTTGCTCCTGCTTGTTTTTATCAATGCGTTGATCATCTCCGTGGTCTGGGAATTCGGCCTGGAGCCTTTCCTGTGGCCGGATAACGCCAAGGACAGTTTTTCCAAAATTTCCGAATCGGGCCTGTTCGCCGCCGTCGCCGCGCTCGCCGCGCTTGTCCCCGGCGTGCTGCTGATTCGCAACGAACGCCGGCTTTCCAAAGCTATCGCCGACCTGGCCGAGGATGAACACGACCTTCGCGCCCTGGTGGAAAATTATTTCGAAGGCATCTTCGTGATCGAGGACGCCAAAATTGTGTACGCCAACCACACCGTGGAAAAAATATTCGGTTACGACGCCGCCGGGGTGACCGGCAGACCGATGCAGGAGCTGATCGCCCCACCGGACCGCGAGCAGGTGCGCCAGAGGGTTCAGTCCGGAGGGCTGGAAACGCTTGCCCACGATGTCTCCGGCCTCCGCAAGGACGGCTCAATTTTCCCAATGCTTATCCATTGCAAGGGGGTCCATTTCCGGGGCCGCATCGTGCGCGTGGCCGCCGTGCGGGACATGAGCGATTGGGCCGCCGCCCATCAGGAACTGCGCCGCCTGAACACGGAGAAGGATTTCATCCTGGAGAACACCGAGTTGGGCATCGCCCACATGAAGTCCAACAGCTTTGTATGGGTCAACCAGCGCATGACGCAGATGTACGGCTACTCCCGCGAGGAGTTCGCCAACATGCCCCTGCGCCGCGTGTTCGCCCGTGACGAGGACTACGCCCAGGCGTTGGTGGAAATATACGACCGCCTCGCCCGCGGACGGGTATTCGAGAAGGAAGCCCTTAAACGGCGCAAGGATGGGACCATGTTCTGGAGCCGCGTTCTCGCGCGGCCCGCCGATCCCGCGGATCCCACGCGCGGGCTAATCGCGATATGCGAGGATGTCACCGAGCTGCGCAATACGCGCGAGGAGGATCAGCGCCACGCCTACTACGATCCCCTGACGGGGCTGCCAAACCGGCGCATGTTCGTGGAAAACCTCTCCCGCGCCATCAAACGCGCCACCCGCGCGCGCACGATGCTGGCGGTGCTGTTCATTGACCTTGACGATTTCAAGACCATCAACGACACTTTCGGGCACTCGGCGGGCGACCTTATGCTCAAGGGCGCCACCACCCGGCTGGTCAGTAGCCTGCGCGAGGTGGATATCGTCTCGCGCATGGGCGGCGACGAGTTTGTGGCCATGATCGAGGATGTCAGCGAACAAAGCCAGGTGGATATCGCCGTGCGCCGCGTGGTGTCCACCCTCTCGGAGCCATACTTCTACAAGGGGCAGGACATCGTAACCACCGTCAGCGTCGGCGTGGCCCTGTTTCCCGTGGGGGGCAAGAATCCGGAAACGCTGCTGCAATCGGCGGACATGGCCATGTACTCGGTCAAGGGCCGGGGCAAGAACGGCTACGCCTTTTATAACTGACCCCGCCGCCCATTTGATGCGCGGAAAAGGACGCGCGGAAAAGGTTTGACACCAGAGCCACCCCTCTATAAAATCATCGTTTCTACCAACGCGGGGTCGTAGTTCAGTTGGTTAGAACGCCGGCCTGTCACGCCGGAGGTCGCGAGTTCGAGTCTCGTCGGCCCCGCCATTTTTCAAGGACTTATGGGACGAGTCCTCGGAAAATCCCCCCGGCGCCAACACTTCGCGGCTCCTTTCCATCAGATCGCGGCCATGTTCGCTATGCGCCGCTTGTGCTCGATGTTCCCGTGAATGTACCGTAGCGTACTCCGGAAATCCCTGTGCCCCGCCGCCTGCATCAATCCGATGTTCGACGCGCTCTTCGCGGCCAGACCACTCAAGAAGGTGTGGCGAAGGTCGTGGAAACGAACATGGGCGATTCCCGACAATTTCACGGCCCTGCGAAGCGCTCTCCCAGCGCTATCCTTGGTGTAGGGACCTCCAACGTCATGCAGAAAGACAAACGAGTCTGGTGACGGGTTAGGGTGTCGGCGACGAATCCTCGTCATCAAGGTAAGCGTTTTTGACCTCATGGCGGCGACATGCGGCTCGCCGTTCTTCTAATTTTTTGCGGGAATGGTGGTGACGCCGGTCTCCAAGTTGACCAAACTCCTTCGCATTCCTACGATGTTGGAAAGTCGAAATCCCGTCAGCAGCCACTTACTAATCTGTAAACCATTATTCTTCCCCGCCGCGCTCTTCTCTGATCTCCGTGTGCGCGGCCAAGGCGAGGGCGCCGGAAAGATGCGCCGGGGTGACGGCGGCGGCGAAATCATCCCAACCGAGCTTGTCTATCAGCCTGCCCAATCTCATGCTGCTGACCCCATGCTCTTTTAAGTAATCGAGGATGCGCTCGACGAACTCGATCACGTCCGCTTCGGTCTGGACGATGGCCAGGCGCCGGGCCAGGCGCGGCTTCATTCCCGCCGAGCCGCCCACCATGATCTCGTACCCCTGCGGATGCGCGATAATGCCGATGTCCTTCGTCGCCGGTTCGCTGCACGAGCGCTGGCAGCCGGCCACGCCGATGACGACTTTTTTCTCCAGCCCGTAGTTGTGGAAGCGCCGGTCAAGCTCCCGCGCCAGGTTAAGCACGGGCCGTTTGAAGTTCTGGCAAAACGTTTCGGCGGAGCATAACTTGACGGGCCGTACGCCGCCGTACTTGAACTGGTTGGCGGGGTAGGGCAGGCGCAGCTCGAATCCGTCCGGGCCGTGGGGCGTGTCCCACACGAAAATGGTTTCGCCGGTGAATTTCACCGTGGTGGCTCCCTCGCGCTCCATTTGCAGCACAAGCTCCTTAAGCCCCGCCAGCGAGATAACCCCCGCCGATATGAATGGGGAATACTTGAAGGGTTTTACCCTGCCGTGTTTCAAAACCGTTCTCCTTTCGCTTCACGCTTGTCGCTGCCGATGGGCCGGACGCGGCTCCAGATGTTCCAGGCGAACACCACGCCCGCCAGCGTCTGCGCCCCGGCGCCAATGGCGGCCCAGATGATCCCGTGCGCGCCATCGCTGGCGTACTGCCACATTTCGCCGTACAGCCGGACAACGGTTCCGCCCGTGACCAGCCAGTAGTTGACTTCCGCCATGTTGGGGCTGTACCGGTAATCCTCCCGCGCGGGCCGGGGGAACATCCAGTAGGCGATACCCATGATCAGCGTGATGATAAAGCCGATCAGGATCACATGGGTATGCGCGGAGATAACCACGGACATCCCCGCCGGGTCGCCCCAGTAGCCCTTCCACATGATCCACACGCCCAGCGCGAGGCCCACAAGGAAAAACAGCAGCGACGTTTTGATATACCTGCGGACGAGTGTGTACATGGCGCGTCTTTCCCGAGAATAACGGGCCGCGGGGCGCCGTGGCCCCGCTCCCCATTATTCTACAGCGCGATGACCGCCGCGCAGGAGGAGGCGCCGTCGGCGATGGTTTTTTCCACCGCGTAGGTAACCGAACCGTCCAGCCCCGCGATGAACCCTTGCAGCCATTCGTTGTGGAGGGCGCACATCCTTGACACGGGGCATGAGGTGTATTTCCAGTTGGGGATATGGTTGCACTGGATATGCGTGTAGCGCAGCGTTCCGTTGGCCGGCTCCACCTGCGCGCCGGGATCGCATGGCATCCCTTCCAGGTGCGCGTCTGCGATGTAGCGGTACAACGTGTCGAGTTTGTCCGCCTTTTCGCCGCGTTCGGCCAAAAGCCGCGCGCCGGTGGCCTTGCCGTGGGCGTGAATCTCCGCGCGGACCTCGTCATAATGCTTGTCCCCCGCCAGCGCCACCAACTCCGCCTCCAGCACTTCCACCTTGGTGATAAAGCCGTACAGGGAGTTATGGATAGACTCGCCGCCGACACGTAACATGAAAGAGCCGATTATATTATGACTTTTGTCAACGTCCAAATCCTTTTGGGGGGCTGGTTGCAGGCGCTGTTAAAGAGTGTCGTGAAATTGACTCACCTGATGCGACGGAGGAAACAGTAAAGGAAGGCGCGGCACGCGGCGCCACTACAGGGAAGGATGCAGGGATCATCGTATTCAAATCCCCCTCACGCGCGCTAAAGCGCCACCCTCTCCCGCGAGGGGAGAGGGGGAAGAGAGAGGGGCGCGGTGGTTGTCGCAGGGGCAGGGCTGCCAGCCCGCTTGTAACGCCGCTCCTACATCGGCCGTGTTTCCGGAGCCTGATCCAGCAGGCGGGTGACATGGTCAACGAAAACCGGATCCACCGGTTTCTGGAACAATTCCGCCGCGCCAAGTTCCAGCGCCAGGCGGCGCGTGGCGCGTTGTCCGGCCTCGTCGCCGGCGGTTTCGGCCGTGGTGGCCACGATGGGGATGTGGCGGTAGGCGTTGTGGGAACGAAACGCCTTGATCAAT
>JACQZB010000113.1:0-11243 GCA_016207925.1 Nitrospinota bacterium
AGGAACTGCTCAAGGGGTACCTCGCGGCGGCGGCGGACGTGTCGCGCCGGTTCGGGGTGGAGTACCCCCCCTCCTTCGGTGACCTGCTGGCGGTGCGCGAAATGTTCACGGTGGGCGAGGCGGACGTTCCGGCGGAGGAGGCGTGGCCGCTGGTGTCCGAGGCGCTGGCGGCGGCGCTTGAGCAGCTTGCCGCCATGCGGGCGGAGGAAGGGCGGCGGCTGGCGGAGGACATGCGCGGACGGTTCGCCGCCTTGGGAGCGCTGGCCGCGCGCGTGCGCGATGAGGCGCGGACGAACGCCAAGGACCGGTACGTTACGCTGCGCGAGCGGGTAAGCCGCCTGCTGGGCGAAACGCCGCTGGATGAAGGGCGCCTGGCGCAGGAAGCCGCCATCCTCGCCGACCGGGCCGACATCGAGGAAGAACTCACCCGGCTGGACAGCCACCTGGCCCAGGCGGCGTCCATTCTCGCCGGTGAAGGGCCGGTGGGGCGCAAGCTTGAGTTCCTGCTGCAGGAAATCAACCGCGAGACCAATACCATAGGTTCGAAAACCCCCTCGCTGGCGATCACCAACCTGGTGGTGGAGATGAAAAGCGAGCAGGAAAAAATCCGGGAACAGGCCCAGAACCTCGAATGACCGGCGCGGGACCCCAAGGGGGCATATTGTTCGTGCTGTCCGCCCCGTCGGGAGCGGGCAAAAGCACCGTGGCCGAACGGCTGTTGGGCCGCGTCACGGGGTTGCGGCGCACCGTCTCGCACACCACCCGCGCGCCCCGCGAGGGCGAGCGCGACGCGGTGGACTACCACTTCGTGGACGAGGCGGCGTTCGAGGGCATGGCGGGGCGGAACGAGTTTCTGGAATGGGCGCAGGTGCATGGCGCCCGCTATGGCACCTCGCGCGGGGCCGTGGCGCGGGCGCTGGCCGAAGGCGGCGGTGACCTGCTGCTAGTGATTGACGTCCAGGGAGGCCGCGCGCTGCGGGGGATGAAGGATATTGACGCGGTGACCATTTTCCTTTTGCCCCCCTCGGAGGAGGAACTGGAGCGTCGGCTGCGCGGGCGCGGCTCCGACAGCGACGCGGCCATCCGCCAGCGCCTGGACAACGCCCGGCGGGAAATGCAGGAGCAGGACTGGTACGACCACAAGGTCATCAACGACGAGGTGGCCCGCGCCGTGGACGAGGTCGAGGGCATCATCCGGCGCGAACGCGCCCGGCGCGCCGCCCGCCAAGGAGCGCGCTGACATGGAACGCGCCCGGTTCATCAAGATCGCCGTCACCGTGCTGGCGCTGTCGCTGACGGCGCTGGCGGCAAAACGCGCCCTGGTGGCGTGGCGGCAGGGGGGGGCGGAGCAAAGCCCGCATTCTTCCCACGCGATACCCGCCCCCTTGGCGCCCGGCCAGCAGGTGGGGGCGGCCAGCATGTTGGCCCTTGACCGGATCGGCCACAAAATTGAGGGCGACTACGTGTTCACCGACCAGTCCGGGCAGCCTTTCCACCTCAATGACTGGTTCGACAAGCCGCTGATCGTTTCGTACATCTTCACCAGTTGCGAGAATATCTGCCCCACCATCTCCGCCAGCCTGGCCCGTTACATAAAAGATGGGCCTCTTAAGCTGGGCCAGGATTTCCGGGTGGTGTCCGTCGGGTTTGACACGGAGAAGGACACCCCGCAGGCGCTAGACAGGTTCGGCGGCAGTGTCACCGCCAGTTTTGAACACTGGCGCTTCGTTTCCGGCGGCCCCGAAACAGTCCGCGCCCTTGCCAAGGAGTTGGGGATAAGCTATAAACGGGACGAGAAGGGCGAGTGGATGCATTTGGTGGCGGTGACCGCGCTGGCCCCGCAAGGGGTGGTGTTCCGCCATTTGTTCGGCGACACCTATTCGCCCCAGACCATCAACGAGACCTTGACCAAGGCCGCGCGCGGCGAGCCGCCCCCCCGCGCGCCGGGCGGGCTGATGATCGGCGGGCGTTCCGGCAAGGAGGATGACGATTAAGGTTGTGGCGGCGGCGGAGGCCGCCATCATTTTAGGAGAGACTGACCATGCTGTTCTACACCGTCGAAACCGCCATTCCGCTGCTTACCGCCCTATTGATTTGGGCCTGGCTGGTGGCCCGCAAACACGACTATCCGCGGCACAAGAAAGTAGCCATGAGCCACGCCGCGGCCACCTGGGCTTCCTACGTGGTGGTGATCGTCATGGTGGAACTTGGCTATACCATGGGCGGCAAAGCGCCCGAATGGATCATGAATCTGCATTTGGTCATCATCTATATCATCGCCCCGCTCATCGCGTTGATGATGCTCACCGGCTTTTCCGGCAAGCGCGTGGCGCACCGCGCCCTGGCGTTTTCCTACCTCACACTTTGGACCGCGGCGCTTATCACCGGCGGGATGATTTTCATGATGGATAAAGGTTATTTGTGATGGACGAATGTCTTCATCGTGACATTCTGAAGTCCGTCATAATAGCCGGTGTGGTCAGTTACTGTTCATGCTAATCCGTTATTTTCATTAAGCTCCTACACCGAAAACGAAAGCTGTTTTGGCGGTAATGTATTGATTTTTATTTATTTGTTTGTATTAAGCGCTGCGCTTAAACAAAGTATTGACATTGGGTATGGTATATAGGCATACTTTACACCGAATCGCAGTGCGGTTCTAAGTACACACAAGGGGGCTGTCCGGGAACGTTTGGGGGATTTAAATGCGTTTCGGGCAATTAGGGGATTCGGCGTTACCGGCAATCGAACACATCACATGAAGAAGTAAACGGGCGACTTGTCCGGCCGCGCTGTTCATTTGTGGATGAGCGCGTGGAGGAGCGCAAGGCGCGCCGCGAGCGTCCGTGAAAGAGGGAATCCATCAATTAGCAGGAGAGGGTCTATGGCAGAAGGTCACGGTCATGTTGAGCATCACTGGGAGTACAGCTACTACCCGCTCATAGCGGTGGCGGGGATTTTCTTCGCGCT
Organism: Nitrospinota bacterium; assembly: GCA_016207925.1. Taxonomy (GTDB): domain Bacteria; phylum Nitrospinota_A; class UBA7883; order UBA7883; family UBA7883; genus JACQZB01. Next base: position 2,971 of record JACQZB010000113.1, read on the forward strand.
GCCGCTCGGGTTCGCGTCGTATTTTGAATACGGCAACAGTATGCTGGCGACGATTTTCTTGGGGATAGGCGTGCCGCTTATCGTTATCGGCGTCGCGGGCTGGACCGCGGAAGGCGTGGCGAACGCCCACCGCGAACCGGGCTACGCCATGACGGGCCTGCCGATCTTCATCGTTTCGGAAACGATGATTTTCTTGAGCCTGTTCGCTTCGTACTGGATGTTGCGGCTGACCACCGAGGTGTGGCCCCCGGCGGGCACTCCGGAAATCGGCCTGACGATTCCGCTTATCATGACGGTGATCCTGGTGTCTTCATCTTTCACCTACCACGCGGGTGAGTTGAAGCTGGAAGCCGGCGACATGGGGGGCTTTAAAACCTGGCTTTTGATCACCATGGTTTTGGGCGCCGCGTTCGTGGGCTGCACCGTGTACGAATACAGCCACCTCATCCACGAGGGCTTTGTGTTCGGCACCAACGCCAAAAGCACGGCGTTCTATTCCATCACCGGTTTCCACGCCAGCCACGTGACGGCCGGCCTGGGCATCTTCATCGCGGTGCTTATCCCGGCGCTCGCCGGCAAGGTCAGCCACACCCTGGTCAAGGGCGCGGGGCTGTACTGGCACTTCGTTGACGTGATCTGGTTCTTTGTGGTCAGCCAGATTTACTTCTGGTAACCCGGCAAAGGCGCGGAGCGTAAGCGTGCGTATAAGGGTAGCGGTCGCGGCGATGGCCTTGGCGCTGGCGGCGGGGGTTATGTTCCCCGCCGGGGCGTGGGCCAAGTACAAGCCGGTGGACTCCGATATTGACCCCGACGTGTTCAAGCTTGACGAGGATAAAATCCTCGGCATGAAGCTGGCGGACGAGGTGGCGCTGGTGGACGACACCGGCCGCGCGTTCACGCTGGCGGATACGCGGGGCGTATCCACGGTGCTGGCGCTGTCCTACTACACGTGCGACGGAGCTTGTCCCGCGTTCAACGCCGGCCTGGGCAGGCTGCTGCTGCAGGTGGCGGAGCGCGGGCGGGTGAAACTGGGCGGAGAAGCCCGCGTGATGACGGTGTCGTTCGACAAAAGCGACACCGCGCAAACCGCGAAAGCGTTCCGCGCCGCGCTCAATTTCCCTTCGCTGCTCAACGATTCATGGACTTTCGCCGTGTTTGCGCGGCCGGAGGACCTGGAGCGGCTGACGGGGGCCTTGGGGTACAAGTTCTTCTGGTCCGCGCAGGATCAGATGTTTTTCCACCCCAACGTATTCATCTTTCTGACGCCGGAGGGGCGCGTGTCGCGCGTGATGCATAGCGCCAAGGTGGACGCCACCGACATGGAGCTTGCCATCGTGGACTCGCGGTTCAACCGGCTCAAACCCAGCGACATCGGGACCATGGCCATGAGCCTGTGCTACAGCTACAACTACAAGGAGGGCAAGTACGGGCTTAACTACCCCATGATCTTCGCCTTTTCGTCGCTGTTTGTGGGAATCGGCGCGTTCACGCTGGGCGCGCTTGTGATAAGGAATAAGAAAAAAGCCAAGGAGAGGGAATTATGAACAAACGGTCGATACTCCTCGGGACCGTGGCGGCCGCCTCGCTGTTTGCGATCGGGGCGGGTGACGCGGGCGCGGGGGCGCTCAACGACCACACGGAGCATTGGAAAGAGCTCTGGGGGCATGTGTTATTGGACATCGGCGGCATTGGCGTGGTGTTCGGCCTTGTGGCCAGCTACTTTCTGGTGTCGTACCGCCGCACACGGGACGACGAGGTGGGCAAAGGCCCGAAGTTCTCGTTCGCGCAGTCCATGGCGTGGGCGCTGATACCGGCGTTCGTGTTCATGGCCGACGACTTCTACCTCGCGGCCAGCGGCTGGAAGCTGTGGAACGACCAGCGCATCGTGCCCGAGGGCGCCATGGAGGTCAAATTGACGGGCCGGATGTGGAGTTGGGATTTTGACTACGGCAACGGCAAGGTGACCACCAATGAGGAAGGCCTGATCGTGCCGCAGGGCAAGCCGGTGGTGATGCGGATGAAGAGCGAGGATGCGGTGCATTCTTTCTTCATCCCCGAATACCGGATCAAGGAAGACCTGATGCCGGGCCGTGTCACCTATCTGTGGTTCCTTCCCAAGGACACGGGTGAGTACGTGTTCACCTGCACGGAGTTCTGCGGGACGAACCATTCGAACATGTGGGGCAAGGTGAAGGTTATCCCCGCGGCGGAGTTCGACGCGTGGCTTAATCCGCCCGCGCCTGAAGTGGCCGCGGCGCCCGCCGAGGGCGAGGCCATGGCTGAAGGCGCGGCGCCCGCCGCCGAAGCCGCGGCGCCGGCTGGACACTAAGGGACGAAAAGGAGAGGGAATCACCTATGAAAGAGTGGATTTTTACCACCGATCACAAACGGATCGGTATCTTGTATCTTGTCGGCTCGATTGCGGCGTTCGCCGTGGCCGGGCTGATGGCGCTGGGCATACGCGTGGAACTGATGGCCCCTGGCACCCAGTTCATTGAACCCGACATTTACAACGTGATGCTGTATTTCCATGGCGCGGCCATGATCCTGGCCTTCCTCATTCCGGGGTTGACGGGCTTCTTGGCCAACTACCTCATCCCGCTGATGATCGGCGCGCATGACGTGGCCTTCCCGCGCATCAACGCCTTCTCGGTGTGGCTGTTCTGGTTCGCCATCGTGCTCGCGTTGCTGTCGCTGGCCATCCCCAATCCGCCCGACATCATGTGGACCGGCTACGTGCCGTATTCCTCGCAGTACTCGAGCGGCAACTCCTCGTTCTACGTGTTCACGGTGCACATGCTGGGCTTCTCGTCCATCCTGGGCGCGGTGAACTTCCTGTGCACGGTCATTTTCATGCGGGCGCCGGGCCTGGGCTGGATGCAGCTCAACTTCTTCGTGTGGACGATCCTGGGCGCGTTCGTGATCCAGTTGATCTTCATCCCCGTGCTGGCCGCGGCGGTGACGCTGCTGCTGTTCGACAAGTATTTCGGCACGGCCTTCTTCGTGCCCGACAAGGGCGGCGACGTGCTGTTGTACCAGAACCTGTTCTGGTTCTACTCGCACCCCGCGGTGTACGTCATCCTGCTGCCGGCCATCGGCGTGTTCATGGATGTTATTTCCACCATGGCGCGCAATCAGGTGTTCAACTACAAGGTCGCCGTGTTCGGCGGCGTGTGGGGCGTGGTGCTGCTCGGCTCCGACGTGTGGGTGCACCACCTGTACACCTCCGGCATGGCCGACTGGATCCGCATCGGCATGATGGTCACCACGCTGCTCATCTCCATTCCGGTGGGCCTGTTGATCATCAGCCTGGTGGGGACGCTGTACCGCGGCTCCATCCAATTCAGCACCGCCATGTGGTACACGGCGGCCAGTTTCTGGTTGATCCTTATCGGCGGCCTGACCGGCATCCCGCTGGCCATGACCTCGTTGACCTTGCACCTGGCGGAGACCTACTTCGTCATGGCGCACTTCCACTTCATCATGGGCATCACGGCCACCTTCGCGGTGTTCGCGGGCGTGTACCACTGGTTCCCCAAGATGACCGGGAAGATGTATAACGAGTCGCTGGGCAAGCTGGCCATGACGCTCAACTTCATCGGCGTGAACCTTATCTTCTGGCCGCTGTTCGTCATCGGCGTGGAAGGCATGCCGCGGCGCTATCAGGATTACCAGATGTTCCCGCAGTTCGAGGTGTCCCAATGGTGGTCCACCATCGGCGCGGTGATCGTGGCGTTGTCCACGATCCTGATGATCTGGAACTGGATCAGCGGCGCCATCTGGGGGCCGAAGGCTCCCGCCAATCCGTGGGGCTCGGTGTCCCTGGAGTGGACGCACACCCAGTCCCCCCCCGGGCCGGGCAACTTCAAGGAGATCCCCAAGATCTCCCCGGACTGGCACCCGCATGAGTACAGCAAGGCCTAGCCTTGGCGGAGCGCCGGTAATTCGGTAACGGAACCCGGCGCGGCGGAGACGCCGCGCCGGGTTCTTACTTTAAGTTCATTGTCCATGGTGATATGATGCCAACAGGGGCGCTCTTTAAGCTTCATGGGGACATGGTCAAGCTATTCATCGGGCTTTCCGTCCTTTTCACCTACTGCCTGATGGTCATGGGCAATGTGGTGACCACCACCGGGTCGGGGCTTGCCTGTCCGGACTGGCCGCTTTGCTACGGCACGGTGACACCGCCGTTCAAATTCCAAATATGGTTCGAGTGGAGCCACCGGCTGTTGGGCGCTTCCACGGGCCTGTTCATCCTTGGCTCCACCTTGCTGGTGTGGGCGCGCAAGGTGGAGGACGTCCGTTGGTACGTGACGGGCGCCTTGGCGTTGCTGGGCGTGGGCGGGGCGTTCGGGGGGGTGATTGTGCTCATCGAGGCGCCGCTCCTGGAAGGGCCGTTGCATGTGCTGATCATCTCGTTCCACATCCTGCTGGCCACGGTCATATTTTCTCTTATGATGATTTCTTTCCGGCTTATGCATGAGCGCGGCGTGATGCGCGCGGAGCCGGTTTTTTATCCCGCATTGTTTGGCCTGGTCTTCGTCCAGGTGATTATCGGTATTTTTGTGCGTTACAGCCAGGCGTCCCTGGCGTGCCCCGACTTTCCGATGTGCCGGGGCGCGTGGCTGCCGGATCTGGTGGAATTCAAGGTGACCATACATTTCATTCACCGCCTTGTGGCGCTTGCGGTGTTCACGCTGGTGACGGGCTACCTGGTAAAAGCCGTGCGCGCGGGAGCGGACGCGGCCAGCGCCGCGGTGACGTTCGCGCTGGTTGTGGCGCAGGCTACCCTGGGCGCGTACGTGGTATGGAGCGGAATGTTTTTGCCTTACGTGGTGCTGCACGGCGCCAATGGATTCGCGTTGCTGGGGTGGCTGGCGTACCGCTCCGCCCCGTACCTTGCCCCTGGCGCGCCGCGCCGTGAGGAGGCGGCATGACGCCGCGCGACGCCTACTCCGCCACCGTGGAGTCCGCGGGCCAGGTTGCGGAAATCCGCTCGCCCGCCTGGCCGTACCTGTGGGTGGCCAAGCCGGGCATCGTTGGCATGGTGGTGGTGGCCACGCTCTCCGGACTGTTCGTGGCGGGCCGCGGCCTGCCGGAAGGGTGGCTGGTGTTCTGGACGCTGATAAGCGTCATGTTCTCCACGGCTGGCGCGGCGGCGCTCAACAACTATTGGGACCGCGACATTGACCAGATCATGGCCCGCACGCGCGGGCGGCCGATTCCCTCGGGCGCGGTGGCGGCGGGCGGCGCGCTTGCGTTTGGCGCCGCCGCGTCGGTGGTATCGCTTGTGGTATCCGCCCTGTGGGTGAACGCCATGGTGGCGGCGCTCAATGGCGCCGCCATTTTCATCTACGTGGTGCTGTACACCATGCTCACCAAGCGGACCACGCCCTTGGCGACCTTTATCGGCGGCGTGGGGGGCGCCCTGCCGCCGGTGATCGGGTACGCCGCGGTTCACCCCGCGCTGGACGTGAACGCGTTGGTTCTGTTCTTGATCATTTTCGCGTGGCAGCACCCGCATTTCTGGTCGCTGGCGCTTAAATATGTCGAGGAGTACCGCGCCGCGGGGGTGCGTAACCATCCCGTGGCGATGGGGGTGGACGCCACCAAGTGGCGCATCGCCCTGTGGGCGGCGCTCATGGTACCAATCACCTTCATGCCCTATTTCCTGGGCATGGCGGGGCCGTGGTACCTGCTGGCCGCGGCGGTGGTGGGCGGCTTACACGTGGGGCTGGCGGCGTGGTTCCTGCTGTCGCCGCGCAAGGTGGCGATGAGCGTGTTTATTTTTTCTATCATTCAGTTGCCCCTTTTGTTTACCATATTGTTATTGGACATCCGCTGACGTAGGTGTTGCGCGTCATGACTGACAACGAACACAAACCGGAACCGCAAAAACCCGCCAACACGTTTCCCATAAGCCAGCGGACCTTTGTGGCGCTGCTGATCGCGGGCATGGCGGCCATCTACCTGTCGTTGATCTGGGTTATCGTCTCACGCGGCCACGGGTAAACCTCTGGGCCGCCGCGCGCGGGGTATGCCCGGCGCGGATTGAGAAAAGGGCTTGGCCATGGCGATACTGCGCTGGACGTCGTCGCGGGAGCGGTTGTTGCTGCACGAGCGGATGAGCAAGCTGTTCGACGAAACGCTCGCCGCGTTGGCCAGCGGGCATCGCGCCCGCAGCGGCTGGATGCCCGCCTGCGACATTTACGAAACCCCAACCAGCTTTGTGATGAAAGTCGAAACCCCCGGCGTGGAACTTGCCGACGTGGCGCTGGAGATCAACGAGAACGAGGTGATCGTCACCGGCCAGCGCAAGCGCCGCCTCCGGCACGACCCTTCCCGCTACCAGCGCGTGGAGCGCGGGGAAGGACGTTTTGTGCGGGCGTTCACCTTGCCGATGACCGTGGATGAACGCGGCGCTTCGGCCTCCCTCAAGGACGGCGTACTGACCGTGGTGATGCCGAAGCGGCAAGCCGCCACACCGCCCAAGGTTATAGAAATCCAGGCCGGATAACGGCGTTCGGACGCCCGGGCGCCCGGATAGACCTCTTCGAGTTAAGCCCGGATCGAGATTTTGCTCTTACCTGCGGCCCCTTGCGCTATCTGCCGTCCGTTGGAGATAAACTGATCCGTCTGGGATTGCGCCAGGCTGCGCAAGGAGGCCGTATCCTTGGCCGCGAACAATTTGGAGTTGCCCGCCGCCGGGGGCGAGGAAGGGTTGGACCGGGCGACACCTCCGTAGGAACCGTAATTGCCTGCGCCGATAGCCAAACTCATACTGCGCTCCGTCGTTTAAACGTTGGTTTCCACATATTATATCGGAAAATTACCGCGCATCTTGATGGACATGTGACCAAAAGCGATGAATGAAAGATTAGATTGGAGTTAGGAAGAATTGGTGTTAAAATTCAATTGTCTGTGGGTGCTAATGAGATTTTGGCCAAGTTTTCCACGGAGCCGGAGAGAAATTAAACTTTCGCTCCATCAGACCGATAAGGGAAATGAGGTAAATGACAATGGTCATCGAACGGATTACAGGCGGCAAGCCCCCGGAGGTTCGCAAGTCCGAGCGGGGCGGCGAGGAGAAGCCCGTCCGCGCCCCTGGGCGCGCAGAGCCTTCCGCCGGCGCCGAATCCTCCGCCACGGCGGAAGTTTCCGAGCGCAGCCGGGCCGCCATCAAGGCGTACCGCATCGCCGCCGAGGCCAAGCCCGACCTGTCGCGCGCCGCGCGCGTCGCCGAGATCAAGGCCCAGATCGCCAGCGGGTCGTATCAGCCCGCGGCGGATAAAGTGGCCGACGCGATCATCAAAAGCGTGATCCGGGGCGGCTAAATCCACCCCGGTCAGGCTTTTTTCGCGAATTTTTCCTTGTCCTTCCACTGGCACAGCGCAAAAAGCGGGCATTCGCCGCATAAAGGAATTTTCGCCTTGCAGGTGTAGCGTCCAAAAAGCACCAGGCGTTGTGAAAACGCCGTCCATTCCCGCTCCGGCAGCAGCGCCATCAGGTCGTTCTCTATTTTTACGGGATCGCCCTGCCGCGAAAGCCCTAGCCGCCCGGAGACGCGGATCACATGAGTATCCACCACAATGCCGGGCTTGCCAAAAGCGCCGCCCAGGATCACGTTGGCGGTCTTGCGTCCCACGCCGGGCAGGGCGGTCAAATCCTCCATGGTGTCCGGGACGCGGCCGCCATGGCGCTCGACAAGCCGCGCCGCCATGGCGCGCAGCGCTTTGGCCTTGTTCTGGTAAAAGCCGGTGGGGCGGATATCCTCCTCCAGCGCGCCGGGGGGCGCGGCGGCGTAGCCGGAAGCGTCGCGGTATTTTTTGAACAACGCGGCGGTGACTTTGTTCACCCGTTCGTCCGTGCACTGGGCGGATAGGATCGTGGCCACCAGCAACTCCAATGGCGATGTGAACGTAAGCTCAATGTTCGGATGCGGGATGGCGCGCGCAAGGGCGGAGGCGATCTTCGCCGCCCGTTGCTTGTGGTCAGCCGCTAACATCGAATCACCCTTTCCGGGAGCGCCGCGCCTTTAACGCGGCGGCGGCGGCTTTGGCGGTCATGGTGTTAAAAATGTTTTCCTTTGTCAGCCCCCCTTTGCGCGCGATCATGACGCCGTAGGCCACGTGATCCAGTCCGGGGATGCGGTGCGCGTCCGGGTTGATGGCGATTTTCACCCCGGCCGCCTTGGCCGCGGCCATCTCGCGCCAATCAATGTCCAGCCGGTGGGGGTTGGCGTTAAGCTCGATGATGGCGCCATGCTCCGCGCA
>JACQZB010000113.1:11280-24267 GCA_016207925.1 Nitrospinota bacterium
GCCAGCAGCAGCCGGCCAGTGGGATGGCCGAGCATGGTGGTATAGGGGTTCTCAATGGCCTTGATTATGCGCTCTGTCATTCGCGCGCGGTCGTTCCAGAAGGCGGAGTGGACGCTGGCGACGACGAAGTCCAGGGTGTCTAAAACCTTCGCGGGATAATCCAGACTGCCATCAGGGAGAATGTCGGACTCTACTCCCTTGAAAATGGTGAATCCCTTGAGCTTCCCATTGAGCCGGTCAATTTCCTCTCCCTGACGCTTAAGACGGTCAACATCCAGCCCACCGGCATAGCTCGCCGTGCGGCTGTGGTCGGAAATGCCCAGGTAAGTATAGCCGCGGGCCATGGCCTCGCGCGCCATGGTTTCGATGGACTCCACCCCGTCGGAGTAATTGGTGTGGCAATGGAAAATCCCCTTAAGGTCTGTCAATTCCACAAGCGGGGGCAGGGGGCCTAGGGCGGCCTGTTCGATTTCGCCGGTGTTCTCGCGCAATTCCGGGGGGATATAGTTCAAATCCAACGCCGTGAACACTTCCTCCTCGGATTTGCAAGGGATGATGTGGGATCCCTTGAACAGGCCGTATTCGTTGAGCTTAAGCCCGCGCTCCTTGGCGCGCAGGCGCATGGCGGTGTTATGCTCCTTGCTGCCGGTAAAGTGCAACAGCGCGTAGGGGTATTCGGCGGGCGCCACCACGCGCAGATCCGCCTGCATCCCGGATTCCAGACGCACGCTGGACTTGGTGGGGCCGTGTGAAAGGACTTCGGCCACGCCGGGGGCGCCAATGAACAATTCCATCACTTTTTCCGGTTTGGTGGAAGCCGCCAACAGGTCAATATCGCCGATGACCTCCTTGCCGCGGCGCGTGGAACCGGCGATCCCGGCCCGCGGGGCGCCGCCGGATTTTGTGATGTGGTCAAGCAGCGCCTCCGCCGCTTCGCGCGCCTGGGGGTACAGGAACTTGCTGACGTAGGCGGCGTGGGCCTCGATACCCTTAAGGATTTTTTCCTGGGTTTTCGCGCCGAATCCTTCGAGGGCCACAAGGCGGTTTTCATTACAGGCGTAGGCCAACTCGCCCAAAGTGGCGGCGCCCAGCTTTTCCCAGATGATCTTGACCCGTTTGGGGCCAAGGCCGGGGATGGTGAGCATCTCCAGTACGCCTTTTGGCACGCGGGCGCGCAGTTGATCGAGTTCCGGCAGGGCGCCGGTGGTGAACAAGGTTTCGATCTTGGCGGCGATATGGGCGCCGATGCCGCGAACTTCGGTGAGTTTTTTGTGTTCAACGAGCGCGCCCAGGTTCCCGGCGAGGGTCTCCACGGCGCGGGCGGCGTTGTGATGGGCGCGCACCTTGAACGGGTTCTCGCCCAGCAGTTCCAATAGCGAGGCGATTTCGTCCAGCGCCCCGGCGATTTGTGCTTTGTCCATATCCGGGTGGTTAGGTTACCGATACTATAAAAGAGACGTTCGCATAACTCCAGAAGAGCTTGGCGGGTAAGGTTGAATGTTTATATTTGCCTCACCCGGCGCGGATCGCCACCCCGTCGCAACGGGGCGCGGTTGTGGAGGCGCGTGGGGTTTGGTAGGGGCGGCCCCCTGTGGCCGCCCGCCGGGGAGGGCGACGCATGCGTCGCCCCTACAAAATAAGTCGCAGCCTATTGATTTGTGCCTTTCGGCGAAAAGCGAGCACATGATATTTCCGGGATTATGGTTGCGCCAGGCGCGGTCGCCGCCCACCCGGTAGAAGGTTTGGCCGTCCAGGGTAGTGTAGCGGATGGCGCGGACGCCTTCGATTTTCCCGGATTCCGCGGCTTTGAAGGCTTGTGGGTTATTATTGCCGTTGTCGTTGTGGTTCATGATTGCTTTCTCTTGAAGGTGTGTTGGCGGGGCGTGATGAGCTAGCGGGAGTTTCATCTTAACAAAAAGTGATATACTGTATATTTTTTCGCAGCCATACGGTAACTCATGGAACGCAGAAACGACATTCGCAACATATGCGTGATCGCCCACGTGGATCACGGCAAAACCACGCTGGTGGACTCTCTCTTCCGCCAGGCCGGCCTGTTCCGCGACAACGAGCAGGTGGCCGAGCGCGTCATGGACGCCAACGACCTGGAGCGCGAGCGCGGCATCACCATTTTCTCAAAAAACGCCGCCGTCACCTGGAAAGGCGTAAAGATCAACATCGTGGACACCCCCGGCCATTCCGATTTCGGCGGCGAGGTCCAGCGCATCATGAAAATGGTGGACGGCGCGCTGTTGCTGGTGGACGCGGTGGACGGCCCCATGCCGCAAACCAAATACGTGCTCAAGAACGCGCTGGAGTCCGGCCTGGCCCCCGTGGTGGTCATCAACAAGATTGACCGGGCCGACGCGCGCCCCGACTGGGTGCTGGACCAGGTGTTCGACCTGTTCGCCGCGCTGGGCGCCAACGACCGTCAGCTTGACTTCCGCGCCGTGTACGCCTCCGCCAAGCAGGGTCTGGCCACGCTTGACCTGAACGCCCCCGGCCAGTCCATGGCGCCGCTCTTGGACTCCATCGTGGAGGTCATGGACGCGCCCCAGGTGGCGCCCAACGATCCGTTCCAGATGTTGGTCACCACGGTGGAATACGATAATTACCTGGGCCGCTTGGCCGTCGGCAAAATCGCCCGCGGCGCCGTGCGCTCCGGCGACACCATCGCCCGGATTGACCGCGAGGGGAACATCTCGTTTTCCAAAATCGCCAAGCTGTTCACCTTCGAAGGGCTTAGCCGACGCGAAACCGCCGAAGCCACCGCGGGCGACATCGCCCTGGTGGCCGCCGGTTTTAAGGAACTGGACATCGGCGAAACCCTGGCCGACCGCGAGTTCCCCGAAGCGCTGCCGACCATCGAGATTGACGAACCGACCATCTCCATGAACTTTTCCATCAACACCTCGCCGTTCTCCGGGCGCTCCGGCGACAAGCTGACGGGGCGCCACCTGGAGGAACGCCTCACGCAGGAGTTGCGCTCCAACCTGGCGTTGCGGGTCGAGCGCGCCGAGGGAGGCGAGGCGTTCAAGGTCTCCGGCCGCGGCGAGTTGCATCTTTCGATCCTTATCGAGACCATGCGCCGCGAAGGGTACGAGCTTTCCGTCTCCCGCCCGCAGATCATCACCCGCGAGATTGACGGCGTCACGATGGAGCCGGAGGAATTCGTCATCGTGGACGTGGACGAGACCTACTCCGGCAAGGTGATCGAAAAGTTCGGCCAGCGCCGGGGGATGCTCAAGAACATGGCGAACATGGAAAAAGGGCGCGTGCGCCTTGAATTCACCATCCCCGCCCGCGGCCTGATCGGCATGCACACCGAACTGTTGACCGAAACGCGCGGCACGGCGGTGATCACCCATTCCTTCCACAGCTACATCCCGTGGGCTGGCCCCATCGAGGCGCGCCGGTCCGGCTCGCTGATAAGCCAGGACCAAGGCTCCGCCACCGCCTACGCGCTTGACAAGCTGGCCGACCGCGGCGAGTTTTTCATCGAGCCGGGCGCGGAAGTGTACGAAGGAATGGTCATTGGCGAATACAACAAGGGTGGCGATCTGGTGGTCAACGTCACCAAGGGCAAGAAGTTGACCAACATGCGCACCACCTCCTCCGACGACACCGTGAAGTTGGCCCCGCCGCGCCGCATGTCGCTGGAGCCGTGTCTGGAATACCTGGTCGAGGATGAATTGGCGGAGGTCACCCCTGGCGGCGTCCGTATCCGCAAGAAGTTCCCTGACGAGGAAGAGCGCAAAAAATCCCGCAAAAAAGCCGGCGCCGCCTGATCTCCGCGCTGGGCCGCGCCTGAAGGGGTTTTACCTCCCCAGCCCGAACAGCCTGCGGGCGCGGTACCACACCCCGCCGCCGCCCAGGTGTGAAAAATTATCCACCAGCGCGCGGTCGCGCCCGCTGGCGGCGCTGGGCCGCTCCACCACCACCCGCAGGTAGTGGTCGCCCTTGCCCGCCACGCCGCGTCCCTTCAGCCGCAATAGCGATGGGCTTTTCACTCCGCCCGGGAGCCTGACTTTCACCATGCCGCCCACGGTCTCCGCCTCGATCAGCCCGCCGAGCGCCGCCGTGGCGAAGGGAATCCGCGCTTCGCCGTAGATGTCCGCTCCCTTGCGTTCAAGCCGGGGATGCGGCGCCACGCAGACGGTGATGACCAGATCGCCCGAAGGCCAGTTAAGCGCGCCGGCGTGGCCCTTGCCGCGAAGTAAAAACCGGGATCCGGTTACGGCGCCCGCGGGGATGCGCGCGATGACCTCGCGCCAGCCCTTGACCCGGCCCTCCCCCCCGCACCGCCGGCACGTTTCCACAATCGCCTTGCCGGAGCCGAAGCACTGGGGGCAGAACGCCGGCGCGGCTCCGGGGCCGCCGAAGGGTGTACCCACATGGCCCTTGCCCCGGCAGTGGCGGCACGGGGCGAACGCCGTCGCTCCGCGCGCGCCCGTCCCCGCGCACTCATCGCAGGTGATTTTCGCGGGGATATTGATGTCCGCCACATGGCCCGCGGCGGCCTGGGCGAAGGTGAGCGTGAGCGGGTGGTTGATGTCGCCGCCGGACGACGGCGCGGCGGCGCTTGCGCGTTCCCGCCCGTGAAACAAGCCGGAGATGCGCGCCCGCAGCCCGCTTCCCGCCGGGCGGAACGAGCCGGTGTCCGACGGCAGGCGCGCGCCGCGCATCTGCAACCGCCGTATCGTATGGTACGCGTCGGACAGTTCCTTGAATCGGGTGGCCAGGACAGGGTCGCCCCCCGCCGTGTCGGGGTGGTATTTTCTTGCCAGGCGGCGGAATGCCCGCTTGATCTCCGGACCCGTGGCGTCCACGTCCACCCCCAGGGTCCAGAATGGATTAGCCGCCTGTAATCCCCTTTTCATCAGCCGCCGCCGGCTCCGAAGGTTGTTTGGCCACGCACACCCGCGCGGGGCGGATCAGCCGCTCACGGTAGCGGTAACCGGGCAGAAATTCGCGCGTCACCACTCCGTCGGACATGGCGGACGTCTCCTCCACGGAAATAGCTTCCATGGTATCCGGATCGAATTGCGCGCCCACCACCTGCAGCCTTTCAAGGCCCTGCTTGGTCAGAATATCATAAAATTGTTGTTGGGTAAGCCGCACCCCTTCGGCCAGCCGGTCCACGCTCCCCGGCCCCTCGCCCGCGGCTTGCAACGCTTTTTCCAGGTTGTCAAGCACCGGCAAAAGCGACTCCAACATCCGCGCCGCCGCCGCCGCGATCCGGTCCTCACCTTCGCGCGCGAGGCGTTTTTTGTAGTTCTCCGCCTCCGCCACCGCGCGCAGCGAGCGGTCCGCCGCCCCCGCCAGTTCCTCCTCGCGCTTCTTAAGCTCCTCGGTGAGGTTGGCGATGCGCGTTTCAAGTCCGGCGATCACCTCCTCGCGCCGCGCGGGCAGTTCCTTCAACTCCATCTTGCCGCGTTTGGGCGGCTCGTCGAACACGGGAAACGGCTCTTGCTCCGCGCCCGCTCCGCTCAATTCAGCGTCCTCAATGGGTACCTGCATAGCACGTGTTCCGTTACACTGTTCCCGCCAGCCGCGCCCGCACCATCCCCGCCGTATAGGTGACCAGCGAGATGGCCAGGGCGTAATCCATGCGCTTGCGCCCGATGATCCCCACCGCCCCCGACACGCCACCCGCGCCGCTGAAGGGATGGGCCACCATCGCGCAGGCTGAAAATTCTTTCATCTCAAGTTCACTGCCTATGGCAAGGCGCACCCCTTGCCCCTTGATGACCTCCTCGATCAGGTCAAGCATGCGGCGCTTTTCTTCCAAGGCTCCTATCAGCGCCCGGGCGCCCTCAAGGCCGGTGTCCTCTTCGCCGGACAACAGGTTGGCGGCGCCGTCCAGATGAATCGCCTCGCCGCCGCGCTGGCGCTCCTGTTCCTCCAGCGACCGCGCCACGGATAACGCCCATGCCGCCGCGCGGTTGATCCGCTCTTCATCCTCCCGCAGTTCGCGGGACAGCAAGCGCCGTATCTGCGTGAGCGTGAGCGAGCTGAACCGCTCGTTGAAATAGTTGGACATCCGCTCCAGTTCCGCCGCGGGCAGCGGCTCGCGCCCGCGTATCACGTGGCGGCTCACCGTTCCGTTCACCTTGACCACCACCGCCACCGCCACTTCGCGGTTCACGGGCACGAACTGAATCCGCCGCACCGGCGCCTCGCCCAGCGAGACGAACCCCATCATGCCCGCCTGCTCCGACAGGCGCGCGAGGGTTTTGGTCACGCCCGCCAGCAGGTCGGCGGCCTGTGTCCAGCCGGCGTCCGCGGTGGCGTCCTCGATCTCGCGTTTATGCCCGGCGCTAAGCCGCGCGGGCATGGCAAGCTCATGGGCGTAGTAGCGGTAGCCCTCGTCGGTGGGCGCCCGGCCGGCGGAGGTGTGGGGCTGGAAAAGGTAGCCCTGGTTCTCCAACTCCGCCATCACGTTGCGGATGGTGGCCGGGGAGAGGTTGAACTCCGTAAGCGCGGCGATGGACTTGGCGCCTACCGGTTCCGGATCGCGGATAAAGCGCTCGATAATGTTCCGCAACACCTTGGCGGAGCGTTCATCGAGCGTTTTTTCATGGTTCATCAATAACCTGCCATCCAATGCGATGTTAAGACCGGCCGGCTCACCTATTATAAAATCGCGCCCATCGCTGTCAAGGCGGGGAAAGCGCTTTGACTTCGATACGATCTTTGCTATACTAGCAAATTCTGGTGCGGGGTGGAGCAGTCCGGTAGCTCGTCGGGCTCATAACCCGAAGGTCAGAGGTTCAAATCCTCTCCCCGCTACCAAAAAAATCCCTTTCCATAGCCGCGGCCGTTTTATACTCCATTGGCCTTTGAATTGAAAATCGCCTCGCGGCAGATGGCCGCCGCTTCGTCCACGGAGTCGGCCAGGCGGACCACGTTCAAATCGCCTTCCCGGATATAGCCCCGGCGTAAAAGATTCCCGCGCATCCAGTCCACCAGGCCGCCCCAATACTCCGAACCGATCATCACCAGCGGGAACGGCGCCGCGCGCCTTGTCCGGATAAGGGTCAGCGCCTCGAACAGTTCATCGAGTGTGCCAAAGCCTCCGGGAAACAGCGCGAAGGCGTAGGAATATTTCACCAGCATCACCTTGCGCACGAAAAAATGCCGCAGCAACATGCTTTTGGTCATGTAGCGGTTGGTGGGCTGTTCCGTCGGCAACGATATGGCCACGCCCACGGATTTGCCGCCCGCCTCGAACGCGCCGCGGTTGGCGGCTTCCATGATGCCGGGGCCGCCGCCGGTGATTATGCTGATCCCCTCGCGGCCCAGGCGCCCGCCCAGGTCGTAAGCCATCTGGTAGTAAGGGTCGTTCTGCGCCGTTTGGGCGGAGCCGAACACCGTCACCGACGGGGCCACGTCTTTCATCAACGCGAACCCATTAAGGAATTCGGTCATGATCCCCACCAGGCGCCGTGAGTCCTCGGCGTCCAGATCGTCCACGGGAAAACTTGCGTCGTTCATGGGATTCGCTCGTAAATGCGCGCGAAGATACGCGGGCTTCTTCTGAATACTATAACAGAAGAAGATTCCGGCGCCCCGCCGCCGGGCAGGGGATGGGTGTTATAATAAGTCTTGAAGAAGGTGGTGCGGTTTTCTTGAGCGAAAGGAATCCTGTCATGAAGTGGTTGGTGGCGCTTTTGGGCATGGCGGCGGGCCTCGCGGTTCCGCTGACGGTGAAACCCGCGGAAGCGCAGGGCGCGGCCACGGCGGAGGCGATTTTCGCGGGCGGCTGTTTTTGGTGCGTGGAGCACGCTTTCGACGAAGTGGAGGGGGTCGTAGCGACGATCTCCGGTTACGCGGGCGGCGCAGTGGCGTACCCCACCTACGAACAGGTGTCGCGCGGCGGCACGGGCCATGCCGAAGCGGTGAAAGTCGTTTACGATCCCCAAAAGACCAGTTACGAAAAATTGCTGGCGGTGTTCTGGCGCAATATTGACCCCACGGTGAAAAACCGGCAGTTCTGCGACGTGGGGAGCCAGTACCGTTCCGCCATTTTTTACGTTGATGAAACGCAAAAACGCCTCGCGCAGGAATCGCTGAAAGCGTTGGAGAAGAGCAAACCGTTCGCCCCGCCTATCGTCACGGAGATCACGCGGGCGGGGCCGTTTTATCCCGCCGAGGAGTATCATCAGGATTATCATCACAAGAACCCGGTGCGGTACACCTACTACCGCTATGGCCGCGGACGCGACAGCCGTCTGGAGGAACTATGGGGCAAAAAGAAACCCTGACCCGCAGGGCGTTTTTATGGTCATCGCTTTGGGCGGGCGCCGTTGCGTTGCTGCCGTGGGAAGCCTACGCCATTGACTGGCGGGAACCCAAAACGTTCAGGAAAATCATGAAAACCGACGATGAATGGAAAAAGCTGCTCACCCCGGAGCAATTCGGGATTCTGCGAAAGGAAGGGACGGAACGGGCGGGGAGCAGCCCGTTGGACAAGGAGTACGGCAAGGGCGTGTATGTCTGCGCCGGGTGCGAACTGCCGTTGTTCACCTCGGAGATGAAATTCGACAGCCGCACGGGGTGGCCCAGCTTTTACGACGCGATCAAGGGCCGGGTGGAAACCCGTACCGATTACAAACTGATCTACCCGCGCACGGAATACCATTGCGCGCGGTGCGGCGGGCATCAGGGCCACGTGTTCAACGATGGGCCAAAACCTACCGGCCTGCGCTATTGCAACAACGGGCTTGCGTTGCGTTTTGTTCCCGATAAAGGCTGAAAACGGCGGGCCGCGAACCCACGGTGAACGGGAAAGGAATGATGAAAGCATTGAAGTGGCTGGCGGCGGCGGCGCTCATCGCGCTGGTGGCCGCCGTGGCGGGCGTATGGTTTCTGATTAGCGGACTTGATGAGCTTGTCCGGACGGCGATTGAAAAATTCGGCTCCCAGGTCACGCAGACGCAGGTGACGGCGCAGCGGGTTTCCCTTTCGCTGCGGGAGGGGAAAGGCTCCATCGGCGGCGTCATAATCGCCAATCCCGCCGGATTCGCGGAGCCGTCGGTGTTTACGCTGGGCGACATAACCGTGGCGCTGGACACCGCCGGGACGGGGAAGGAAAAAGTGGTGATAGAGGAAGCGCATATCGCCGCGCCGGGCTTCACCTACGAGATGAACGATAACGGCGCCGCCAACGTGGATGTCCTCAAAAAGAACGTGGAATCCTTCACCGGCCCGGCAAAACCCCAGGCCGGGGAATCGGATCCGGGCGGCGCCGTAAAATTGGTCATCCGCAGATTGGTGGTGGAGCAGGGAACAATCACCGTGCGCCTGGGCGGCAAGGGCGAGCCGGTGACGGTGGCCCTGCCGCGGTTCGAGATGCGTAATATTGGCGGAGGGGGCGGCGCCGCGCCGGGCGAAGTGGCCCAGCAGATCGCGCGGCAGATAAGCGCGCGCGTCAGCCGCGCGGTGGTGGAGGGCCGGGTGGGCGCGCAAATCACGCGGTTTAAAGGGGCGGTGGGCGAGCAGGCCGGCGCCGGAGCGGCGCAAATCGCCGGGGGAGTCACCAAGCTGTTCGGCAAATAACGGATATAAAAAAAGGCGCGGGGGGAGGAACCCCCGCGCCCGCGAATCAGCCTGTTAGTACTTCACGTCATCGGAGAGGCGGCTGCGGACATGGGCCGTTTCAATCCATGCCCACAAAGCCAACAAGGCGCTGGCGCCCAGACCAATCCAGGCCACCTGCGCGTCGCTGACCGGCCCGGTGAAGGAATCATAGGCTTCGGTGATGGGGATTATGGAAAGAACGATCAAGGTTACCCAGGGCAACAGGTGGTTGGTAAGCCGCACCTTGGTGTAGCGGGCCGCCACGATCAGCGCCACACCCACACCCGCAAAGGCCAGGTCGGAGAACAGAATCACCGCCGCGGCGACCACCCAGCGCATGGCGCCGTCCATCCCCAAATCCGTAAACAACCCCAAGAAAAAGGCCCCGGTCATGATAACCATGAGAAAGTGGCAGATGTTGACGATCACCAGCGATTGATCGCTGACGGTTTCCCCTGAAATACGTTCGTGCGCCGCTTCCATGACTTCCTCGCTCCCACGAAAGGTACTGCTTGGCGGCCATAACCAGCATGGCCACATGATATATTGATGCCATAAGCGGTGAAAGGAATCGCGATTTTTTCTCCGGCCGGGGATGGCGCCGGGAATGGAGGGGCTAAGTGGTTGACGCAAAACCGGATAACCATACGCTGGATTTGGAGGGGTACCGGCGCTGGATCGCCGGGCATAACGCGGGTCCGGGCGGGCCGGAGCATTCGCTGTTCATCACCATTTCGCGCCAGTTCGGATGCGAGGGCTACGAGATTGCCCGGCGGCTGGTGGAGTTGATCAACCAACGGGCGCCGTCGCCGTGGCGGGTGTTCACCCGCCCGATGATCGAGCAGATGGCGTCCGGCGAGCATTTGGCCGTGGATCGCGTACGGGAGGTTTCCGGAGGGCGTCGGGGCCTGCGCGAGCGGTTTTTGGACACCTTGGCGCCGCGGGCGCTGCAATCGCCCTCCAGCCAGGTGTTCGCACGGATACGGGACATCATCCTTGACCTTGTGGAGCGCGGCGATTGCGTGCTTCTGGGCGGGGGGGCGCAGATCATCACGCACCGGCTTGATCCGCGGAGGTTTACGGGGCTTCATGCCCGCGTGGTGGCGGGGCGCGCCTGGCGGGTGGAGCGCATTCAGGCGTTGTACGGGCTGTCGGGCGCCGAGGCGGAGGAGACCCTGGAAGCGCGGCAGGGGGCGCGCGACGCATTTATCGCTGATTTCACCGGGCTTAGCGCCGACGATCCGGAGTTGTACGACGTAATTTTCAATAATGCGCGCAACACGGCGGCGACGATGGCGGACGTGCTGATGGTGTACGCGGAAAAAATGGGCGCGGCGGGTTAGGCGGGGCCGCCGCGGCGCTGGGCGATGGCCTTGAAGCGTTTTAGGCGGAAAAGCTCCTCGCGCGCCAGTTCCTCCAGCCGCGCGCGGATCAATTGAATGCCGGTCTGAATTTCCGGGAGCAGGCGCTGCTCCAGGGAATTGACGCGCCGGGTGGCGCTGGTGGCGGCGGTTTTGACATTGTCCCGGCGCGACACCGCCAGCGCGGTTTGAACCAGCTTCTCCAAAGTCCGTTCGTACCGGTCCATGGTTTCGTCCACCAGCGGGCTGCGAAGGCCGGGCGCGGAGCCGCGCGCGAGGGGGCCGCGCCGCGCCTGGATATGCTCCGCGCGGTTAAGGCGCACTCCCCATACATTGCGGACACCGGCGTCGAATGTCACCTGGGCTTCGGCGGCGGCGGCGGCGCTTTCCAACGCGGGGCCGCCTTCCGCGGCGCGGGCGAGGGCGCGGGCGCGTTCTGCCTCTCCCAGAATATCGTCAAGGGCGCGGCCAAGGCGCGCGGCTTCCTCCTCCATGCCCGCCAGTTCGGCCAGCATCGCGTCGCGCTTGCGCGTGAGGATGGAAAGACCCTTGCGGACCAGAACCAGACGGCGGTTAAGGCGCAACAGTTCAAGCCGGCTGGTTTTGGGGGCTTCCATTGTCCGCCTTTTTTTCCGGGAGGTACTTGGCGATCATCTCGCGGGTGACGCGCACCAGCTCGTTCGCCGGCAACAGGGTCAACAGTTCCCACCCTAAATCGAGGGTCTGCGCGATGGACCGGCTTTGCCCCCCTTGATGCAGGAACCGGCGTTCAAACTCCGTGGCGAACGCCACGTACTGCCGGTCCACCGGGGAGATGCCCTCCTCCCCCACGATGGCCGCCACGCGGCGCTGCTCGTCGCCGCGGGCGTAGGCCATGTACAACTGGTCGGCGAGCTGGCGGTGGTCTTCGCGCGTGCTGCCCGCGCCGATGCCGTTGTCCATCAGCCGCGAGAGGCTGGGCAGCGCGCTTATGGGGGGGAATATGCCCTTGCGGCCCAGGTCGCGGCCCAGGACGATCTGCCCCTCGGTGATATAGCCGGTCAGGTCGGGGATGGGGTGGGTGATGTCGTCGTCGGGCATGGTCACAATCGGCAGCGAGGTCACCGAGCCTTCGCGTCCGGTGATGCGGCCCGCGCGCTCGTACAGGCTGGCCAGGTCGGTGTACAGGTAGCCGGGGTAGCCGCGGCGGCCCGGTATTTCCTCGCGGGAGGAGGAGACTTCGCGCAGGGCGTTGCAGTAGTGGGTCATATCGGTCAGAACCACAAGAACCTGATAGCCAAGCTCAAAGGCCAGATACTCCGCCGCGGTGAGCGCGTAGCGCGGCGAGAGCAGCCGTTCGATCACCGGATCCTCGGCGGTGTTGAGGTACACCACGGAGCGCTCCAAGGCGCCGGTGGCGTCGAAGGCGTCCATGAAAAAGCCGGCCTCGCGGTGGGTGACGCCCATGCCCGCGAAGACGAGCGCGAATTTTTCCCCCTCGCGCCGGACGCCCGCGTGGGCGATGATGCTGGCGGCGATTTCATTTGCGGGCAGGCCCGCGCCGGAGAAGATGGGCAGCTTTTGCCCCCGCACCAGGGTGTTCAGCCCGTCAATGGCGGAAAGGCCGGTTTCGATGAAATCGCGCGGCACATCGCGCCGCAAGGGGTTGATGGCGGCGCCGTGGATGTCGGCGCGGATTTCGGGCAGCGCGGGAGGCAATCCGTCGCGCGGGACGCCCGCGCCGGTGAACACGCGGCCGAGCATCAACGGCGAGAGATCGGCCTTGATGCCGGTTTCCCACAGCCGGGCCACGGTGGTGTGGGGGTTGACGCCGCCGGTGGCGCCGAACACCTGGATCACCGCGGCGCGTTCGCTGATCTCTATGACCTGCCCCTGGCGCAGGTCGGTTTGGCTGACGTAGAGCGTGACCATGTCGCCGAGGGCGGCGTGGACACCTTCCAGGAACACCAGCGGGCCGCGGACGGCGGTGATGGAACGGCTCTCGCGGATCAGCGCGTCGCGCATGAGGTCACGCCGCTCCCCATGCGTCCCGCGCGCTCGCGCG
>JACQZB010000114.1 GCA_016207925.1 Nitrospinota bacterium
ACATGCTCGCGAAAAGGGAAGCGCGGGTAAAAATCTTTCCCCTCTCCCTGGAGGGAGAGGGCAGGGTGAGGGTGGACGAACTTGTTTGTTCATGCCCCCTCACCCGGCGTTGGGGCGCCACCCTCTCCCCCCGGGGAGAGGGACAAAGATGTGGCGGCGCGGCGTTTGGCGGGTGCGGCCCCCCGTGGCCGCCCGCTCGTGGGCAGGCACAGGGGCCTGCCCCTACGAAGAAATGAAGAGACGCGGCGTTTGGCGGGGGCGGTTCGCGAACCGCCCCTACGGAAGATGGCATTGAAACGAAACATGAGGAAGTAATCATGACAAGGGGAATCGGATACCCGCAAGGCGCGTAGCGCCTGTATTACAGCGCGTGTTTGCCGGTGGCGGTGGTGGCGGGCAGGTCAATGCGCCCCTGGGCCACGTCGTCAAGGGTGATGGCGAATAACAGCTCGTTAAAGTGCTGGCACAGGCGCGCCCACAGGGTTTGGGTGCGGCATTCGGAGGCGCGGGCGCACGGCTGGCCGGACCCGGCGGAAGCCTTGTCCGCGCAGTCGGTGATGATCAGCGTCTCCTCCACGGCGGAGAATATGTCACCGATGGTGATAAGTTCCTGCGGGCGGTCCAAAAGGTAGCCGCCGCCGGGGCCGCGCACGGAGCGCACCAGGCCGGCCTTGCGCAATTTCACGAACAGTTGTTCAAGGTAGTTCTGGGAAAGTTCCTGCCGTTCGGCGATCACGGACAGGGGCGTGGGCGCGCCGCCGGAGTTGAGCGCCATGTCCACCAGGGCCTGGACGGCGTAATGGCCGCGCGTGCTGATTTTCATTTCCCCCGCCCTATTCGATGACGTTGCCTTCGATGGGGTCCACGGCCACGCCGGATTTTTTGAGCCACTCCACGGCGCGGTCCAGGGCCTCCAGCGTGCCGGAAAGCTCCAGCTCCACCACTCCATGAGCGCGATCCACGCGGGCCTGGCGGATGTTGACCACCACGTCGTGCGCCCGGATGAGCTGGGCCAGCAGCGGTTCCTTCACCTGGGCGGAGGGCACGGTGAGCCGCGCGCGGACGCTGTGGATGGCCGCGGGGGCCTCCATGTCCAGCAGTTCGGGGCCGCCCTCGCGCACCTGGGCGCCGCGGCAGCGCAGGTCCAGCACGGCGCCGTCCACCTTATCGTGGGCGCCCTCCAGGCTTACGATCAGCCAGCCCCCCTCGCCGGTGACCTTGGCGCGGTACACGTTGGGCGTCACCTCGTAGCGGCGCACCAGGGAGTACAGCACCGGCTCCTTGACCAGCGGGCCGGGGAAACTGATGGCGAAGTAGCGTCCGCTCATGGGTTCACTTGCGTTTTATGACGAATTCCCACACGTGCTCGGCGATGGGATGGGGCCAGACCAGGATTTCGTGCCCCTCGTTCTCGGCGCTGCGGGGGACGTTCTTGGTGGCCGGTTCGTGATCCACCACCACGCGCAGCACTTCGCCGGAGGCCATGGTCTCCAGCTTGAGCTTGGTGCGCACGAAGGTGTAGGGGCACACTTCGCCCCGGATATCCAGGTCATGATCAGGGGTGATGGACATTCGCCTCTCCAAATAATCTATATCGTCACGATGCGTTCATTGCGTTCGATGGCTTCCAAAAGGCCGCGCGCGTCCACCAGGCGGGCGCGGAACTCCACGCGCCGCGCGGCGGCGTCCGCTTCCAGCGCCAGCCAGTTGTCCGGCCAGGCGGCGGTGTCCTCCATGCCGGTGACGGCGCGGTGACCGCTGGGCAGGCCCAGGGTGGTGTCCGTCTCCCGCGCGTCGGTGGGCAGGCTGTACACCCCGTCGCCCACGAAGGCCACCTCCGTGGCCAGCGCGAGCATTTTCCACAGGAACTGGCGCGGGGCCGAGCGCATCGGCGTGGTGATGATCAACAGGGTGGATTTCATGGCGCGCCTATCAGAAAGTCGCCGTGGGCCACGTCGCATTCGCACGTGTCCGGCAGGATGGTGACGATCAGCCCGGAGTTGAGCGTTCTGCCCAGCGCGATGGCGGCGTACACCGCCGCTCCGGCGCTGCTGCCCACCACCAGTTGTTCCTCTCCGGCGAGGCGATTGACCATGTCGTAGGCCTCGTCGGTTTTCACCTGTATTTTGCCGTCAAGCTCGGCCTGGTTGTAGATGCCCGGCACGATGGAACTGGCCATGTGCTTAAGCCCCTCGATGCCGTGCAGGCTTTCCTCCGGCTCCACGGCGTAGCAGCGGATGGCCGGGTTGTGCGCTTTTAGCCCGCGCGACGCGCCCATCACCGTGCCGGAGGTGCCGATGCCCGCGAGGAAGTGGGTGACGCGCCCCTGGGTCTGCTCCCATATTTCCGCGGCGGTGGTGTGGTAGTGCGCCTTCCAGTTGTCCGGGTTGTTGTACTGGTCGGGGTAGAAGTACTGGCCCGGATCCTTGCGGTAGATGTCGCGGCAGACGCGGATGGCGCCGTCGGAGCTTTCGATGGGGTCGGAGAACACGATCTCGGCCTTGTAGGCGCTGGCCATAAGCCGCTTGCGCTCGTTGCACACGTTGCCGGGCATCACCAGTTTTACCTTGTAGCCCTTCACCAGGCCGATGAGCGCGTAGGCCACGCCGGTGTTGCCGGAGGTGGCGTCCAGGATGGTCATGCCCGGCTTGAGCCGCCCCGTGCGCTCTGCTTCCTCGATCATGCGCAGCGCGGGCCGCGCCTTGACCGAGCCGCCCGCGTTGAACCATTCCGCCTTGGCCCACACCTCCACCCCCGGGCACTCCTTGGCCGCGATGGACTTGATCTGGACAAGCGGGGTGTTCCCGATGCGCTTGAGCGCGTCCGCGTTGATCTCCTGCGGCCTGAAGTAGGCCGCCGCCGCCAGCTTCATACCACTCCCTCGTTCAATGAATGATGACGTCGGCATGGTTCAACAACTCGTCAATTTCGCCGCCGTAGGCGGTTTTGACGTTGAACCGGGTGAGCATCAGCCCCCGCTCGTCCACCGAAGGCCCGTCGGCCAACACCGGCACGTTGAGCATGGCCAGCGTCTCCAGGCTCTTGTCCACTTCCGGCTGGCCGGGGCCGGCGGCCACGCCCTGCCCCGCGTACACGCCGTCGTCCATCAGGACCACGCTTACCCGGTTGCCGTCCTCCAGCGTCAGCCCCACCGCCATGCGCAGCTTTTCCGCCGTGCGCCGGTGGGGAGGCTGGGTGACCACCACGACGACGTTTTTCATATCCCCCTCACGCAAAGGTGACCAGCCGGTCGCAGTCATGCACGATGCCGGCCAAGTCGTATTGGCTGCCGTAGCGCGCGCCCTTGACGTTGTCCGCCGCGGCGTACTGGCCCCGGTTGTGGTCACACACCACCACCTGCGCGCCCTCCGCCAGCGCCAACTCCGCGATCTCCTGCCGCGCCAGCGCCGTGACGCCCGCGCTCATCAAGAACAGGTTCACCTCGTGGTCCTTGGCCCGCGCCTCGCGCATAAGCTCAACCGCCCGGTCCAGCTCCGCGGACTCTATGCCGCGATGGAGCAGAAAGCCGATTTTCATTTAGTGGCCTCCCACGCCGCAGAACTGCTCGTAGTCAATCAGCGCCGTCACCGTGGGGTTGTCGCCGCACACGGGGCAGTCCTTGTCGCGCCGCAGGTTGAGCTTGCGGAACTCGGTTTTAAGCGCGTTGTACATCAGCAGCTTGCCCACCAGCGCGTCGCCGGTCCCCAGTATCTGCTTGATGACCTCAACCGCTTGCAGGCAGCCCACCACCCCGGCCAGCACGCCCAGCACGCCCGCCTCCTGGCACGAGGGCACCATCCCCGGCGGGGGCGGCTCCGGATACAGGCAGCGGTAGCACGGCCCCTCCTTGGGCTTGAACACCGTCACCTGTCCGTCGAAGCGGAAGATGGAGCCGTGGATGTTGGGTTTGCCCAGCATCACGCAAGCGTCGTTGACCAGGTAGCGGGTGGGGAAGTTGTCGGACCCGTCCACCACCATGTCGTACCTGCCGAAGATGTCCATGACGTTGGTGGCGGTAAGCCGCTCGTTGATCACCTCCACGTTCACGTCCGGATTGAGCTTGTTGATGAACTGCCGGGCCGATTCGGCCTTGGGCACGCCAAGCCGGTCGTAGCTGTGGATCACCTGGCGCTGCAGGTTGGACATGTCCACCACGTCGAAGTCCAGCACGCCGATGGTCCCCACCCCCGCCGCGGCGAGGTATTGGAGGATCGGCGACCCCAGCCCGCCCGCGCCCAGGCACAGCACCCGCGCCGCCAGCAGCTTCTGCTGGCCCACGCCGCCCACTTCGGGCAGGATGATGTGCCGGCTATAGCGGTAAATCTGCTCGTCGGTGAAGCCGGCCATGGTCAGTCTCCTTTCAGGAAAACAGGGTCAGCGCGCGCCGCCCGCGATGGCGGGTATCACGGAAACGTCGTCCCCGTCTTTTAGGCGCGTGCCGTCGCCGTCCATGAAGCGGATGTCCTCTTCGTTGACGTAAATGTTGATGAAGCGCCGCAGCTTGCCCTGGTCGTCGTAGAGCCGCTCGCGGAACCCCGGATGTTTCGCCTCGATATCCGCGATCACGTCGCGGATGCTCTCGCCCAGCCCTTCCACCTCGCTGGTTCCGCCGGTGAGCTTTTGCAGCGGCGTGGGAATGCGTACCTTAACCTTCGCCATGATTCTCCTCGATAGGTTCCTATAACGTCTTATGCAATTCCTCGAACACCGACAGCTTCGGCTCGATCACCACCGGCGCGGGGATGTGGTTCACCACCGCCTCCGTGGTTTTAAGCCCCTGGCCGGTGATGCTAAGCACCGTCAGCTCGTCGCGGCCGATACGGCCCTGGGCGGCAAGCTTTTGGGCGACGCCCACCGTCACCCCGCCGGCCGTTTCCGTGAAAATACCTTCCGTGCGCGCCAGCAGCTTGATCCCTTCCACGATTTCCGGATCCGTTACATCCTCGCCCCAGCCGCCGGAGCCGCGCGCCACGCGGATGCCGTAGTAGCCGTCGGCGGGGTTGCCGATGGCGATGGACTTGGCGATGGTGTTGGGTTTGACCGGCTTAAAGTCGTCCCAGCCGTTCTTGATGGCCGTGGTCACCGGGCTGCACCCCGTGGCCTGCGCGGCGAACACCTTCGTCTTCACCGGGCCGATAAGCCCAAGCTGCTCGAATTCCTTGAACGCCTTGTGAATCTTGGTGATCAGCGAGGAGCCGGCCACCGGCGTCACCACGCAGTCCGGAGCGCGCCAGCCCAACTGCTCGGCGATTTCGTAGCCGAACGTCTTCGACCCGTCGCCGTAAAAGGGGCGGATGTTGATGTTCACGAACGCCCACTTGAACACCGTGGCCACCTCGGAGCAGAATCGGTTCACGTCGTCATAGCTGCCCTTGATTCCCACGATCTTGGTGTTATAGATCGAGGTGCCCAGAATCTTGCTCTGCTCCAGGTCGTGCGGAATGAACACGTAGCTTTTCATCCCCGCCGCCGCCGCGTGGGCCGCCACCGAGTTGGCCAGGTTGCCCGTGGAGGCGCAGGCTATCGTGTCGTACCCGAACTCCCGCGCCTTGTTCACCGCCGCGGCCACCACCCGGTCCTTGAACGACAACGTGGGGTGGCATACCGAATCGTTCTTGAGGTACAGGTTGGTAAGCCCCAGTTCCTTGCCCAGATTCTTCGCCCGCACCAGCGGCGTGAACCCGTTGTGCAGGCCCACCGTCGGCTCCGTGTCAATCGGGATCAACTCGCGGTAACGCCACATCGTGGCCGGCCGCGACTCGATCACCTGGCGGGTCATCACCCGCTTGATACCGTCATAGTCGTACCGCACCTCCAGCGGGCCGAAGCAGAATTCGCATACATGCGTCGGCTCGGTGGGGTACTCACGTCCGCACTCGCGGCACTTAAGCCCCAATACAAAACTCATGATCGTTGACCTATGCCCCTGCTTGCGCTCGCGTCCTTGATGGAGGTATGGCGTTGTTTATCATGCGTAACCCACCACATGGCGCGAAATACCTTACCAAATTAGTAGATATTAGAATAACCCACCAAACTTGTCAAGTATTACGGATCATGAGTAGTGTCTCCATTCGAAATTTGAACCGCAAGGCCCTTCGCTCCGCTCAGGGCGCCAGTAAAGGCATCTCACGCTCATTGTTGAAGTCCTGAGGCAAAGCCGAAGGACCTTGCAGCACACTTTTCCAAAAATAATTCAAACTGACGCACTACCGAAAAGGGAGGCACAGGTAAAAATCTTCCCCTCTCCCTGGAGGGAGAGGGCATGGTGAGGGGTGGACGAACTTGTTTGTTCATGCCCCGTTACCGGCGCTTCGCGCCACCTCGCATCCTTTTTCCGTTGCCGTGCCAGCCCACGGTGTTTATGATGTAACAATAAGTCGCATTCGTGTGGTGGCGGCCATGTTTGACGATCTAGTCGCGCTTGTGGTGGACGAATCGCATACCGTCCAGCGCATCACTTCCGGCATTCTCAAGGATCAGCTCAACTTCAAACAGGTCATTCAGACCGAGTCGCCGGGGGAAGCCCTGCGGATGATCGGCGCCGGGCTGCATGTGGATCTGATATTAAGCGCGTGGGATCTGGCGGGGCTGTCGGGCCAGGAATTCCTGCGCCGGGTCCGCGAGAATCCGGCCACCGCCGACGTCGCCTTTTTCCTGATGACCACCCACGAAGACGACGAGACGCTGCTTAAAGCCTTCAAGGGGGGCGTCAACGACTACCTGATAAAACCGTTCTCGCCCCAGGCGCTGATCCGCAAGATCAACCGCGCCTGCCGCGCCGCCGAACGGCGCAAGACCTCCCGCTTCAACGTAAAACCCGGCGCGCTGGTGGAGATGTGGTTCAAGGACCAACTCATGTTCACCGGCGACCTTCTGGACATCTCCCAGGGCGGCTGCCTGTTGCGCACGGCGCCCTTCAGGAAAAGCGCGGTCACGGTATATGACCATGCCGGCCTTTCGATACAGGCCCCTCTCGGCGTCATCCGCCTTTCCGGCGAAGTGCTGCGGATGGAAAACGACCGCGCCGCCAGCCATCGCGGCAAATACATGCGGGTGGCCTTCCAGTTCGTGGACGTACCCGGCGCGGAGATGACCAAGCTGCTGGTGTTCCTCGAAACCCTCAAGCCCGCCCTGCCGGAGCAGATCGGCTGACAGGCGCGCGCGAACGAGAATTCTTTCAAGAAGTCACTGATGGGAGCCTATTGGCCTTGCGAGAGATAGTTTGCCCATGGCCTTATCCAGCGCCAGCCGCACCATGGCGGTAAGCTCTCCCGGATCCAGCGGTTTGAGAATGACATCGTATATGCCGATCGCCCTCGCCATCTCCGGCGTGGCGGTTTTGCTGAAACTGGTCATCAGGATTATCGGCAAATCGGGGCGCACTTTCAAAAGCTCCCTGGCCATCGCCTCGCCGGTCATCTGCGGCATCAGGTTGTCCGTAATGACAAGATCAACCTTGGAGGGGTTTTCCAGAAAATATTCCAACGCCTCGACGCCGGAGGTCCTCGCCTCGACCCTGTAGCCGGAGCGGGTCAACGTTCTTTGCATAAGACGGGCTATGGATTCGTCATCGTCAATTACCAGAATATTCTCATTCCCGCCTTTGGCGGGAGGCCCGGATTCCATGGGGGCTGGCGCCAGAGCGGCTTCGTGACGCGGCAGATACCCCTTGAATACGGATCCCTTGCCC
>JACQZB010000093.1 GCA_016207925.1 Nitrospinota bacterium
TTCACCGTGGGCGCGGCGATGAACTCCGCGTCGGTCAACCCCTCCTCGATGAGGACGTTGAGGATGGAGTGGGCCAAGGCGACGTTTGTCCCCGGCTTAAGCGGCAGGAACACGTCCGCCATGGCGGCCAGCCGTGTGCGGCGCGAGTCGGCCACGATCAGCTTGGCCCCCGCGCGCAGCGCCTTTTTGATCTTGAGCGCCACCACCGGGTGGGCCTCCTCCGTATTGGATCCCACAAGGAAGATGACTTTCGCGCCCGCGATCTCCTCCAGCGAGTTGGTGGCCGCCCCGCTGCCGAACGCCGCCGCCAAACCCGTCACCGAGGGGGCGTGGCACACGCGCGCGCAGTTATCCACGTTGTTCGTGCCGATCACCGCGCGCATGAAGCGGCCCATGAGGTAGTTTTCCTCGTTGGAGCAGCGCGACGAGCTTACGCCCGCTATGGCGTCCGGCCCATGCCGTTTGCGGATGTCCGTAAGCTTTCGCGCGGTAAGATTCAGCGCCTCGGCCCAACTCGCCTTGCGCAACGCGCCCCCCTGGCGGTCGCGGATCAAGGGCGCGGTGAGCCGGTCGCGGTGATGGACGAAATCCAGCGCGAACCTGCCCTTGACGCACAGGTCACCCTGGCTGACAGGGCTTGAAGGATCGCCCTCCACGCCTACGATACGTCCTTTTTTCACATGCGCCACGATGCCGCATCCCGTACCGCAATAGGTGCAAATGGAGCGCGCCAGGGTATCCCCCTCGCCTTCCCGTATTCTCCAGTTCTCCCGCAAGGCGCCGGTGGGGCACACCGCCACGCAGGAGCCGCATTGCGCGCACTCGGTGTCATACAACGCCGCGCCGCCAAAGGTGGAAAGCCGCGTGGCGCGCCCCTTGCCCGTAAGCCCCGCCACGTGGCGCCCCACGCGCCGGCGGCATGTCTCAATGCAACGGCGGCACAACACGCACTTGTCATAATCCTGGGTGAACAGCGGCCCGCGCCGGTCGGCCCGCATCCGCCGCCTTCCCGGCGCGAAATCCGATTTGGCAACGCCGTAATCCTCCAGCAGCTTTCCAAATGCGGTTCCGCGAACGGCGCGCGCGCCACCGGCCACATCCGCAAGCAAAAGTTCAAGCGTCGTCCGCCGCGCTTCCCTGACGCGGAGCGTATCCGTCCGCACCGCCATGCCGTCACGCGCCGGGGCGGCGCACGAGGCCGTCAGCATCCGCGCTCCCTCCACCTCCACCACGCACACGCGGCATACTCCCAACGGCTTGAGCCGCGGGTCATGGCATAACGACGGGATGACAATGCCCGCATCCGCCGCCGCCTGGAGGATGGTGGTTCCCAAGGCGGCCTCCACCTCCTTGCCGTCAATGGTCAGCCGCGCCGTCATGGCCTCGCCCCCCACTCGGCGGGAAACTTGGCGCGCAAGCCTTCCAGGACCCGCGTCGCCGTCTGGCCCAGCCCGCATAGCGAGGCGTCGCGCATCACTCTTGAGACCCGCGCAAGCTGTTCAAGCGCCTTGGCGCGCTTCTTTCCCGTCCGGACTTCCTTGAGCAAGGTTTCCACCGTACCCGTCCCCTGGCGGCACGGCGCGCAGGCGCCGCAGCACTCCTCCCGGAAAAACTCCGCCGCGTTAAGCGCCACTTCCATCGCCCCGCGCGATTCATCCAACACCATCACCGCGCCGTTGCCGAAGTTTGCATGGGTAAGCGGCGCATCCAGGTCCGCCGCGCCCCACACCTGGCCGCTTAATCCGCCTACGATGGCCATTTTGAATTTCCGGCCCGCGCGGCGTATCCCTCCGGCGTTCCCAAACACAAGCTCACGCAGCGTTATACCCGGCGCCGCCTCGTACACGCCCCGCCGTTTCACATCGCCGCTGACGCAGAATAGTTTCCGGAAGTTCACGCGGAACCACTCCGCCCCGTGTTCGATAATCGCGGGGACATTGGCCAACGTCTCCACGTTGTTGATAACCGTCGGCAATCCATGCAGTCCCGCCTGCGCGGGAAACGGCGGACGTGGCCGCGGTTCGGCCCGCCGCCCCATCATCGAGGCGATCAGCGCGCTTTCCTCGCCGCAGATGTAGCCGCCCGGCGCGGTCCATAGCGAAACCTCCGGCGCCCCGCCATCGCCGGCCGCCATCGCTTGCCGCAGTTCCCGTTCAAGGGCGCGCCGGAGGTTATCGTAATCGTGCCGGAGGTAAATATACGCCCGGCCAGTTCCTACGGCATGGCAGGCGATCAGCAACCCTTCAATCGCGCGCCCGGCATGATGCTCGAGCAAGTGGTGATCCTTGAACGTCCACGGCTCGCCCTGATCGGCGTTCATAATGACGAAGCGGGCGCTTCCCGGAGCCTCGCGCGCGGCGGCCCATTTCTGCGCTTTGCGCAATGCGGCGTACACCGCGCGGCCTTCCTCCAGGTGGCACGAAAGGCTTTTACACAGCCGTATTTGCCAGCGCGCCCGCGGCGCGGTGAACGCAGGGTAGAAGGTGGCCGCTTCCGCCGCCGCCACGTCCGGCACACCAAGCCGCGCGGCGGCGCGCGCCACCCGCTTGCGCGTCAATCCTCCTGGCCCGCGTGTTTCACGCAACAGTCCGGGGATTAACTCCGCGCGCGCGTTATCTCTCATGCCCATGCCGGAAACGGTGTCCAGAACCACCCCATGCAACCCCCTTCCGTGGCGCCGCCTCCATTATACTCCCCGCCCACAGGCGATCAGCGCGGTTAAAATTCCATTTCGCAGCCCACGGTGCAGTATTCGAACCGGTCAGGCATCTGCAACGACACCTGCTTGATCGCCTCGAATCCCGAACAGTGGATGGGAATCACCTTCTTGACGTCGAGGCGCTTGAATTCCCCGATGGTGCGGTCTATTTTCTTTTCCGCCGGACCGATCAGGTGGAACCCGCCGATGGCGCAGTACACCTCATCCACTCCCGTCACTTTCTTGGCCGCTTCGATGGTATTGATGATCCCCGCGTGGCTGCACCCCTGTATGACCACCAACCCCTTGTCCGTGTTGATGACGATGCCCTGATCGTCCCGGACGTGATCCTCCTCATCCTGCCCGTCACGGGTGATGCGGAACACCTTCAACTCCTCCCACTCGTGGATGCGGGGGACTTCCCCCGTGGTCATCACGCCGGGCGCCAGTTTAACCGGCTCGCGGTGGTACTCGATCTGATGCCGGGCCGGGTCGGGCGCGGGGCTGGTCAGGTCGTAGCTCACCCCCGGCTTGGGCGTCAGGCAGCGCTCCAGCAGCATGTCCGGGTGCGCCAGGATGCGCCCCTTGACGCGGCTCAAGCCGCCTGTGTGGTCGTTATGGCCGTGGGAGAACACCACAAGGTCAATGTCGTCCACCGTCAGGCCCATCAACCCAAGGTTGTGCTCCATGGCGATGCCGGTGACGCCGGTGTCCACCAGGATCGTCGCCGCTTCCGTTTCTATGAGCGCCGAGAAACATACATAAGCGCGGTGACCGGCACATCGCGCGGTATCAGCCGCGCCTCGCGCGCCAATACCGCCTGCGCCTTGAGATGCGCTTCCGGATCGGTGGCCAGGCGCAGCCATTGCTTGAACGGCAGGCCCAGCGCCTGGCGGGCAGGCTCCTCCACACGGTCCTCCACGATTTTTTGCAGGCCCCGCGTATCCACCGTCCGCAATCCGCATACCCGGTGGCCCACGATGATGATCTCGCGCGCCCCCAAGGCGTCTATGGCCAGCATCATCGAACGGATCACGCAGTCGGTGACCGCCGCGCCCGCGTTGCGCAGCACGAAGGCGTTATCCCTATGCTCCTGCAGGATGTCCTCCACGTGCAGCCGCGAGTCCAGGCAGGTAAGGATCACCACCTTGTGATCCGCCGCCGCCTCGCGCAGGCTGAACTTGCGCTTCTCCGACTGGAGCGCCAGCCCCGGCGGACGCCGCGTGAACAGGCGCGCGCGCGCCTCATCCACATAGCTGGTCATGTTGATCGCGCCCCACACGCACGCTTCCTCGCACTTGCCGCACCCGATGCACGCGTCCGGGTTGGACAGTCAGGGGATGGAAAAATCCGGATTGGCTGTTTCCCACATCTCCAGGCTGTAAACGGGGCAGGCGTTCACGCAGTCGGCGCACGCCTCGCACTGCTCCGGGATCACCCACGGCAGCGCCTCCTGTTTCCTGATCGTCTGCGCCTCGCTCATCACTTCCCCTCCCGTTCCTTAAATCCAGAACTGCTCGTCGGGCGGCTTGGCGAAAAACACCCCGATGGACTTGTCCGTCTTGAAAAAATAGACCGCCGTCCGGCACGCGATCCACGCCATCGTGAACAGGATCACCGTCACCCGAAGCAGCAAGACCCACAAGGGCGACTGGAGCAGGATGGCGATTACCGACGCCCCGCCCATCAGAAGCGCCGCATGGTTGAGGATCAGCACCGCCGTCTGGTCGCGCGCCATCCGTGTCTCCATGCCGATCTCCGCCGCCTTGGAGATGGTCATGTAGAACATGGACGTGGCCGCGTAGGCGCACAACCCGATGCACAGCACGGTGAGCGCCAGCATCAAAGGCTCGCCGGGGGTGATCATGAAATGGAATAGCACGCTCAACCCCGCCAGCGTCACCGCGCCCCATCCGCCGGCCATCACGATGTTGTAGTGGAAGCCCATCTTCTCGATGGCGTGGGCGCACGCGGCGAACAGGAACAGCGCCCCGACGTAGGTGATAACCGGCGGGAACGCATAGTTGGGCTGACCCGCCATCAATAACGCATACTGCTCAACGAAATCCGGCATCCACACCCCCAGGATGCACGGAATCGCGCCGATCTCCCAATACCGCACACACCTGGGTTTCATCCACCGAGGGTTGATGAACCCGGAAAGCTGTTTTTTCTCAAGCACCGCCATATACTATCCCCCTCCGCGCATGGTGATCGTTCATGGTTGTATCCCCCTCCATCGCCGTCACTTGGGCGGACCGGAATCCCGCCACCGGCTCTCCTCGAACTTGACGATATGCTCCAGCGGCAGCACATCCAGGCGCAACGCCGCCTCCGGACCCGGCTTGGTGCAGTAAATCTCCTTCACCGTCACCTGCAGGGTGTTCCCCGAAAGCGCGGCCGGCCCCTTGAACTGGTAGGCCGCGCGGATGCTGGCGATGGCGTGCGGCGCCAGCGCCACGTAAGGGTTCTGCGCGATGTTGTCCTTGATCTGGTTGGCCTGCGCGGGGGTAAGGTTGAACGCCACCACCCCGTCGCCGGTGATGGACGCCTGCTCCACCACGATGGTGGTCGGGTAGCCCTGTTTCGTCGCCGTGCCGATGTGCGCGCCGAATTTCTCCAGCCACGCCTTCATTCTCGGTGTCATTGTCGCCATGTGTATCTTTCTCCTTATAGAACCGGACGGCCGGATTCTTCGGGTTTCCAACTGTACACCTCGTCCACCTTGAGCGTGATCACGCCGCGCTGGCACAACGCCGGCGGGCGAATGTCCGGCGGCACCTCCGACGGCGGCTCCTTGGAGGCCCAGTCGCCCCACTCCCGCAGCACGTCGCCGGCGCGCACGCCGTGAAAATCGTAATTCTCGTCCTCGCCCCACATCAGGATCGTGCACGGCCCCCGGAACGCCCAATGGCGCCCCTTCACCGGCTGCGCCACGGTGATCACCCCCCCCGGGTTTTCGTTAAGGTTCACCTTGGTCTTCTGCGCGAACATGTCCGCGATGACGATATGCTCCTCGCCAAACGCCGCCACGAACCGTTCGCCCACCGTGTTGGGAATCCCCTCCGCGCTGCACGTGGTCAAATGCACCACCACGCCGCCCGTGCCGATGGTCCGCAGGGAGTTGAGCATCTCCTCGTTCATCCTCATGGCCCCCTCCCTTATGAAATGCGCGCGCCCGAAGACGCGGGCGACAGGTTATAGACCTCCTCCACCTTGAGCACGATCACACCCCGCTGACCCACCGCCTTGGGCCGAAGATCCTCCGCCACGGTGTCGTAAGGTTCCAGCTTGCTCCAGTCGCCCCACTTCTCCAGCGCTTCGCCCGCCGTCACGCCATGAAAGGCGAACTTGGGCGGATGACCCCACTGGATGATGTTGCACGGGCCGCGGAACGCCCACAGCGACCCCTTGACCGGGTGCGCCACCGTCATCAGACCCACCCGGTTTTCGTTAATGTTGATCTTGGTTTTCTGCGCGAACAGGTCGGGGGAAATAATGAACTCCTCCCGGTACACGTCCGTGTAAGGCTGGAGATACAAATTGCACTTCCCGGAAACGCTGGACGTGGTCAAATACGTCACCACGTCCTTCTCGCCCCCCGCCCGCAGCGCCGCGATCATCTCGCTCGACAGCTTCATGCGCGTTCCTCCTTAAATGTAAGGGCGTTTGCAAAGACGGTTGATCCGCTTGCCAACCCCCACCTGATAGACCACAAGCGCCACGTTCACCACCACCGCGAATCCGAAAATCGCGATCCCCTCGCCAATTCCAAACCCGGCTCCAATGCCCCCCACCACGCCTGACAACGACAGCGCCACCGCGATCAAGGACACCGCCACCATCAGCAACGTGCTGTCCCGCTCGATGGTTTCCGCTTGCTCAAATGAATCTTCCGCCATAAACCCCCTCCATAGCCGTATGCACGCAGGTTTCCCGCAAAGAATGAAAAACACTTTGGAAGCTAACTTCCCCCCAAACGTCCAAATTAACTAACAAGAAACGAGCCAAATTTAAAGCAAACTATATCAATGACATGAATTGGCTATTTTATAACCAATAGAAGTGATTATTCCCATCAAGTGAGGCATGATTGATTAATTAGCAATTAATCAATGTATTGAATTGGGGAAGTGATGCTTCTCTAATGGCGAACTTGTCGCGTATGAGAACGCGATGTTCTAGATGTCCAGCGCGGCGCCGGATTGCAGGAAGGCTTCGCTGTTTTCCTTGATAAAGTCGTAGCGGGCGGAGGCGTCGCGCCCCATCAACTGCGTGAATGCCTTGTCGGTGGCTTCCGCGTCCTCGATGGTCACCCGCAGCATGGAACGGCGTTTTGGATCCATCGTGGTCTCCTTAAGAATCGCGGCGGGCATTTCGCCCAGTCCTTTGTACCGTTGCAATTCCGGTTTTTTGCGTCCTTTCTCCGTGGCGAGGATGCGATCCTTCTCTTCATCGTCATGGGCGTAGAAAACGGAGTCGCCGAAATCAACCCGGTACAACGGCGGGCGGGCCAGATAGATGTTGCCCCGCGCGAAAAGCTCCGGCATGTGGCGGTAGAAAAAGGTCAGCAGCAACGCGCTGATATGCGCGCCGTCCACGTCGGCATCGGTCATGATGACGATTTTGTCGTACCGCAGCTTGGAATAGTCAAACTGCGGGCCGATGCCCGTGCCGATGGAAAGCGCGAGCGCCTTGATCTCGTTATTGCCGGCCAGTTTCTCCGCCGAGGCGGACTCCACGTTAAGTATCTTGCCCCGGATGGGCAGCACCGCCTGCGTGCGCCGGTCGCGCGCGGCCTTGGAGGAGCCGCCCGCGCTGTCGCCCTCGACGATGAATAACTCGCTCTCCGATGGGTCGGTGCTGGCGCAGTCGGCCAATTTGCCCGGCAGCGTCAGCCGGTGGCTGATGGAGGTCTTGCGCATCACGTCCTCGCGCGCGCTGCGGCTGGCCGCGCGGGCCTGCGCCGCCAGCGTCACCCGCCCCACCACCGCCTCGGCGATGGTTGGATGTTCCAGCAAAAAACGCTCGAAGGCGGGACGCAGCGCGGACTCCACCGCGCCGGTGGCCTCCGGATTATTCAACTTCTCCTTGGTCTGGCCCTGGAACTGCGGGTTGGGCAGGAATATGGAAAGCACCGCGACCAGCCCCTCGCGCGCGTCGTCGGCGGTGATGGGGACTTGCTGCTTTTTCTCCTTGCGCTCGATAAGGTCGCGCAGGGTTTTGGTGACGGCGTTGCGCAGACCCGCCTCGTGGCTGCCCCCTTCCAGCGTATAAACGGAGTTGGCGTAGGAATAGACCGCCGTCTCGACGTTCTCCGTCCATTGCAGGGCCACTTCAACGTGCACCCCGTTGGTCTCCTTGTGGTAGAAGTACTCGCCCCCTACCCTGCGCTTGGTGGACAGGAGTTTTTCCAGATAGTCGCGGATGCCGTTGGCGTAATGGAAGGTGTGGGTCTGGCCGGTCTCCTCGTCGTTGACCACGATGGTCAACCCGGCGTTGAGGAACGCCTTGGTCTCCGCCCGTTCCATGATCCTTTTGGCGGAGAATTTGACGCGGGAGAATATTTGCGTATCGGGGTAAAAGGTGACGGTGGTGCCCGTGCCGCGCGCGGCGCTTTCCTTTTTCAACTTACCGGTTGACTGGCCGCGGGCGAAGGATTGCGTCCACAAATAGCCTTCCCGCTTGACGGCCACGGTCATTTTTTCTGACAGCGCGTTGACCACGGATATACCGACGCCGTGCAGTCCGCCGGAGCTTGAATAGCTTTTGTTGGAGAACTTGGCGCCGGAATGCAGCGTGGTCATGATGATTTCCAGCGCCGGTTTTTTGTGCTTGGGATGCAGGTCAACGGGGATGCCGCGCCCGTTGTCCTCCACGGTCAGGCCGCCGTCTTTCCTTACGGTGACGGTGATCTTGTCGCAATGGCCGTTGATGGCCTCGTCCACGGAGTTATCCAGCGCTTCCCATACCAGGTGGTGCAGACCGTTGGTATCCGTGCCGCCGATATACATGCCGGGGCGCACGCGGACGGGTTCCAGCCCTTCGAGGACGTCAATGTCTTTCGCGGAGTAGTTGGTGGTCATGGCTACAATCGGAGCTTTTCAGGATTTTGAAGATGAAATTCAACTCGGTACTGGCGTATTTCTATATTGGAAGCGGCTTCTATGGCGTAGCGTAGCGAATCATCGGCTTCATGACAGATAATCAATCCATGAACTTCGTCACCTTTTTCGGCAAGACGGCGCTTCACCCAACCAACGTATCTTAGTAATTGGCCAACAGTTTGATCGCTTGTTTGGGCACGCTTAAGCTCGATCACCAACCACTGCGGTTTTGATTTATGTTTCGCAAGCAAATCAATCCTGCCGACGTCGCATGGATATTCATATCCGGCTTCGTCATCACCATTTTCACTATATAGTTTCCATTCCTTCGCAAGAGGGAAGCAAACCGCTGATCTGTAGCAACCCCTTCAGCACCCCCTTCTGGGGGGGGCTTACCTTGAGGCCCGTTACTCCCCGTACCTTCTAAATACCACCACAATGCATCTAGCGTCCAAAGATCGGTTTTCAGGTCATCTTGCAGTTTGAGCAATATTTGATTAACTTTTACGTACTTGTCGCCAAATGACTCCCCACGTTTGAAATCAGGCCATAGGCCAAGCATTTTCAAGTTGGCCTCTGAACAGTTATTCCATACGCCATACCGTGCAGGCTCATGAATCTGCAAGATCGCAGTAGCAATATTCTTTCCCATGCCAAATGTCTGGCTAACAACTGCGTTGAGCCTTGTATCAATCGGCTGTGCTTCATCCAGAAGGGTAATTAAGGCTTTCTGCAACTTCTGCATATTGTCACATATTCGTGGCCCAAGGCGTTGAAGCCCATTCCAATGACGGTTGTTTTGGAATGGCAGGAAGCTTTTAAATTCTTCCGCTGTTATTGCATTAACATGCTCTGGGGAAAATATTGGTTGAAATCGCGCCAGTACGGCGTCCTTTTCGGAAACAATTGCTTCAATATCTTTATCGCGTTTCATCGCAACAAGAGCCTCACGCAATCGCCCAAGGACATTTGCATCAACCATGACATCCACCATCCCTCGAAATAAGTTCAGAGTCCATTTGTCTCGCCATACCAGAGAAAAATGTAAGGGCAGGGTTTGCCCTGCCTGTATTTATGATCGCATAGCCGATTCATGAATCGCCCCTACCGGAAGGCGCGGCAATTTGCCATCAAGTCATCCTTGCCGCAACTTCTCAATGGCCGCGCGCAACACTGGCAAATCACGCTCAACAACTTCCCATACGCGCCCAAGATTGATGCCAAGATAATCATGCGCAAGCACGTTGCGGAAACCTGCCAAACCGCGCCACGGGACTTCGGGGTGGTTGTCCTTCAGCGGTTGAGAAAGACGTTGCGATGATTCGGCCAGAGTCTGCAATTCCCGCAATACGGCGCTTTGGGTTTTCCGGTCATTGAGAAAAGCCTCGCGCCCGCCTTCGGCGATATGCCGCGCGATCCATCCAAGGCACTCGGAGATGTGGTCCAAATAAACCCGGTCTTCCTTCATACCGGCACGGCTTCCTTGAGCACGCGGTCGCGCAATGCGGGACGGATCGCGTCCCGCTCAACAACTTCAACATGCCGCCCTAACAATTCCTCCAAGTCCATCACCAAGCCGCCGGGGAACCATGGTGTCGTGGGGCCGGTTACCTCTATGAGGAAATCCACATCGCTGTTTTCCGTGGCTTCGCCGCGCGCCACGGAGCCGAACACACGAATCCCGCTTACGCCATGCCTGGCGGCGATTTTTAGAATCTCGCCCCGCTTTTCCTTGAGCAGTTCGTTGATTCCCATGGGTACCCGCTAATAGCGCATCAATATCGCATATATTTTTTATACAGCAATTCTACACCAACCGGGCGGACACGGGGGGCCGCCCCTACCAACACGCCTGCCACTCGCATACCCATTATCCCCCCGCCAACCCGATAAGCTTCTTCCGGCGCGAGGCCACCACGCGCCCCACCGTGCCGCGCGCGCCTTTCTCCAAATCGTTCACCTTGTACACGTCGTCCTTGCCGCCAAGGTACAGCAACGTCACCGTGTCCTTGGGCTTCACCACCCGCGCCGCCATCAGCGTGGC
The DNA here is from genome assembly GCA_016207925.1 of Nitrospinota bacterium. GTDB lineage: Bacteria > Nitrospinota_A > UBA7883 > UBA7883 > UBA7883 > JACQZB01. The sequence continues at coordinate 10,850 of JACQZB010000093.1, forward strand.
GCCGTGTTTGAGCTTTATCAACCGCACACCCCCGCCGGGGCCGGACAACTGCGCGATTTCCTCCGACGCCATCAGCAGCCCGTGCCCATCCGACGACAGCGCGAACACCAGCGGCCCGTTGACCACCGTGACGCCCAGCAGCGCGTCGTCATCCTTCAGCGACACCACCTTGCGGCCGGATCGCGTGGTCTCGCCCAGGGTGGACGCCATGAAGCGGAACCCCATGCCCAATTCGGTATAGACCAATAGCTCCGTCCCCTGACCTATGATCCGGCCAAACACCCCGCGCCCCTGCTCCGCGCC
>JACQZB010000094.1:0-2019 GCA_016207925.1 Nitrospinota bacterium
TGATCTTCGAGCGGTTCCTCAACCCCGACCGCATCTCCATTCCGGATATTGACATTGACTTTTGCATGGACCGGCGCGGCGAGGTGATCGAATATGTGCGGGCGCGTTACGGCGGCGCCAGCAACGTGGCCCAGATCATCACCTTTGGCGCCATGAAGGCCAAGGCGGTGGTGCGCGACGTGGCCCGCGTGCTGGACATGCCCTACGCCCAGGCGGACAAAATCGCCAAGCTGATCCCCAACGACCTGAAGATCACCATCGAAAAGGCGCTGGAGGAGGAGCCGCGGCTGCGCGCCATGGAGAAAGAAAGCCCGGAGGTGGCCCGGCTGCTGCGCGTCTCCCGCGCGCTGGAGGGCACCGCGCGCCACGCTTCCACGCACGCCGCGGGGGTGGTCATCAGCCCGGAGCCGCTGATCCACTACCTGCCGCTGTACAAGGCGCCCGACAAGGAGGACATCACCACCCAGTACCAGATGGGCGACGTGGAGAAGCTGGGTCTGCTCAAGATGGACTTCCTGGGCCTGCGCACGCTTACCGTGATCCACAACACCGCCGCCCATATCCGCAAGAACCATGATCCCGCGTTCGACATTGATCTTGTGGCGCTCGACGACGCCAAAACGTTCGAGCTTTTGGGCGCGGCGCGCACGCTGGGGGTGTTCCAGCTCGAATCTTCCGGGATGCGCGACCTGATCCGCAAGATGAAGCCCACCACGTTCCAGGACATCATCGCGCTCGTTGCCCTGTTCCGCCCCGGCCCCATCAACAGCGGCATGGCCGACCAGTACGTCAAGCGCAAGCACGGCCACGAAGAAGTGACCTACGAGTTCCCCCAGGCCCGCGAGGCGCTGGAGGAGACCTATGGCGTTATCGTGTACCAGGAGCAGGTGATGAAGATCGCCAACCTGCTGGCGGGCTTCACCATGGCGCAAGCCGACGCGCTGCGCAAGGCCATGGGCAAGAAGAAGCAGGAGATCATGGATCAACTGCGCGACAAGTTCGTCTCCGGCGCGGTGAAGCTGGGCCACGAGCAGAAGAAAGCCGCCGCCCTGTGGGAGAACATCGAAAAGTTCGGCGAATACGGCTTTAACAAGTCACACTCCGCCTGTTATGCCCTGGTGGCCTACCAGACCGCCTACCTTAAGGCCCACTACCCAGCCGAGTACATGGCGGCGCTGTTAAGCTCCGAAGCCGACAACACGGATAAGGCGCAACGCTACCTGCAGGAATGCCGCGACCTGAAGTTGGCCGTGGCCCCGCCGGACGTCAACAAGTCGCAAAGCGAGTTCGCCGTGGTGGAGGGGGCGGTGCGGTTCGGGCTTTCGGCCATCAAGGGGATGGGGGAGACGGCGGCGCGGGCCATCATCGAGGCGCGGGACGAAGGGGGGCCGTTCGCCTCGCTTGCCGACATGGCCGGGCGGGTGAAGCCGCAAACGCTTAACCGGCGGGCCATGGAGGCCATGGTCAAGTGCGGCGCGTTCGACTTTACCGGCAAAAGCCGCGCCGGGCTGTTCGGAAGCGTCGAGCAGGCGCTCGGTTCCGCCCAGAAGGCCCAACGGGACCGTGAGATCGGCCAGTCCAGCCTGTTCGCCGCCCTGGGGGGCGCGGCCCCGGAGGAGGACGCGGCGCTTGATCTGCCCGAATGGCCGGAGAAGGAGCGGCTGGCCTATGAAAAAGAGGCGCTGGGCTTTTACCTTTCCGGCCATCCGCTCAACGCCAGCGCCGCCGACCTCAGACGGCTGGCCACTTTCACCACCGCGACTTTGGCCAACGCAGCCCACCGCGCCGAAGCGCGCATGGGCGGCATGATCATCGCCCGCAAATACATGAACAATAAAAAGGGCGAACGCTTCGCCCGCGTCACGCTGGAGGATCTGGCCGGATCGGTGGAAGCGCTGATCTGGCCCGACGTGCTGGCCAAGAACCTAGAACTGGTGGAAAGCGAGGAGCCGGTGTTCATCAAGGGCCAGGCCGACGTGGACGACGAGAACGGCGCCAAGCTGATCGCCCAGGAGATCA
>JACQZB010000094.1:2051-4893 GCA_016207925.1 Nitrospinota bacterium
GCTTCACCAACTCCGTGCATGTCAACGTATCCACTCCGGGGCTTGAGCCGGAGACGCTGGAACAGTTGCGCGGGATATTCACCCGCCACCGGGGCAAGTGCGAGGTGGCGCTGCATTTCAACATCCCCGGCAAGGGGGAACTTACCATGCGCGCCGGGGGCTTGCGCGTGTCCGCCGGCGATGAGCTGATCGGCGCCGTGGAGGAAATCCTCGGCGAGGAAAGCGTGTATCTGCAGTAGCCTTGCGCGTTATCCGATAAAGTCCTCACTCTATCCCGCCGATAAGAAGACGTAAGAACGTGTGCGCGGAGGTTCCCATGGAACCCATTGAAATCACCCGTATAGAGGGAGCCGATCTGGCCCGGATGGCCGAACGCGCCCGGCGTCCCGTGGAAAACGACGACCGGGAGCGCCGCGATGCGCCGCCCGCCGCCAAGCTGGATACCGAATCGGACCGCGTTGACCTGGAATCGGCGGCTATGGACGCCCTGCGGGCCGATGTGGCCGAAAAGGCCCATGAGCCGGTAAAGCCGGTGGAGCCCAAGTCCGCTGAGAAGGAGCCGCGCGAGGATCCTCCAAAAGCGCCGCCCGCGCCCGCCCTGTATGGCGATACATTTCGCAGTGAAAACACCCTGCGGGACTATGCCGTCACCGAAGAGCGCGACTTGGTGCTGAAGATTCTCGACAAAGAGGACACCCGCAAGGTGCTGCGCCAGTACCCCACCGAGGGTGAGTTGAACTACCGCTCCGCCTTCCGCCGCTTCATGGAGCTTATCGGCGTGAGGTGATAAGACGTGGTTGCAGCGTCGTGAATGAGATGGCGAAGCGGAAACGTTCAGCCGAACAGTTCGCTATGGGATCCCAGCCGGGCCAGACGCAACACCCCGTGGCCGGTTTGCAGCGCTTCCAGCAGCGAGCAGAGCAGTGAATCAATGTTTCGATGCCGGGGCGCGGCCCAAACTTTTTTATAGTCCCGCTTGAACGCCGCCGCGCGCTCAATCGTCAGCATTCAGATCGTCCATCAAGGCCTTGACACTCTTGAACCGTTTCCCCTTGCCGGTTTCAAGTTCGCGGATCGCCGCCGCGGTTTGCTAGTTGGGAACCCGCCCGTCGAAGGGGATGGCTTTTTCGGCCGCCACGCGTTTGAGAAACACGCGAACCGCGTCGGACACCGAAAGCCCCATGGTGGCCAGGGTTTGGGTAGCTTGGGTTTTGGTCTTTTCGTCTATGCGGACATGCACCATCGTTTTCATTTTCGATTCCCTTGATCCTGTGTACTACATGTATCTCACAGGAGGGGAAAGCGACAGCGCATTAGGGGGCGGGCGAAAATTATCGGGGGAATCAGCAAGGGCGGAGGAGGTCAGCACGTTTTCCTCCCCTTGGCCGAGGGGAAGGAAAATATTGCGGGGCGATTCATGAATCGCCGCTACGGAAGATAAACGCCGCCGCCAAGCTCCGGCGGGCCGGTTACGCGGCTTGATAGATGGCGGGTTTGTATTTTGGTTCGGGGATATTCTTCCCCTCGGCTTTCGCGGTGGCAAGCCATTCCTTTTTGGCGGCGAGGGCTTCTTTAAGGGCTTCTTCGGGCGATGCGCCAAACGCGGAGCAGAACACCAGGTCCGGAATGTCGGCGATATAACCGTCATCCGCCTCGCTGAAAAAAATGTTGATGTGGTAGTCCTTCATGATGACCGGCCCTTCATTTTCAGGTTATGGGTTTCGACCAACTTCAGGAACTGCTTGACCTGATATGGTTTCGCGGCTCCATTGACGTTCTGCAAATTCAAGATTTGCGCCGCATCGGGATGAACGAAAATATGATGGCTTCCGTTTATTCTGCTCAATCTGAATCCGAAAGCCTCCGCAAGTTTTGTCATCTGTTCAAAACGTATGTTCGCCAGCGATCCTCTGCTGATCCTAAGAAAAAGCTTTTTATCGCTCATCATGTTTGGTTTTGATTATAACGCCGGGGAAAGCCATGGCGCACATGTTTTTCATGGCGAGGCGCATTGCGCCGTACTGGAATTGCCGCAAGTCATGAATCGTGACATATTGACGGGGAGCCACCCCTGCCCCCGCCGGTGAGGGGGAATAAAGAGCGCGGCCAGCCCGGCCCGCGTCACGCTCCGCTCCGGGCATATTTTGGCTGTACCAGCCAATTCCAACCACGGGCAAAAAATATTCTTGACTTTCCCCCAGGGGGGGGGGGGTAGCTTTGAGCAAAAAAAGTCAAAATTGGGGTCAGGTCTTGAATCTTGACATTTTATCCAGCGGGCGGCCACGGGGGGCCGCCCCTACAATCATCACCACGGGCCGAATCTACGCCCGCCCGAAATCGTCCTCCAGCCGTTCGATGTCGTCCTCGCCGAAATAATCCCCCGTCTGCGTTTCGATGAACACCACGTCCACGGCGCCGGTATTGGCGATGCGGTGCGCGGCGCTCTTGGGTATGTCCACGGCCACGCCCGCGGCGACGGGGATTCGCTCGCCGTCGAGCGTGACCACTCCTGTTCCCGATACGATGAACCAGTGTTCGGCGCGGCGTTGGTGGCGCTGGAGCGACAGGCGTTTGCCGGGCAGCACGGTGATGCGTTTAACCTTGCAGTCGGCGCCGTCGTACAGCACGGCGTAGCCGCCCCAGGGACGGCGGTCTTCACCCATTCCGGTTTTCCTTAAATTAAAAGTTAGTAGTGTCTCAATTTGAAATTTGAACCGCAAGGCCCTTCGCTCCGCTCAGGGCGCCGGTAAAGGCATCTCACGCTTATTGTTGAAGTCCTGAGGCAAAGCCGAAGGACCTTGCAGCACACTTTTCCAAAAATAATTCAAACTGACGCACTACC
>JACQZB010000095.1 GCA_016207925.1 Nitrospinota bacterium
GCCGGGTGAGGGGGAGGTAAAAACCGTGGTCAGGCGACCACGGGGAAGCGAAGATAAGCGGCTACAAGGCCCTTCGCGTTGCTCAGGGCTTCGGGATTTGTACACTTTCATTCGTCCGTAGGGGCGCTGCTTGCCGCGCCCTCTACAACAAAATCGGGCAAGGCAAGCCTTGCCCCTACGATTCCGGACGGCTACTTCGGGGCCGCCCTTCTAAAGACGACTCACTCCCGGCGCGGGGGAGTACGCCCCTTGGGCGGGAGAGGGTTCTTTAATCTTGCGCGAGATCAACTTGGAGTAAGCTCCCACCCCCTCGCAGGGGTCGCACCCCCTCGCAGGGGTCGCACCCCCTCGGCGGCGAAACGCCGCCACTCCCCCTCGGGCAGGGGGAGTAAAAAACGGGCGCATCACGATGCGCCCCTACGCGAAAAAGGGGCGCGGAGCGTTAGCCCTTGAAAACGTTCAAAAAGCTCAAGAAGGAGCCGCTTTTGTCAGTCAGGATGTGATCCAGTTCGCCCGCGTCCAGCCACACGCCGTCGCAGTGGGAGCAGCGGTCAATCTTGATGTTCCTGAAATCAATCTCGATCAGATGCATCCCGCACTTTGGGCAGCGCATGTGATGTAATTCGCGCAGACGTTCGCGTTCCGCCGCGGCCAGCTTTTGCTGCTGATCCTCGTCGGTTTTTTTCTTGCGTTCAAACTCCTGGCGGGCGAAGTATTCTTCTTCTTTCGACAAGGGCTTTTCTGCCACGCGGCGTCTCCTTCAATAAACGTCCAATGGGGGATTCTAGTGAGGGCGCGGCGCGCCGTCAACGCAAAACCGCGCGAGGTCAGAAGTTATAGCCCGCGTACAGGAAGAACGTCATCGCGTTATAGGTGTCCGTGGCCTTGGCGGTGTAGATGGAGTCCACGTCCAGGTACTGCTCGTTGGACACCTCGATCTTGCCCGAAGCGTAGAGTTGATCCGTGATCCGCCAGTCCACCGATCCGCCGTACACCATCTGCCGCAGTGAATTGGCCGCGCCGTCCTGCTCGTTGTTGAGCAGCGAGGCGGAAAGCTCCGCGGTAAGATCGGGGTTGTCCAGATCGGCCCCCACGGCGGCGGCGTATTGCGACGAGGTGGAGGTGAAATAGTTCACGCCGCGATAGGAGATGTCGTAGTACAGCCAGTCCATGATCTGTTTCTGCCGGACGCCGGCGACGTACAGGGTGGCGCTTTTGCTGTCCGTCTCGCGTGTGCGGGCGTCGAACCGGCCGTACACCACAAGGTCCGGCGTGACGTTGAAATCGCCGGAGAAGCGCATGGTGGTCTGCAGATCGTAGTTGAGGCTGTAGTCCATGGACTCGTAGCGGCGCACGGCGCGGTACTGGTTGTAGGCGGCGCCCAGGCGCGCCACTTGCCCGGCGCGGTAGTTAAGGCTAACAGACAGGTTCGTGGTTTCCCACTGGCCCTTGGCCACGTTATGGTCGCTACGGGCGGTGGCGTACACGCGCAGATCCGTTGACGGCGCCAGGTACCCGGCGCCGGAGATGAACGACAAGTCCTCGTTCCCCTTGAACAGCGTGGTCACGTAGCCGCCGCTTACCCCCGCCTCCGGCGCGCGGTAGAAGGCGTACCCGCCGAAGGTGGTGTAATCGCCGCTGACGGTGTCGTTGTAAGGGTCGGGCGCCTGGCCGCCGAACAGGCCCGCGCCGGAATAGTCCCCCAGATGGGCGGTCACGGCGGCGCCGTCCACGCGAGCGGTGGGGATGTCGCGCAGCCATTGGCGCCCCACGGCCACGTCCAGGAACGACCATATCCCGTTGGCTCCGGCGACAAGGGTTTCAATCCGGCTGCCGGGGATGTCGCGGTTGTAGTCGCTGCCGGCGGAACGGGTGGTGGCGCGCAGGGTAAGGTAGGTCCCCTCCCCCGCTATGTCATCGGCGTTGAGCCGTACGTTGAACCGGGTGACGGTGAAGTCCTGGGCGGATACGTCGTCATCGTGGTTGTACACGGAGCCGGAGACCATGCCGCGCACCTTGGCCGCGTACGCGGGCGCCGCGAACAGCGCGGCCAGCGTCATCAACGCCGCGATCAGTCGCATCCGATGGTCTCCTTGGCGTTGTCAAAGTCGCCGGTGTTGTGGCACAAGGAGCAGGTCTGCGGGCAAGCGGGAACGCCGGCGGGTTTACCGTTGGCGTGTTCCTTGAAATAGTCCGCGGTGTGGCACAACTCGCAATCGCTCTCCGCGTCCGCGCCGGGGAACAGCAGTTGGCTGGAGCCGCCCGCGTGGCACTTGGCGCACTCGCCCTCGACGGCGCGGTGGGCGCCGGTGAAGGTCATGCTGGTGTGCTTGTGCCCGGCGGCGGGCGTCCACGAGTACACCTTGTGGCAATCGGCGCAGTTGGTGTTAAGCGGACTGTGGAAGGCCGACGCGGCGGGGCTGAAGAAATCAGCCGAGTGGCACGCATAGCAGTCCGCGGGCGCGCCGCGGTAGAAGCGGTCCGTGTGGCAGTCGCGGCATGGCGTGGCGCGGTGGGCGCCCTCCAGCCTAAAACCGGTGAGGTTGTGGTTAAACTTCACCGGCTCCCAAGAGAAGGCGTTGTGGCAGTCCTCGCACTTCTCCCCGAACTGGTTCAGGTGCGCGTCCGTGTGGCACGAGCCGCAAGCGGGGCTGGCGGCGGCGTAGCCGGGCGCCGTGTGGCAATCGGAACAGACCCGCCCCGCGTGGGCGCCGTCCAGGTTAAAGCCTGTGAGGCGGTGGATGAACTTTTTGGTCTTCCATGTGTCTTCGCCATGGCATTCGCCGCAACGCTGGCCGAACCCGCCTTTATGCTTGTCGTCTTTCTGGTGGCAGTCCTTGCACTCCATCGCCAGGGGCTTCCACAGCTTGTTGAGGTGGCACTTGTCGCACGCCGCGGCGGAATGCTTGCCGCGCAGGGCGAACCGGCTGCCGGAGGCGTGGTCGAAGGTCAGTTTTTTCCAGTCTTCTTCAACATGGCAACTGTCGCACGCCTTGCCCCGGAACTGCGCCCGGTGCGGGTCGGCGTGGCAACCGGCGGTGTCGCAGGACTTGGTCTCAACCGGCTTGTACTTCACCTCGCCGGCCGGGCCGGATTTGTGGCACTTGTCGCACGCCACCTGCGCGTGTTTGCCGCGCAGTTTGTAACCCTTGTACTCCGCGCCGTCGTGGCGGAACAGCGCCGGTTTCCAGCCCTTCACCTCGTGGCAACTGTCACACCGCTGGGCCTTGAACTGCGCGCCGTGGATGTAGCCACGCGGTTTGGTGTCGTGGCAGCCGGAGGCGTCGCACGTATCGGACTTGAGGGGGCGCCAGCGGACTTCGCCCAGCAGACTGGCGGCATGGCACTTGCCGCACTCCACGCCAGAATGCTTGCCTTCCAGCTTGTAGCCCTTGTACGCGGGGCTGTCGTGCCGGAACAGCGCCGGCTTCCAGCCCTTGACGGTGTGGCACTCGTCACAGCGCCGGACGGCGAACTGGTCACCGTGGACCAGTCCCCGCTTTTTCGTGTCGTGGCAACCCGCGGCGCCGCAGGTGTCGTATTTGGCGACCTTGTACTCGCCGCGTTTGGCGCCCTGATGGCATCCGGCGCACGGCACGGCGGCGTGCTTGGCTTCCAGGGGATACTTGGTCTTGGCGTGATCGAAGCGGACTTCTTTCCAGCTCGAGGTCTTGTGGCAGTTCTCGCAGGTTTCGCCCAGCGAGTTTTTGTGGACATCGTCCTTCTTGTGGCAGGTGACGCACTTTTCGAAGCCCGCGACCTTGAACACCGCGCCGGTGACGTGACACTTGGCGCACGCCGCCTTCTCATGCTTGCCGTCAAGCGGGTAGCGGGTTTTGGCGTGGTCGAACCGGACGTTCTCGCCTTTCCACGACTCGGCGTTGTGGCAGCGTTCGCAATCGGTTCCCAGCGTCCCTTTGTGGACGTCCTGGTGGCAGGCGCGGCACGAGGCGTCCTTGACCAAATACGTCTTGGCGCCTTTCGCGGTTTTGGCGGTGTGGCACTTGGCGCAGTCCGCCTTGGTGTGCTTGCCGTCAAGAACGTAGCCGGTGTTGGTTTGCGAATGTTCGAACTCCTTCGTGTCGAAGGAGACCATGTTGAAGGATCTGCCCTTGTGGTCGGAATGGCATTGGAAACACTTTTTGCCATCGGCGGCGGCCCTGGCGTGCAATCCCGCGCCGGACTGCACGCGGGCGCCAATGTCCTTATGGCACTCGACGCAGCTTGAGTCGGGGATGCCGCCGGTGAGCGCGTGGCATTTGGCGCAGTTGGCCAGCCCCTCGGCCTCCGCATGGAGCGTGGAAAGATCGCCGGGGCTTATCAGCTTGCCAAAATCCTGCGCAAACGCAGGGACGGCGGCAAGCCACACCAGCGCGGCGATAAGCCTTAACGCCATACCCCCTCGTGTCCCCTAATTTTCAGTCAAGCGTTACAGAGACCATACCCGCTTATGGTCGTCGTCCTTGTCATCGTCCTCGCCGTCATCATCATCATCATCGTCGTCGTCGTCATCGTCGCCCACTCCGGAACCGTGGCAGGCGTTGCACGAGGCGCTGCTGACCTGCGAATGCTTGAACTTCCAGCTTATCCCCGACGTGTGGCACAGCTCGCAGGCGTAGCCGCTATAGTGCTTGGTATGGCAACTGGCGCAGTTGGAGGTGACGCTGCCGTGTGTGAACGAGGTGTTCTTCCAGCTTGAGGAGTTGTGGCAGCTTTCGCACGAGGAGCCGTAATGGTTCGCGGGCGCCTTGCCGCTGTGGCACGTGGAGCAGCCGCTGGTGTACGAGGCGTGGGAGATGGCCGCGCCTTTCCAGCTTGGATAGCTGTGGCAGCTTTCGCAGGTGGAGCCATAATGGTTCGCGGGCGCCTTGCCGCTGTGGCAATTCGAGCAATTGGCGGTGGAGTGCGTTCCGCTGGAGGTCACCGCCCATGAGTTGGACGAGTATTTATGGCAATTGGCGCAGCCGCTGGTCCGCCCGTCCGAATGGGACGAGGGCGCGCGGTTGGTATGGCACGACTCGCACGACGCCGTGACGGAGGTGTGCCATGAACTTGCGGCCACGCGGGCGCGGCCGCGGAACGTGTCGGAATAGTGGCAACTGTTGCAATAGGTCCCCACGTTGTGGGCCTGATGGTCGAACAGCGAGGTTTTATTGTAGTCAGCGAAGTGGCATTGGGCGCAGATGTCCGCTCCGGCGATTTCGCGCGCCGCCACGCGCGCCACGGAGGTGTGGCACGAAGAACAGTCATAGCCGGCATGGCGGCCCGTGCGGTAGCTGTCGTGCCAGGAAGGGTCGGGGGCAAGGGCGATGGCGCTCAGGTCGGCGGTGGCGGTATCGTCCAGCGCGGCGCCGCCGGAACCGCCGCCTCCGCCTCCGCACGCGCCAAGCGCGATGGAAAGCGAGGCTATCACGATAGCTCCCAGAACCGCCAACTTCTTATTCATTGGGCGCTGCCCTCCAAACATCCGTTTCCGCCGTCAACGGGGTTTTCCCCGCCGTTGTCACGGGTAATAGGCAGGGAACGTGCCAAGTTTGGTGAATGCGCGCCGCGTGGAACGCCGGTTGTTATCGCATTGATTTTCTGGATGCTAACAGGTGGGTTTTCATACTACCCCGAAGGCCGCGTGCCTCCCCCGCCACGAGGGCAAAATCAATTGTCCAAAATCAGGACAGGGTGGTGTAGGGATTCCCAACAGACGTTAAACAGCCGCTATGGACCCTTGCAGCGGCATAGGCCGCGCAAGTGGACGACGAGGCTTTTTATCTCACCGTCGCCAAGCGCGCCGCCGAACGGGGGCATCTGGGGCGATTTGCCCACGGCGACGCCCCCGTCCCGCACCGCCTTGAACAAATCGGCGTCGGTGAGTTTGCCCATGTCCGCCGCGCTGGTATGGTCGCGCGGCTGGACCTTAAGCGCGGCTGAATTGATCCCCGCGCCCGTCCCGAGCGTCCCGTGGCATTGGGAGCAGTAGAGGCGGTACACCTCCGCCGGGGAGGCCGCCTGGGCGGGAGCCGCGAGGAGCAGGATCAGCGCCAGCGCCCTCATCTGAACGCCGCCAGGTAGTTGACCATGATCCGCAATCGTTCATCGTCATACGTCTTCTTGGGCATCCACGCCGTGGGATCCCAATAATGGGGATCGCGGATGAAGCTGTACATCCAGTCGGGATTCAGCCGCGCGCCCGCGCCTTCCAGCGTCGGGCAGGAAACGCCTCCGCCTTTTTCCGGCAGACGGTGGCAGGCGTCGCACGCCTCGTCGCGGGTAAGGATCAGCCGCGCCTTGCCCGCCTTGACCGGCGCGGGGGTGAAAACGCCGGACTTCATGTTGGGGTCCTTCAGCGTCATCAGGTAATCCGCCACGGCGGCGGCCTCCGGCGCGGCAAGTTTCACGGGGCATCCGGCGGGCGGTATTAGCGTGTCCTTGCCGTCCTTGATCTCGACATGGTTCACGTACACCGTGCCGGCGGGGCGGATCACCGTGGGGCTTTGGAGCCAACCAACCAGCCATTCGCGGTTGAACTTGCTGCCCGCGTAGAACAGGTCGGGCGCCTTGCGTTTGAGGACCGCCTCCACCGTGGCGGCGGATGGCCCTTTCATGGCGTGGCAGGCGGCGCAGTTATGCTGTTTGACCAGCGCCGCGCCATCGGCGGCCCAGGAATACGAGTGCGCGAACGAAAGTATGGAGACAGCGAAAATAGCGTACTTCATCACAACTACACGTCCCTTTCGCCCCGGCGCAACGCGCGGGCGAGCGCCCATTGCCCCGCCGCCAGCGCGATGAACGCCAGCGCGGGGTACAGCCATAGGGTAGCGCGCGGCTCCTCGCGGAGCAAGAGCCAGTTCCAGCCGGTGAGCGTATGGCGCGAGCCGCGCTCGCCGTTGGAACCATCCCAGTTGGCGAACGCGATGGGGATGAACCGTCCCGGCGCGATCGCGGGCATCGTCTTCCCGATTCCGTCCAACGGACGGCGGAACATCACCCGCCACGTCCCCTCGCGCCATTCGCCGTTCGCCATCGCATCCGGCGCCGCGGGCGCCCTGGCCCGCGAGCGCGTCCCGCGCGCCACGTACACGGCGCTTTCGCCGTCGGCGCGCCAGTGCATCTGGGATACGGGGAGCGTCCTGTCTCCGTGATAAAAGGCCGGACATCATCCAACTCAAGCGGCGTCTGAATTGCCAGCGCGTCCAGCCCGTACTCTCCCACCGCCAATGCCTGAGCGCGCTCATCACCGGGTATTGAGCGTGTCCGGTCATCCACCACGACCAGCAGGAACAACTCCCGTTCCGTATAAAGCGCCCGGACAGCCAGCGAATCGTTGGCGGGCGTGAACAACCGCTCCCCTTCCATCAATTGCGGAGCAAGCCAGAACGCGGTGGAAGGCGCCGCGCTCCATTGGGGATCGTCCGGCCCCGCGGGCGGCGCGCCGGTCTTTTCGGCGATAACCGCCGTGCGGCCCGGATCGGGTTTAAGCGACGGATCGGCCATTGCGGCCACATGGCGCGCCACATGCCATCGGTCTTCCGGAGACAGTTTGCCCCCGCCGGTGGCGTTGGCGGCATGGGAGGGCATGGGCGTGTTGGGGACGCCCGCGGATATCCGGTCAAAAATAGCCTCGACGCTGGCGCCGCCACGGAACGTCCAGGGCTTGGTCAGGTCGCGCGCCCACAGCGCGGCGCCGCTGTCCTCCTTGAGCCGCTTGATGACGTCGCCCCTGCCCGCGGGGCCGTGGCACTCGTCGCACTTGGCGGTGAAGTACATCTCCCGCCCGCGCCTTGCGTCCTCCGGCGGCGGAGCGCCCCGATTGAGAGGCGGTGGATTCCCCTCACCCTCGAACATATCGGAAAACGATTTTAGATACGCGGCGATTTCCCGTATCTGCCCGCCGTCAAGCGAACCGCGCCATGCGGGCATGGCGGTTCCCGGCGCGCCGTGGGCGATGAGGGAGTAGATGTCTTCATCGCGGGGGATGTCATGCTCCGGGCCGCTGGTTTTCCACTTGTACAGGCCGGTGGTGAAATCGCGCGGCGGGGGCGACATGAACCGCGCGGCGGGTCCGTCTCCCCTTCCCTCGGCGCCATGGCATCCGGCGCAATGGCGTTCGTAAAGCGCCTTGCCCGTGGACGCGGGCGGAGCGCCGGGCGGGCGCGCGGCCGCTTCGCGCGGCGACTGGCCGGTATGATCGTACAAAAACGCGATGACGCTCCAGGCGTCTTCGGCGCTTATCATACGGTCCCATGCGGGCATGGCGCTGTCCCACGGCGCGCCTTCGGGCGGCAGACCGGCGCCCCCTGATCCGATGCGCCAGAACAAGTAGCCCTCGTTCAACAATACGATACTCTCGCCCCCCGCGAAGTCCGTGGGCGCCGGATCGAAGGCCGCGCGCCACTGTCCATCCCCGGCAAGCCTGGCGCCGTGGCAGAATACGCAGTTTTGAAAATATATCTCCCTGCCGCGCGCCACGGCCCCGCGCCGGCCAGCCGATCCGGGCGGATAGGGGCTAGCGAGCGTTTGGAGATCGCGCTGAATCCCCCACGGCGCGGCCTGACCGGGCGGAGCGGGATGCGCGGCGCGGACACGCGGCGGGGGCGTGTCGTCCATCGCGGCGGCGCCATGGACAAGCCATGCGCCCAGCGCGCTGATAAGCAGAATCGCGAGATTGCGCGCCGCGGCGCGGCGGGGATTGACGTAGAGATCAATGATGGGATCAAGCAATGCGCGCCTTCCGGACTCCGAGCTGGTGGCGGCCAGAATCATGCCCACGGCGATGGTCAAGAGATACACCTTCATCACGCTCGACGGGATCACCGGCCATGCGCCGGGCCGGATCAGCGAACCCAGCCACGGAGCGCCGTAGGCCAGCGCGGCCCATACCAGCGCCATGACAAGAGCGAACCGCTTCGGCGTCACGGCGTTCCCCCTCCGGCCGCTATCGCCTCGACCATCAACTCAAGTTCTAGCGGGTCAACCTTGTCCGCATAATCGCCGGGCATGACGTCCGGCTCGTAGCCATCCGCGATGACGGCGTTGGGCGACACGATGGATTCACGGATGAACTCACGCGCCTTAGCATGACCCAAGCGGTTGAGCGCGGCGGCGCCCGAACGGGCAAGGTCCGGCCCGGTATCGGCCCCCTGCGCGATGAGCGGATGCGCGTGACACGCATGGCAGCCATGGATGACAAAGGCTTCCGCCGCCGTGGCGGCGGGCGCGCGGGTGGCAGGGGCCGCGCCCGCCATACCCGACAGCATATAGCCGATCACCGACTCTATTTCCTCCCCGGTAAGCATCATCTGGTTGGACAGGGCCGAGGGCATGGGGCTTTCGCGGTCATGCGTGCCAGGCCGCCCAAAGCCGGGGACGACATAGGCCGACGGCGCCACCAGCGACTCGCGCAGATATTCGCGCTCATTCGCGGCC
>JACQZB010000104.1 GCA_016207925.1 Nitrospinota bacterium
CCAATTAAACCAGACGCGGGAAAATAATTTCCCTTCTCCCTGGAGGGAGCAAGGTGAAGGGGTCCTTTTTTCGCAGGGGCGGTTCGCGAACCGCCCCTACAACCAATGCGCCGCGTCGCTTTCTCCCCTTGCTCCCCCTTGGCAAGGGGGAGTACCCTATGGGGGGAGGGGGTTCTTCCGTAGGGGCGCCACTCGCTGCGTCTTCTTCATAGTAGGGGCGGTTCGCGAACCGCCCCCACAACTGATGCGTTCCGCTTCGCCCTCTTCGGTCGCACGGCGCGCCCCCCTCATCTGCGACTGAAATCCATTGGCCTCAAAGCCCTGGAATGTGGTATAAGTACCGGTTCGCGGGGCAGTAGCTCAGCTGGGAGAGCGCAGCGTTCGCAACGCTGAGGCCACGGGTTCGATCCCCGTCTGCTCCACCAATCACCCCGCGCCGCCGCCGTATCCTTCCCTCTTGAACCCGCCCACGGAATGTGAAATCATTGTCAGTTACGCATTATCGCGGTACCATTTGTGGACAAAGCGGTTAACGACGGACAAAAACTGACTTACGACCTGCTCGCCAAGGTCGCCGGCCCCGCCGACATCAAGGGCATGACGCCCAAGGAATTAGAGAGGCTCGCCGCGGAAATCCGCCAGCGCATTATCGGGGTGGTCGCCAAGAACGGCGGACATCTGGCCTCCAGCCTGGGCGTGGTGGAACTGACCATCGCGCTGCACTACGTCTATGACTCCCCCACGGACAAAATCGTATGGGATGTCGGGCACCAGTGCTACGCCCACAAGATTATCACCGGGCGCAACGCGAAGCTTGACACCCTTCGCCAGCATGGCGGCCTGTCCGGTTTTCCCTCCATCGAGGAAAGCCAGCACGACGTGTTCAATACCGGCCACGCGGGCACTTCCATCTCCGTCGCGCTGGGTCTGGCGCAGGGGCGCGACCACCTAAAGGCGGGCGGGCATGTGGTGGCCGTCATCGGCGACGGCTCGCTGACCGCCGGGCTGGCCTTCGAGGGGCTGAACCATGCCGGCTCGCTGCATACGAACCTCACCGTGGTGCTCAACGACAACAAGATGAGCATTTCGCGCAACGTGGGGGCCTTGTCCCAGCACCTCAACCGCATCATCACCGGCAAATGGTTCGTGCGGATGGAGGAGGAGTGGGACCAGATGGTCAACGCCTTCGCCGGCGGCGGCGCGTTGAGCATGGCCCAGCGGTTCCGCGAGGCCGTCAAGGGGATGATTATCCCCGGCAGGCTGTTCGAGGACCTCGGCTACAAGTACATCGGCCCCATCGAGGGGCATGAGCTGTCGTACCTGATCGAGACCTTCCAGGCTGTGCGCGAGCTTAAAGGTCCGCGCTTGGTCCACGTGGTCACCACCAAGGGCAAGGGGTACCAGCCCGCCGAGGAGAAGGCCAGCCGTTACCACGGCGTCTCTCCCCGCGCCAAAACCGGCGTGGAGAAAAAACCGGCCCCCACCTACACCGAGGTGTTTTCCGGCGCCATCGTGGAACTGGCCGAGCGCGACCCTTCCATCGTCGCCATCACCGCCGCCATGCCCGACGGCACCGGCTTGACCGCCTTCGCCGAGCGGTTCCCCGACCGTTTCTTTGACGTGGGCATCGCCGAGCAGCACGCCACCACCTTCGCCGCCGGCCTGGCCGCCCGCGGGCTAAAGCCGGTGGTGGCCATTTACTCCACCTTCCTGCAGCGCGTGTTCGACCAGATCGTCCACGACGTATGCCTGACCAGCCAGAACGTCACCTTCGCCGTGGACCGCGCCGGCGTGGTGGGGGAGGACGGCGTCACCCACCAGGGGCTGTTCGATCTGACCTACCTGCGCTGCGTCCCCAACATGGTGGTCATGGCGCCCCGCGACGAGCAGGAACTGCGCCGGATGCTCAAAACCGCCGTGGAGCTTCCGGGACCCGCCGCCGTGCGCTACCCTCGCGGGGCCGCCATCGGCCTACCCATCACCGGCGCCCTCGAGACCCTTCCCATCGGCAAAGGCGAGTTGCTGCGCGACGGGCATGACCTGGTCATTGTCGCCGTGGGGCGCATGGTCCACGCCGCGCTGGACGCGGCGGAACTGTTGGCCGCGGGCGGCCACAGCGCCGCCGTGGTGGACGCGCGCTTCGTAAAGCCGCTGGACGAGGCGCTGATTCTGGACATGGGCGCCCGCTGCGGGCGCATCCTCACCGCGGAGGAGAACGTCCTGGCCGGCGGGTTCGGCTCCGCCGTTCTGGAGTTGATCGAAAGCCGCCGCATCCCCCACACCGCCGTGCGCCGCTTGGGCGTGCCCGACCGCTACGTCGAGCATGGCGAGCCGGGCCTGATTCTCGCGTCGCTTGGCCTGGACGCCGCGGGGATCGCCCGTTCCGCCCGGACGTTTATCGAGGAGACGCCCGGCGTAACGGACCGCGCCGCGCAGGACGATGGCAAAAAAGCGGCTCGATCAGCTTCTCGCTGACCGCGGGCTGGCCGAATCGCGCGCCCGCGCCCGCGCGCTTATCATGGCGGGCGCCGTCACTGTCTCCGGCGCGCGTGTGGATAAACCCGGCGCCGCCGTGGATGAAGCCGCCCCCGTGCAGGTCGCCGCGCCGGATCACCCCTATGTCTCCCGCGGCGGCGTGAAACTGGCCCACGCCCTCGACGTGTTCGGCATGGATCCCGCCGGAAAAATCTGCCTCGACATCGGCGCCTCCACCGGCGGTTTTACCGACTGTCTTCTTCAACGCGGCGCCGCGAAGGTATGGGCCGTGGACGTGGGCACGAACCAGTTAAGTTATAAACTGCGCTCCGACCCCCGCGTGGTCTCGCTGGAAAAAACCAACGCCCGCGAGCTTGACCCCGCGCTCATCACGGACCGCATCGGCTTGCTGGTGGCCGATGTTTCATTTATTTCCCTGCGGCTCGCCATACCGCCCGGCTTGCCGCTGCTGGAAGGGGACGCCGATATGGTACTGCTGGTCAAGCCCCAATTCGAGGCGGGCCGCGAAAATGTGGGCAAGGGCGGCGTGGTGCGCGACCCGGCGGCGCGTCAGCGCGTGGTGGAAGAGCTTACGATGTTCTTCGAGGGGCTGGGCTGGTACACGGTGGGCGCCTGCGAGTCGCCCATCACCGGCCCCGCGGGCAATGTGGAGTATTTCATCCGCCTTAAGCGGCCCCGGTAGGATCGCGCCGCGTCCTTTTCCCGCTTCCCCGTGGCCGTCTGACCACGGTCTTCTGCTCCGCTGCCGGGGGTGTTCACACCTCCGGACTCCGCCGTAGGGGCGAGGCATGCCCACTTCGATAGGGCGCAGCATGCTGCGCCCCTACTACCGTAGGGCGTCCCCGCCACCGCGCAATGGCGGCGGTCACAATATCCAACTGTAGGCGTAGAGGAGGCGGCTTAGCAGGCGCTGGCTCAAAGGGCGCGCGGCGGCCTCCGCGGCGGTGACGGCGCGGCTTCTCATCTCGTACTCGTTGAATATGGCGGCGAGCTTTTGCACATGCCGGGGATGGCGCAGCGCAAGGTTAAGTTCAAGGTTCCAGTACAGGCTCATCGAGTCCAGGTTGGCGCCGCCCGCGGTGGCCCAGGCGCTGTCCACGACGGCGAATTTGGCGTGCATCATGGCCCCGTGATAGCGCATGACCGTGACGCCGGCTTTGGCCAGCCGGCTCAGGGCGGGCCAGGAGGCCAGGTCGGCCACGCGCACGTCGGACTCATTGGGGACGATCAGGCGCACGTCCACGCCGCGGCGGGCGGCGCGCGCGAGGGCTTTGAGCAACTTGCGGCGCGGGATAAAGTATGCCTGCGCGATCCAGACGCGGTGGCGGGCGCGCTTGATGGCCGCCAGGTAGGCGCGCTTGACGGGGTAGTTCTGGAACCGGGGGCGGAAATCGAGCACTTCGACTTCCGGTTCCGGCGCGCGGCGCCGCCGCGCGCGCCAGCGGGCCAGCAAAGGGTCGCGCCGGGGGGACCATACGCGGTCGAAAGCGCGTTCAAGCTCCGTGGCCACGGCGGGGTCATCGCCATGGAGCATGATGTCGGCCCAGTCCAGGAAACGCTCGCCGATGTTCATGCCGCCGAGGAAATAGACGCGCGCGTCAATGATGACCAGTTTGCGGTGGTTGCGCCGGAACAGGCGCGCGAGGGACAGGCGGGGCCACGCGGCGCGGGGATTGACCGGATGGTACTCGCGAACCTCGGCCCCGGCGGCGGCGAGTTCGTCGAAAAAGACCTGGGGAGTGTTCAACGAGCCAATGGAGTCGTACATCAGCTCCACGCGCAGTCCGGCGCGGGCGCGCTCCATGAGCGCATCCCGGAAGGAACGGCCCTCGATGTCATTCTCGAGGGCGTACATCTGGACGCGCACGCGGTGGCGCGCGGCGCGCACGGCTTCCAGCAAGCGCCGGTAATAGTCGCGGGCGGAGGTTATGAACGAGAGCGACCCGTCCTCCGCCATTGGTCCTTTGCGCTACACCGCCGGCCCGGCGGCGCGGATCGGCTCGCTGGTCCCCTGTTCGAACTTTTTGAAGTTGTCGCGGAACCGCTGGGCCAGTTCGCGCGCCTTGGCGTCGTAGGCGGCCTTGTCCTTCCAGGTCTCGCGGGGGTCCAGCACTTCCGGGGGAACGCCGGGCGCGGCTTTGGGCACGAGCATCCGGAACACGGGGTGGGTGTCCATGAGGGCGCCGTCGAGCTTGCCTTCCAGCGCGGCGCCGAGCATGGCGCGCGTGTGCTGTATCTTCATCCGGCTGCCCACGCCGTAAGGCCCGCCGGTCCAGCCGGTGTTCACCAGCCAGCAGTTGACCTTGTGCTGGGCGATCTTCTTGCCCAAAAGCTCCGCGTACACGGAGGGGTGCAGCGCCATGAACGGCGCTCCGAAACAGGTGGAGAAGGTGGCCTTGGGTTCGGTGACGCCGCGCTCGGTGCCGGCCACCTTGGCCGTATAGCCGGAGATGAAGTGGTACATCGCCTGCTCCGGGGTGAGCCGGGAGATGGGGGGCAGCACCCCGAAGGCGTCGGCGGTGAGCATGAAGATGTTCTTGGGATGCCCGCCCCTGCCGGACAATTCCGCGTTGGGGACGTGGATGTCGGTGATGGGATAGGCGGCGCGCGTGTTTTCCGTCAAGGTGTCGTCATTGAGGTCAATGCGGCGCGATTCGTAATCCATGGCGACGTTTTCAAGCACGGTGCCGAATTTCTCGGTGTTGGCGTAAATCTCCGGCTCGGCCTCGCGGGAAAGGCGGATGACCTTGGCGTAGCAGCCCCCCTCGAAGTTGAACACGCCGTCGTCGCTCCAGCCGTGCTCGTCGTCGCCGATAAGCCGCCGCGTGGGGTCGGCGGACAGCGTGGTCTTGCCGGTGCCGGAGAGGCCGAAGAACACCGCCACGTCCCCCTTGGGGCCGATGTTGGCGGAGCAGTGCATGGACATCACGTTGCGCTGGGGCAACAGGAAATTGAGCGCGGAGAAAATGGATTTCTTGATTTCGCCCGCGTAGCTGGTGCCGCCGATGATCACCAGCTTGCGCCCGAAGTGGACCATGATGAAGGCTTCGGAGTTGGTGCCGTCGAGTTCGGGGTCGGCGGTGAAGCGCGGCGCGTTGATGACGGTGAAGTCGGGATCAATGGCCTCGATCTCGTTCTGGTCGAAAATGCGGATGAACATGGTGCGGGCGAACATGGAATGCCAGGCGTCCTCGGTGATGACGCGCAGGCGCAGCCGGTACTTGGGGTCCGCGCCGGCGTAGCAGTCCTGGATGAATATGTCCTTGCCCTGCCAGTACGCCTCCAGCCTCAGCAGCAGATGGCGGAAGCGCTCTTCCTCGAAAGGCCGGTTGACCTCGCCCCACCATATCTTGCCTTCGCTGGAAGGCTCGCGCACGATGAACTTGTCGTTGGGGGAGCGGCCGGTGTATTGGCCGGTACGCACGACGAAGGGGCCGCGGTGGGAGATGGAGCCTTCACGGCGGCGGATAGCCTCCTCGTACAGCGCGGGAGTGGTGAGGTTGCGGAACACGTTGGTGTAGTTGCGGAATCCGAGTTGCGCCAGGTGCTCGCGCACCTTTTTATCTGCGTCCATCGCCACGTCCCCCTGTAATAGAGCGCGTCATTTCTGTTTTTCCATCGCCCGCGGGCGCTCCCGCAAGCCATATAAGGGTACCCTAACGGCGCGGCGGGCGCAAAGCCATTCGGGGGATGTAGGGGAGGGCGGTTTATTGAACCATCCCGCGGGCGTAGATGGCGGCCACGGGAACGCGATTGTGTCAGAGGCGGCCCGATGGGCTGCCCGGAAAAGGCGCGCGTCACCGCTTGGCGGCGGCGGGCTTCCCCACGCAATAGTCCGGCGGCCGGCCGGGGGCGGTTGCGGGAATTTCAAAAACCTTGATATCCGGGTCGCGCTTTACGGTTTGGCACTCCAAAAACACCGTTTCGTCGCAACGGCGGCAGCGTTCGGGCCGGAGCTTGGCGAAAATGGCGGCGATGGCTTCCTTCTTGGAGCAATAAATGTTCTCCTCGCCGATTTCCTTCAAATAACCTCCGCGCCGCAAAAAGTCGCGCATGGGCAGCTTGACGCCGTACAGGTACAGGCCGCCGCCCCGCGTGCGCCGCCGCCGCGCCTCCTGAACCAGCAACTCCGCCCCGGCGGCGTCCACGAAATTGATTCCGCTGCACACCAGCAACAGGTGGACCTGTTCCGGCTCCTGCTCATCCATGAGGCGGAATTCCTCCTCCACGTGGTTGACAGACCCGAAGTAAAGCGAGCCGTCCACCCGCAGAATCTTTACCTGCGGGCATTCGGGCAGGTCGGGGTCGGTGATAAAGGGCCTGCCGGGCTGGAGCAGATCGGGCACGCGGCTTACGATGCGCGGTTTGGAGGTGCGGTTGAGGTACAACACCAGCGACAGCAGCACACCCGCGTAGATGGCGAATTCCAGTTCCAGGAACAGCGTGGCGAAAAAGGTGACGCTCAGCACCGCCGTTTCGGCCCGGCTGGTGGAAAGGATCTGGCGGATGTGGTGGAAGTCCACCAGGTTATAGGCAACCAGCATCACCACGCCGCCCATGGCGGGGATGGGCAGGTACGCGGCCAACGGCGCGACGAGGAGCACCACCAGCGCCAGCGATACGGCCGCGAACACCGCCGCCAACGGCGTCTTGGCCCCGGTGTCGTAATTCAACCCGCTGCGGGTGAAGGAGCCGGAGGATGCGTAGCAGGAGAAAAACGACCCCACGACGTTGGAAAGCCCCTGCCCGATGAATTCCTGGCTGCCGTCAATGCGTTGATGCGACTTGATGGCGATGGACCGGGCGATGGCCACCGCCTCGATCAGCCCCAACAGCGCCACCGCAAGCCCCTGCGGCGCAATGACGCGCAACGCCCCCATCGAAAAGTCCGGCAGCGACAACGGCGGCAGCGTCGAGGGCAGCGCGCCGACCAGTTTGATCGAACCCTGATCACCGTCCATCAAGTACGCCGCCAGGCTGCCCGCCACCATCGCCGCAAGCATCCCCGGCCAGCGCGGTTTGAAAACCTTGAAACCAACCGCCACCGCCAGCGTAAGCGCGGCGATGGACAGCGCCATGGGATTCACCTGATCCAGCATCCCCGCCACCGCCAGCCACGTGGACAGGAACGATTCCCCCGCGGGTATCGGCGCGCCGAGGACGTTTTTCACCTGCCCGGTGGCGATGAGGATGGCGGCGCCCGCGGTGAACCCCACCACCACCGAATGGGAGATGAAGTTGACCAGCGCGCCCATGCGCGCCAGCCCAAGGGCCAGTTGATACGCCCCCGCGATAAAGGTGAGCGTCAGCGCCAATTCTATGAACCGGGCGCTGCCCGGCTCCGCCAAGGGGCTTATGGAGGAAAACACCACAATCGAAATCGCCGTGGTGGGGCCGGATATAAGGTGGCGCGAGGAGCCGAACAGCCCGGCGATGATGGGCGGCACGATGGCGGTGTATAACCCGTATTCCGGCGGCAACCCGGCGATCATGGCGAACGCCACGCCCTGGGGAAGCACGATAATGGCGTTGGTGATTCCCGCCCACAGGTCGTCCGCCAGCGAGGCGCGCGTAACCGAAGAGAACCAGGCCAGGAAGGGAAGATACGTTCGCAAGGCCGCCGGCGGCATCAGATGTTCAACTCCTTACATGGCAACGGCGGCGCAGATTCCGCGCGAAAGCTTTGGCAAGCCGCGTGGCAAAGCGCCGGTCCCGGCGCTCAAGCCGCTTAAAATGAATATACCATGCCGGCGTCGAGGTGGAAAACCGAATACGTGGCGTCAGCCGGCGAATAGGCGTCCCTTTTGTCTGAAACGCGGGAATAACGCAGTTTGCCGGTGGCGTACATCCGTGGGCCAAAGCGCCAGATGGCGCCTGGCTCCAGGTACAGCTTGTCGCGTCCGCCGTCGAACAGGGGATCGTCAGAGACGTAGGCGTTGGCGGCCACGGTTTTGTACCCCGCCACGCCGGTAAGCGTAAAGCGGCCGCCCAGGCGCCACGCGGTTTCCGTGAACACCTCGACGGTGTTGCCGTTGGAGTTGCCCGTCTCGGCGGCCATCGTCCGCGCCGTCAGGCGCTCATTTTTTTCCTGACGCTTGTACAGGGCCACCAGGCTGCTGGTGACCGGGGGCGACCAGGTCCGCACCGCGCGGGCCTCCACCGTCATCAAATCGCCGTTTTTGAACACGTCGCGCCCCCCCATGGCGTCGCGCCCGAAGGTGGTGTAGCGCAGCGTGACCAGCAGCGTGTCCCGCCGGGAAAGCGAGGCCAGACCGGACGCGACCAGCGTAAAGCTGTCGCCGGGATTGTAGGTGTCGCCGGAGATTCCGCTGGAAGGGTCGTACTCGCCCGCGAACAGGTAGCGCGCGCCCAGCCCCCAGGTCACCGGCCCGGCCTTGAACGACGAGGCCAGATGCGGCGCCACGTTCACCCCCGCGCCGAACCCGTTCAAAAGCAGCAGATCCTCGCGCACATCGTCGGTGATCGTGCGGGCCAGTTGATCGTTATCCTGCGCGGCCTTGCCGGTGGGCAGGCCCACGTCAACCCCGGCGCGCAGGTTCACGGAGCCAAGTTGGAAGCGGTAGTAGCCGGTAAGGGCGGAATCGGTCAGCCCGTTGAGGGTAAACTTGTCCGGCCCGGTAGCGGGCTGGTACGAGGTCACGCCGTAGGAGGTGGTCAGACCCACGCCCCACCGGGGACGGGAGTAGATCATCTGCAGATACGCGAGGGCCTGGTCGCCATTACTGGAAACGCCGGAGGCGTCGAACTTGCCGTAGTTGGCGTACAGGGCCACCAGCCAGGGGTACGAGGGCTTATCCTGCGCCATGGCGGCGCCGGGGCTAAGCGCCAAGATCAGCCCCGCGAGGGCCGCCGGAACAATTCGCCTCATCCGTTCACTTTCCAATATTGATGGTGATGGTTCCATGCACCAGCGGCGGGGCAGGGGGCGTGGAGCCGCCGCTTCCGCCGCCAGTGGTGGCCGCGCCGGAACCCTGGTCATAGTGGGTATCAAGCTTTTGCAGGGACGGCCCCACGCTGTCAGCGGACTTGAGCGGCAGCGACACGTTGCGCTCGATGTTTTCCAGCATCGTTTTTTGCGAGGATCGCTGCGGAAGCATGAGGAACGGCAGGCCGCGCCCGGCGCCGAACAGCATGTCGTCGGGGACGGTTATCGGTTTGGTGGGGGCCAGGCCGGGGCTTACCTCCGTCCAGAAGCAGCTTTGCACGAACACCGTGTCGCCGCCTCCGGCGGAACGGACATAGGCCACGCCGTCGCCCCAGTTGGCGCTGTTGGAGCATACGTCACCGCCCGGCTCCGCTCCCTCATACGCGGCGCTGTCGGGCAACACATAAACCAGCGTCTTGCCGGCGTCGTCCGCCTCCACCACAAAGTCGGTGCCCGCCACGCCGCAAATGGCGGTGCGCGTCTGGTACTCGAACTTGGAGCCTTTGGTAAGGCCGGTCACCAGCGAGCGGGCCTTGCCCACCGCCAGCGAAAACAGCGAAGTGGACTGGCTATCCTCGCGGCTTAGCGACTTGATGGTCATGTCCGTGGACTCACCCAGACGCACGCGATCGCCGCCGTCGAACTCGATCTCCGCCGAGGCGCCCTTGCCGGTGACGATCCGGTCACCCTCGCGCAACGGCGCGCCCGCGGCCAGCGGGCGGATGGCGCCGCGCGGATCGGTGGCGGTCACCGCGCCCTTGACCTCCACCGCCGTGGCGGCGATGGGCGCCGCCTGGGCGGCGGAGGCGAGCGCGATGGCCAGCAGAACCGGAGTGAATAGCGATAACGCGCGTTTCATATTGTCTCTAACTGGCGCACGCGCCGTCATTTACCACGACGTTCAAAGAGTTTGGGTACGTAAAGTAGCAGGACACATTGGCGTCAAGCCCCGTGCCTGGCCACGGCGTGTCGCACATCGGGCATGGATTCCAGATGTCAACGCAATATGCGACGCCTTCTTGAATATCCGCGGTCCAGCGATGTGATGCTGAATTGCCGCCGCCGGTAAATATGCCGCCCCAAATCCTTACCTTCACAGGGTCGCCCGTGGATGAACAACTTAGCGACAATGATTCAGCGTCGCCCCAATTCCTCAATCCCAGGATCACCAAATCGCCATCAGCCAGCGTCCCCGTCCAGCTTTTGTACACCGCCGGGACTTTCACCGAGCCGTAGGCCGATTCCAAACCGTCGTACACCTCGCAGGTGAAACTGGTCACTTTGCCAACGCCCACCGTTGTGATCACGGACGCCCCGGAACCTTTATAGCCGTTCGTGCCGGTCCAGTAGTAATTCACCGCATCGCCGTCGGGGTCGTCGCCCACGCAGGTGAGCGTGACGTTTTCATTCATCGCCGGGCTGCCCGGATTCGCCGTCACCGAAATGATTTCCGGCGTGGTGTTGGTGAAAGTGACGTTCACCGAGGCGGTGGCGGTTCCGCCCTGGCCGTCGGAGACGATCACGGTCACCGTGTAGGTTCCGGACTTCGACGCGGTGACCGTCACCGTGGCGCCGGAGCCGCTGACCTTGGCGCCGCCGGAGGCGCTCCATTGGTACGAAAGCGGGTCATCGTTCTCGTCGGTGGCGGTGACGGTGACTTGCGCCCCCAGTTTCGCGGAGGTTCCCGCGCCGGCGGTGAGCGACTGGATAACCGGCGGCGCATTGACCTTAAGGTCGAATTCAAGATCAAGGTTGAAACCCGCGCCCAACTCCGCGTCCAGCGTGGCGGTGAACACCTGGCCGTAAATGGTGATCACCGTGACGGTGAACGTTTTGGGTCCAGGCGGCAAGGCGTAGGTGATGGTGAGTGTGTCCAAAGGGACATTGTAGGTGACGGGGGCGTCCATCCCCTCGCCAAACACCGTAAGGGTGACCGAGGCGATGTAATCAGGCGCGGTGGCCTTGACGGCGGCGGAAGGGCCGTACAGGGCGCCGGTCAAAGCGTCGTAGGTGAAGCCTTCGGGCCAAGTGAAGGTCAGGTTCGCGGAAGGGGTTAGGTTGGAATGGGCGGAACCGCCCCCGCTGCAGGCCCCAAGGAACGCAACTACCACCGCCGCCATCACGGGCGCAATTGAGCGCCGGTACGCTAAAATCATTCTTTTGCACTCCCGCGGCGATGGCGGTCGCCGCAATTCGTGATTAAACTCTAAAACAGGGGCGGAAATTTGTCAAGTGATTGTTTTGCCATACGTTAATTTTGAGACAGCGGGAATTGAGCTTCACTGTTCCGCCGGGTGTAATGATTCAGAAAACGCGGGCGTTGGAGACGGGGATTCAATCCTGGCTGGCGCGGATTTGGTCAATGGTTTTGCGGATCAACCCTTCGGCCATGTTGAGGGTGATTTCGCGGGCGATGCGGGCGAAATCCTCCATAAGCCGTGGTTTCATCTCTTCGATGGCCTGGCGCATTCCGGCGGTGATGGCGTGTTCCAAATCCTCCCGTCCCAATCGTTCGCCGACGGCCCGTTCCACCGCCTTTTCGACGATGGGGGTAAGCGCCCCCTCGGCCAACAGCCGCTCCAGCGCGGCGCGGGTGGGGCCGTCCCACTCCGCCGCGGACGATTCGGATGGCGCCGCCTGCGCAAACTCTTCCAATTCCTCCCCGGTTTTGGAAATGCCCTCCTCTACCTCGGCGTCAATTTCGCGCAACAGTTTCAGCCCCTCGTCCGATAGACCCGCGGCGGACGGTTCCACGGCATACGGCTGTGTTTCCGCCAGATCGGCGGGCGCCTCGAAATCCACCTCGCGCGGGGCCGCCAATTCCAGGGCGTCATGATCTTCGGCGAATATGATCTCGTCGCTTTCCAGCGAACCCTCCACGATCATTTCATCCTGGCCGGAGACGATCTCCACTTCGTCGTCCTCATCCCCGTCCATCTCGCCGGTTTGCAGCGCCTCCTCGCCCAACTCAAGGATGGCGGGCGCGGCGCCCATGGGCGGGGCCGGTTCGGACGAGGCCAGCAGGTCGCCCTCCGGCGTTTCGTCAAGCAGGGACTCATCTTCCGTCAGGGGTTCATTGGCGACGGTATCCAGCAGGCTGTCCAAGGGAACGTCAATGTCCTCGAAGGTGTCTTCTTCCCCATAGGCCGCCGGTCCCGGCTCGTCAATGACGATGATCTCATCCTCCTCCGGCTCCAAGAGCGGCGGCGGCGCGGAGGCTATGACCTGCCGTACGCGGCTGACCATGTCCTCGGAGCGGAAAGGCTTTTCAAACCGCCCCGCGGCGCCCACGCTGGCGGCGCGTTCCTCATCGAAATCGTCCAGCGCGCTGCCCATCAGGTACACGGGGATGGAAGCGGTGGCCGGATCGCCTTTTAGCGTTTCGCACAGCGCGAAACCGTCCAAGCCCGGCATGTTCACGTCGGCGATGACCATGCTGGGGCGGCTTTTTTTTATCCGGACAAGCGCGTCGTCGCCGTCGCCGGAAAGCTCCACGTCAATGTCCTCGCTCTCAAACGCGAGTTCAAAGACTTTTTGGATGGTGGCGCTGTCGTCGGCGACCAGGATTTTGGCTCGGCTCATCCCATTAAATTAAAAGGAGGTGTAAAGGGAAGCTTACTGCGCCCCAACGGGTGTGTCAATGCGGTTTGCCCTTACGTGGACGCCATGCGCGCGCGGGTTTTGGCCCAATCGCGCAGCGAGCCTATCTCCTCGGCCATGGTGCGCGACAAGGGCACGGTGGCGGTGACGGCTTCGGCGATGTCCTTGGTGGAAAACTCGCGCCCCTGCCCGAAGCCGGAGTACATCGCCTCCACCACGGCCATTTCCAACTCCGCGCCGGAAAATCCGTCCGCCAGCGCCGCCAGGTCGTCGAGGGCGTACTTTTGCGGGTCGCGCCCGCGTTTGTTGATGTGGATGCGGAATATCTCCCGCCGTTCGCCCAAACTGGGCAGGTCTATGAAAAATATCTCGTCGAAACGGCCCTTGCGCAAAAGCTCCGGCGGCAGGTCGGCGATGGAATTGGCCGTGGCCACCACGAACACCGGCGCGGTTTTCTCCTGCATCCAGGTAAGAAACGCGCCGAAAATGCGCGCCGTGACCCCCGCGTCGGTCTGGCTGGACGATTTAATGCCGGAAAATCCCTTCTCAATCTCGTCTATCCACAGGATCACCGGCGCCAGCGACTCGGCGGTGGCGATGGCCCGGCGCATGTTCTCCTCGGAGCTGCCGATGTAGGAGGAGAACACTTTGCCCACGTCCAGGCGTAGCAAGGGCTGGCCCCACAGGCGCGCCACGGCCTTGCACGTAAGGCTTTTGCCGCAGCCCTGGACGCCCAGCAGCAATAGCCCCTTGGGGCGCGGCAGGCGGTACTCCGCCGCGCGGCGGGTGAACGCCCCGCGCCGGTCGGCAAGCCATTTCTTCAGGCTCTCAAGGCCGCCGACTTCGGCGACGGTGTCGGTGGCGTCGAAATACTCCAACGAGCCGGACTTGCGGATGAGCTGTTTTTTCTCGAACAGCACCAGTTCGATGTCGGAGCTGTCGAAGCTGTTGTTGTCGAGGAGCGCCTTGCCGAATACGCGGCGCGCCTCCGCCAGCGTCAAGCCCAGCGCGGCGTCCACCACCTGGTTCTTCTCGTCCTCGGTCAGCGACACGGAAAGCTTGGGATTGCGCGCGGCGAAGGCCAGCACCTCGTCGAGGAGCGCTCCGATCTCCTTCTTGCCGGGGAGCTTGAAGTCCACGATGGTGATGTCCTTCTCCAACTCCGGCGCGAGCGTGAGCGTGGGGGAGAGCAGGACAAGCGTCTTATGGCTTTTGGACAACTCCGCCACCGCGTCGCGCACGCGGCGGGTGACCATGCTGTTTTCAAAGTAGGGATGGAAATCGCGCAGGACGTAGATGGCGGCGTCGGCTTCGGCGATAAGCTGGTCAAGCGCGGCCAGCGCGCGTTCCGGCGCGGCGCCTTTTTGCCCCTGCCCGGTGACGGTCCAGATCACCAGCTTTTTATTGAGAGCGGCGGCGGCGGACTTGAGCATGGCCTCCGCGCGGTCCTCCTCGAAGGTGAGCAGGTACACGATGGGGTACCGTGCGCGGATAAGGAGCTTTAGTTCCTCCTCGACGCTCACCGGTTCGGGCATGGCGGCTTGTCACACCTCGATAAAGTCAAAATGGCTTTTATCCTGATCCGCCGGGCGCGCGGCTTCCCCCGCGTGGTACAACGCCACCTGTCCCTTGTCGTCCGCCATGGCGAAGCGGCCGCCGTCGGCGCTCATCGCCGCGAACAGCCACGGACGCGCGGACTGAGTGTACCACAGCCGATGGCCTTCAATATCCATCAGCGCCGCCTGGCCGCCCATGCCGGTGACCAGCAGGCGCGCGCCGTTTTTATCGGTGGCCACGCCGGCCACGGGGAACCCGCAGCCGTAGGTCATCATTTCGCCCGAGGCCGCGTCTATCACGTGCAATCCCTCCTCGCGCGCGGCCAGAAACACCCGGCGGCCCAGTTCGTCCACCTCGATGCGGCCAATGTTCCGGCCCAGGTTGATCTCCCGCGAGGGATTGAGCTTGCGGTCGTACACCCCCACCCAGCCGTGGGCGCTGGCGGTGTACAACTCGCCCGCCTTGCCCGCGAACCGCAGATACGCCACCGGCTCCGGCGTGTGGACGATGCGCTTATTCTCCCCCTCACTGTTAATCACGTGGAACCGCGCCTTCAGGCTGCCGACCACCGCCAACTGCCCTCCCGGCTTTATCGCCATGGTTTGCGGCTCGCGTTCCAGCCACACGCTCCATTCGGTTTGGGCCTGGCGGGTGAGACGGATGACATAGCCGTCGGTGGAAAGCAGATAGATCGCGCCGCCGTCGGCGGTGAGGTGGGCCTTTAAAGGGGCGAACTCCGCGCCATGCTTCCACTCCACTTTACCGCTGGCGTTGATAAGCGCCAACTCGCCGCGCAGGTCATACACGAACACGTCGCCGCTGGCCGCCGCCATTGAAAGGCCGTCGGGCGCGCGCGGGTGGCGGTATTCCCATGCGCGGATGACTTTAAGCTGGCCGCTCATCGAATGGGTCACTCCACCGGCGGCCAGCGGCGGGAGGTATGCAAAACACGCAGGATTTCCACGGTTCCCGCGGTCACGCGGTAGGGGATGATGAACGGGGTTCCCGCCACCACCAACTCACGGGTACCCGCCACGCGGCCGGGCCTGCCCATGGCGGGATGCGCCGCCAGCAGGGCGGCGGCGGCGGCGATGCGCGCGACTGTCCGGCGGGCGGCCTCTGGGTCGTCGCTGGCGATGTAGCGCGCCTGCTCATCGAGGTTCGCCAACGCCGAGCGGGTCCACTTAACGCCGGGCATTCACTCCCCATTTTTTCAGGGTGGCCCGCACTTGCCGTTCCGTGGCGAAGTCGCCCGCGTCCGCTTCCCTGACTCCAGCTTTTATTTCCCGGATTTGCCATTCATTGAGCGCCAGGTAGTCCTCTATCGCCGCCGCGGCCAGGAACGACTTGCTGCGGTTGGTGGCCTTGGCCATGCGCTCCAGGCGGCGGCGCGCGTCGGCGGTCATGCGGACGGTCATGGTGGTGGAACCCGGCATTGTGTACATGCTCCTGACTGTTATTATTTTGTGTACATTATACCATAACCGAATCACCGAAGGGCGGACTCAATAAGTCCAGCGGCGCGGCGGGGGCCGTCCTCACCGGACAGGCGCGCGGCGGCGGCGCGCGCCCGGGCGCGGATACCCGGATCGCCAAGGATGCTATTGATCTCCGCCGCCAGTTTCTCCGGCGCGGCGCGCCATCGGCTTATCGGCTTGCCGCCCAGCCCGCGCTTATGCAACAGCCAGCCCCAGTACGGCTGATCGAATCCGTGGGGAACCACCACGCTGGGCGCCCCGGCGCGGACGGCGGCCTGCGTCGTGCCGCTTCCGCCATGGTGGACGGCGGCGGAGCATCTGGGGAATATCGCCGAATGCGGCGCGGGGCCGGAATGCCAATAAACATTCTCGCTAACTGGCGCGCCGATAACGGTGGCATCCGCCTGGATGATGGCGCGCGCGTTGACTCGCCGCGCTGATTCGTACATCAGCCGGATGGAGCTTTGCGGATCGAACTGCGTCATGCTGCCGAAGGTGAAATACACCGGCGGCGGGCCGGAATCGAGAAATGCGGTCAACGCCTCCGGCAGACTCCATTGCGCCGCGTCGGCGCGGTCGGGCACGTTGAAAAAGCCGGTAAGGTGATGCCGCCCTTCCCAATCGGGCGGCGGGGGGAACAGCGCCGGGCTGACGGCGACGAGGTTGAGCGTTGGCGAAATCCATCCGTCGGGGAAAAGATTATTCAGCGGCGGCAACCCCTCCGCGCGGCGGAACCGGTTGGCCATGCGCCGCAGGGGCGGGTCGGCGATCAATGCGCCAAGTTTCCACAACAGCCGGTTGCCCCATCGGCCCAGGTTGGGCGCGTCCATGGGGGGCAGGTGGGCGCTGGGAATGGCGCCGGGGCAGAAGAATACCGTGGCGTACCGCGTACCCGCTTTTTCGGCGAGGGCCATCAGCGGGAACATCAGGTGATGGGAAACGATCAGGTCATTTTCCCGGACAAGCGCGCGGGACAGCTCCGCGATGGCGGGCAGGCCGGGAAGCAGCGCGCGGCGAAACAGCGCCCATGTTTGCCATAAAGGGTCGCGCAGACGCAGGATGCCGCGCGCGATGGCCTGCGCGTCCACATCCGGCGGCGGCGTGGCGACAAGGGTGAATCCCAGGGCGCGGGCGAGCGGCTGATAGTCCTTGCCGTCCACGCTGGTGACGGCGAGGGTGACGCGGTGGCCGCGCTCCGCCAGCGCCCCCGCCAGCGCGGCGAAAGGGCGTATGTCGCCGTCGCTGCCCCAGGTTTGCAGTCCGATGTTCATGCCGCGTTCGCATTGCGCATCGTGGATTTTATACTTCGATTCCCTATGCGCC
The DNA here is from genome assembly GCA_016207925.1 of Nitrospinota bacterium. Classification (GTDB taxonomy): domain Bacteria; phylum Nitrospinota_A; class UBA7883; order UBA7883; family UBA7883; genus JACQZB01. The sequence goes on from JACQZB010000104.1 coordinate 17,401, forward strand.
CGGGCGGGGCCGTCACGCCGCGGATTCCGCGTCGCTGGGGAATACTCCGCCTTGAGTGCCCTCAAGCCACAGGGCGTCGGCGCAAAAATCTATCCCCCCCGGCCATTCAAGCGATCGCCCGGCGGCGCCGATGGAAACCCGCGAGAAAAATTTTCCGTCCTTGAGCGGCGCAAGCGCCCCTCCCAAGGCGATGACGCGCGCAAAATCCACCGTCACCGAATCTCCACCGGCATACATCAACCGGAGCCGGTAACCCGACTCTGCCGCGACGCTGGTAATAACGCGCATTGGCTGCCTCCTTTAATCCAGTGGCGCCACCGGCAAGGGATTCTTACCCGTGCGGCAGCGCTCCCAATCCTTAAGCAATTCGACTTGGTGAAGCGCGGCCCATTCCAGAAGCAGCTATACCCCGCGCGCGGGCCTTCTTTAACATTCCGCCGCCTTCCCTCTATCCCGGCACGTCTGATTTTACCATAGCCCCCCTGCCCGCCACCTCGCCTTGAATGTGATCTCCCGCGCCGGTACACTATCACCTCACCTGATCGTGGGGGCTTATGGCAAAGGGAATCCTGATTACGTTCGAGGGGATGGAGGGGTCCGGCAAAACCACCCACGCGGCCCTATTGGCCGAACGGCTGCGCGGCATGGGGCACGACCCGCTGCTCACCCGCGAACCGGGCGGCACGCAGTTGGGCCAGCGGGTGCGCGAGATACTTCTTGACCCGCGCACGGGCGAACTGGACCCGCTCACGGAGCTGCTGCTGTTCAGCGCGGCGCGGCGCGAGTTGGTGACGCAGATCATCGCCCCGGCGCTGGCGGAGGGGCGCGTGGTCCTGTGCGACCGCTACGCCGACTCCACCCGCGCCTACCAGGGGCACGGGCGCGGCGTGGACCGGGATCTGATCGGCAGGATATCGTCGCTGGTGATCGCCGGGGCCACCCCCGCGCGCACGCTGTTGTTCGACCTTACCCCAGAAGAGGGTTTGGCGCGGGC
>JACQZB010000105.1 GCA_016207925.1 Nitrospinota bacterium
TTGCCCGCCCTGCGCGACCGGCGCGATGACATCCCGCTGTTGGTGGAGCGCTTCCTGGCCCAGCGGCAGAACGGACGGCGCATGACGGTCAGCAAGGAGGTGATGGACGCCCTGATGGCTCACAACTGGCCCGGCAACGTGCGCGAACTTAAAAACGTGTGCGACTATCTGGCCGCCCTGGCGCGCGACGGCGTGGTCTCCGGCGCCGACATGCCCGAAAGCGTCCGCCTGTCCGGCGCCGCGCGCCTGGCCTCCCCCGCGGGGGGCAACGGCCATGGCGACGGCAATGGCGACGGATACGACAACGCCAAGGAGGATTTCGAGCGCCGCTACCTGGAGGACACCCTTAAGGCCTGCGGGGGCAACGTCACCCGCATGGCGCGCTACATCGGCCTGTCCCGGGCGCACCTGCACAAAAAATTGCGCAAGTACAACCTATCCGCCGAAACCGCGCGCGCCCGCTGACAGGGGGCGCCGGGCGTGGGGGAAAGGGCAGGGAAGTTTACTTCGCCCGCTCCAGGTACCGCCCCTCGGCGGTGTCCACACGGATGCGCTCGCCCACGGTGATGAACTGGGGCACGGGGATAATCTTGCCCGTTTCCAGTTTGGCCGGCTTTGGCGTGCTGGTGATGGTGGCCGTCTTCATTTCCGGTTCCGTCTCCACCACCGTCAACTCCACCATCCGCGGCAACTCCACGGAAAGAGGGCGCTCATCGTGGTACTCCACGGTCACCTTCATGTTGGGCATCAGGTAGTCCAGCGCGTCCCCCAGCAGTTCCTCATTGAGGAACACCTGCTCGTAGGTGCTGGTGTTCATGAAGCAGTAGCCGGAGGCGTCGTGGTACAGGTACTCCATTTCCACCTGCTCCAGCGCGGCGCGCTCCACTTTTTCCTCCGTGCGCAGGCGGACCTCCGTCTGGTTCCCCTGGGTAAGGTTGCGCAGTTTCAACTGCGCGTAGGCGCCCCCCTTGCCGGGTTTGACATGCTCATGCGCCATCACGCGCCACAGCGCGTTGTTGTAAACGATGATGTGGCCCGGCCGCACCGACCCGGCGTTGATATACACCGCCATGACGTAACCTAACCTCGTGATGTTCCAGTAAACCGACGGGGAAAACAAACGGCAATAATAGCGGAACCCCGCACGCCCGGCAAGGGAAGTTTTAGGCCGGGAGTATCCCGGAGCTGATAGTTCAGGCCGCCGGCGTGTCCTTGCGTTCCGGCGCGGGGGACGTCGCGGGCGCCGGGGACGCCGCGGGCGACGGCGCGGCGGGGGGCGGCATCGTAGGCGCCTCGCTGAAAATATCCTGCGCCACGCGCTCCAGGGTCTCCAGCGGCTGACGCACGGCGCGCCGCTCTTCCTCGAACGCGTTTTCCGTCATGTCAGTGAACCCGCGCTGAACCTCGCGCATTGACCGCGTGAACTCCGCGTAGCCCCGCCCGATGGAGCGCGCGATCTCCGGCAGCCGCGAGGGGCCGATGACGATCAGCGCCACCGCCAGGATCACCAGCATCTCCGGCATCCCGATTCCGAACATCTGAACACGCTCCTGGGTGAAAAAGTTACCGCTATTCTCTCAAACAAACCGCCTGCTGGCAAATGCCCGCTACAGCCGGATCCACGCCACCGTCAGCAACCCGCCCATCATCAGCGCCAGCCCGATCAGCCGCAGCGTCCGGTTCTCCGTGGCGATGATTTTTTCCGCCACCGTTTTGACCGTTTCAGGCGCGGTGAAATACGGAATCCCCTCCAGGATCATTATCAAACCGAGCAGAAGAACAATGGTTTCCATGGCAGCGGCATTATAGCCTTTTTCCCGCGCGCAATGAGCGCTTGAATTGTTCCATGCCATCGGGTACCATTATCAACTTCGTAGCGCCCGTAGCTCAGCCCGGATAGAGCATCAGATTGCGGTTCTGGTGGCCGCAGGTTCAAATCCTGCCGGGCGCACCATACTCCGCTTGGCTTCCCGCCGGCTCCACCGCGCCGTTTTCACCCTTGCGGGTAAATCTGATGCGCGCCGCCCGCATTTTTATTAGAATAAATGATGCAATGCGGAGGTGGGAGCCGGTGACTATTCCCGAAACATCAAATCCCAAGGGGGATTCCGCGCCCGTGTATCTTGATCAGGCGGCGCTGGAGGCCCTTATTGACGCCCTTCCCGCCGCGGTGGTGGTGAAGGATAGCGCCAACAGGATCATCCGGGCCAATCGCGCGTACGCGGCCCTGGCGGGCAAGCCGCGCGATGAAATCGAGGGGATGCGCGCGCCTGATGCGGGGTTTGACCGGCAGCTTGAGGAGGCCGATTGGCGCGAAGATCAGCGTATCATGGCCTCTGGAACGCCGCGGCTTGGCGTCCTGCGCCGCCACCCCGCCCGCCCCGGACGCTGGTTCCGGACAGATAAAATGCCCTTCAAAGGCCCCAGCGGCGCCGTGTCGGGGATTGTCTGCATGTATCTGGATGTCACGGAAATCGCCGCCGCCCCGGCCGGGGCCGGTTCACCGGCTGACGAAACCCGCAACGGCGCCCCGCCGCCGCGCATGGCCGAATCGCGCTACCGCGCGCTGTTTGACGCGGTGTTCGAAGGCGTCATGACGCATGACGGCATGACGGTGATAGACGTGAACCGCCCTTTTCTTGACCTGTTCGGTTATGACAGCCAGGCGCAGTTGGCCGAAAGGGGGATAGGCCTTCTTGATTTCTTTGCGGAGGAATCGCGCCCGTTCGTTGAGGAAAAACTGGCCCAATTGGCCGCCAACCCCGCGGCGGCCCACGGCCCCCTTGAAATAATGGGAAAACGGAGCGACGGCTCCACGATACCATTGGAGATCGCCGCCAAACCCATGGGCGCCGGTGGATTGCGGATCGTGGCGGCGCGCGACATATCCGCCCGCATCCATGCCGAAGCCGAATTGCGCCAGATCAACGAGAGGTTGTCGGAAAGCGAGGAGCGCTACCGCACCATCGCCGATTACACCTATGATTGGGAGTCTTGGTTCGCCCCGGACGGCCGGATGGTGTACGTATCGCCCGCCTGCCGCAGAATATCAGGCTATGCCCGGCGCGAATTCATGGACAACCCGGAGCTTTTCACTTCACTGGTGCGCGCCGAGGACCGCCAGGCGTGGCGCGGCCACGTCGCCCGCGTCCACCATGAGGGCGCCCCGCCGGACGAATTGGAGCTTCGCATCATCACCCGCGGCGGCGAGGAGCGCTGGATCAACCACGTCTGCCAGGGAGTGTACGACGGCAAGGGCGCCTGGCGCGGGCGGCGCGCCACCAACCGCGATATTACCGGCAATAAACATTCCCGCGACGAGTTGGCCCGCGCCAAGGAACAGGCCGAGCGCGCCACGGCGCTCAAGGACAAGTTCGTGTCGCTGGTAGCCCACGACCTCAAATCGCCCTTGGCCTCCATGGTCGGGTTGCTCAAGCTGCTCACCGCGCGCCACACTCCGGGCGATGCCGATGGCCACGCGTTGCAGGCGATGATCCGGTCCGGCGAGGGGATGATTGAAATGATCGAGCAACTGCTCGACATCAGCCGGTTGAAAACCGGAGCCGTGTCGCCGCAACCGGTGTTTTTCGACGGTTGGATGGCCGCGGAACGCTCCGTGATGACCTACGGCCGGATCGCCGGCGACAAGGGCGTTCGCCTGGTCAATGACGTGCCCCGCGGAACCCGCCTGTACGCGGATCCCGACCTGTTCATCGAAGTGATGAACAACCTTGTTTCAAACGCGGTGAAATTCTGCCCGCGCGGGGGCGAAGTCCGCCTGTTCATTCCCGAAGGGCGGCCCTCCACCGTGGCCGTGAGCGATACCGGCGTAGGGATTGATCCTTCGCTGTTCGACGACATCTTCCGCCATGAGGTGAAAACCACCACGCCGGGCACCGAGGGGGAACGCGGCACCGGGCTGGGGCTGCCCTATTCACGCGACATTATGGAGGCCCACGGCGGCGCCCTGGAAGTGGAGTCGGTGAAAGGCAAGGGCAGCGTACTGCGCGCCGCGCTGCCGGACGTGCGCCCGCGCGTGCTGGTGGTGGATGACGAGCGCGTGTCGCGCCAGATAATGAAAAAGGCTTTGGCGCAAACGGGCGCCGAAGTGATCGAAGCCTCCGGCGCCAAAGAGGCGCTGGACATGATCGGGCGCGAGGCGCCGCATCTGGTTATAAGCGACGTCGTCATGCCGGAAATAGATGGTTTTCAATTCCTGGAGCGTCTGCGCGAAAACATCCTGGGCCGCCGCCTGCCGGTGATACTGGCCACCGCGCACAATATCCCCGGCGGCCACGAAAAGGCCGTGCGCCTGGGCGCCGACGATTTTGTCACCAAGGACAAGATCGAGGTGGAACTGGCCGCCCGCGTCCGAAAGTTCATCGCCTGAGGCAATGGAGAGCGAGTCATGAACCACTTACGCCTGGCCGCCGCATTGCTGGCGGCGGCGATGACCGCCGCTCCCGCGGGTGTGTACAGGTTCGTGGATGACCAGGGCCAGGCCCATTATGTTGATTCCCCCGGTCTTGTGCCCCTTAAATACCGGAACCAGGTGGAAGAAAAAGTATATAAAAAACCGGATGCCTCCACTGTGGCCCCGCAATTGGAGACGGAGGAGTCGGGTTTATCCTCCACCGCCCCGGAGGCCGCCCGTGGCGCGTTGAAGCGGTTTGAGATACCCTACCAGCCTTACGAAGGCGGCGCCCGGCGCATTATAATCCCCGTCACCTTCAATAACTCCGTCACCGCGCCGATGCTGTTGGATACCGGCGCGCCCGGAATCATCATCTCTGATGAACTCGCGGAGAAACTGGGTCTTTTTGACCGTGACGTGGGGATGCTTTTATCCCGCGCCGGCGGCATTGGCGGCGTCGTCCCCGCCAAACTGACTATCGTTGACACGGTGGAGGTGGGCGGCGCGAGGGCCGAATTTCTCCCCACTACCATCACCGATTCCATATCCAACGCGTTTGAAGGGCTGGTGGGTATGGATTTCATGGCCAATTACGATATTTCCATAGACACCCGGCGCCATGTACTGCTGCTTCAACAACAACCACCAAGTTCCGATAGGCCCGGCGGGCACGACGAGGCGTGGTGGCGCATCAACTACCACAAATTTTCACAGCTTCGCAACGGGTGGAAGAACTATTTGGAAAAATTGAAGAAAAACGACACAAAGGATTCCAGCCACCAGAAACTTATTGACGCGGCGGAACAGCAACTCCCTGAAGCTGAAAAGCTTTTCCGTAAGCTCGACTCTTATGCCTCGCGCCATTCGGCCCCCATGAATTGGCGGCGTTATTAGCAGGCATAGAGCGGTTATTTGAATTAAAAAAACAGCGACCTCCGAAAAAGCCCCGTCACTATGTTTCTTCGGGCTTCTCCGGGGTCGCCCGACCCCGGTTTTCACGCCAAAATCCGTGGTCAGGCGACCACGGGGAAGCGCTTTAAAGACCCGTTGTTAATTTTGGGGGTCACAAACAATATTTCCGGACAGGCGCCCATTTGCGATTTTAGGTTGAAGTGTTATAATTCGTATAACTTGATGGGAAGAATCATCCATTATGATGCGCCATTTTAGGGGAATTCAAGACACTCGCGGTTTTACTCTGGTTGAACTCCTGATAGTCATATCCGTCATCGGTATTTTGGCGGTCATAGGATTGCCGCAATACGGGCACTACCGCGCGCGGGCCTTCGACGCCAAGGCGCAGCAGGAATTATCCGCGATCATTACGGGGGCGGCGGACATTGATCCCAATAACATCACGGTTTTCAACTATTGGCAACCGTCTGGACCACTCCCAGACATGCCGGCGGTATCTATCTCTCCTGATGTTCGCTCACTTATTTTCTCTTATGATATGCGCCTTTTTGGGTTTGGCGCCGGGGTGGTAGGGTATTCATGCCATCTTGATGGCGATTTGGGCTTTATGGTTTTTATCCCGCTTACCTCCGACGAAATAAACTGGGGGGTACAGCCAAACCTGGTAACGGAAAGCGCCGTTGCGCCCGTTTTGCTAGGTTGCGCCTAAACCACGAAGCAATATCTGGTCATGTCCGCGTCAGCTAAGCCGCTCTGACGCCATCCCGCTATTGCCGTTGCCGCCAAGCGGTAAATAATCGCATAAAAATAACTTGCCTGCGGGCGGCTTTGCCTGTATCATAATAATGATAGTCATTATCAATAAAGCCGGGCCGCGAGGGGAACGGGGGAAGCGGCGGTCCGGGGGGGTTGTAAAGAGGAAATGGAAGTATGGGGACGACGTTGGCCAATCTCCTGCCGGGAGAACGGGGAAAAGTCACCAAAATAACCGCGCGCGGGACGTTGCGGCGCCGGTTGATGGACATGGGCGTCATCACCGGCGAGACGGCGCTGGTGGAGCGCGTGGCGCCGCTGGGCGATCCGATGAAGATCACGGTTAAAAACTATTGCCTTTCCCTGCGCAAAAGCGAAGCCGAGCATATCGCGGTGGAGCGCCTTCGCTCATGAGCCTCGCCGCGGCCCCGGCCCGCGCCGCCCTGACGGTGGCGGTGGCGGGCAACCCCAATTCCGGCCAATCCCCGCTCATCAACGCCATCGCCGGATCACGCCTTATGGTGGGCAACTGGCCCGGCGTGACTGTCGCAGGAGGAACTGATCGCGCGCGATTTTCTGGCGCGCCAGCGTCCTGACGTGGTGATCAACGTGGTGGACGCCACGAACCTGGAGCGCAACCTGTATTTTACGTTTCAACTGCTGGAGTTGGGCGTCCCGGTCGTCGTCGCGCTCAATATGTACGACGAAGCGCGCGCCAAGGGCTTCACCTTCAACCTCGCCGTGGTGGAGCGCGCGTTGGGGGCGCGGGTCGTCCCCACCGTGTCCACCCGCGGCGAGGGGATGGACGCGCTGATGGAAGCCGTCATGGAGGAAGCGGCGCGCCCGGAGCGGCGCGCGCCTCATCCGCAGTTCTACGGCGCCGACATCGAATCCGCCGCCGCGCGCATAGAACAGTTTATCGCCGTCGCCCGTCCTGAATTGGCGGAGCGTTATCCCCTCCGCTGGCTGGCGTTGAAAATACTGGAAGGCGACGGGCTGGTAATGGCGGAAACCCGGATTACCGGCGATGAGCCGCCCTTGCGCGACGCGCTCTCGCACCTGATGTCGGCGCATCAGGGCGATCTGGCGTCGTTGATGGCCGACGCGCGGTACGCCCTGTCGGCGGGGCTGGTCCGCGAGGCTTTGGCGCGCCCCGCGGTCAGCCGGATGGAGTTGACCCAGCGCATAGACAACATCGTGTTAAGCCGCGCGCTGGGCATCCCCATTTTTTTCGCCGCCATGTGGCTGATGTTCAAGCTGACCTTCGATGTCTCCGCCCCCTTTATTGACTGGATTGACCAAGTGGCCGCCGGGCCGCTGACGCGCTGGACGCAGTGGGGGATGGGCGCCGCGGGCGCGCCGGACTGGCTGGTGTCGCTGATGGCCGACGGGGTTATCGGTGGGGTGGGGTTCGTGCTGGTGTTTGTCCCGGTGATCGCGGCTATGATGTTCTTCATCACGCTGCTGGAGGGGAGCGGCTACATGGCCCGCGCGGCGTTTGTCATGGACCGCGCCATGCACTCCATGGGCCTGCACGGCAAATCGTTCATCCCCATGCTCATCGGATTCGGCTGCAACGTGCCGGCCATTTACGCCACCCGGACGCTGGAGAATACGCGGGACCGCGTTCTCACGGCGCTTTTAACCCCCTTGATGTCCTGCTCGGCCCGCTTGCCGGTGTATGTGCTGTTTATCGGCGTGTTTTTCCAGGAAAGCGCGGGCACGGTGCTGTGGTTCATCTACCTTCTGGGCATTTTGCTCGCCGTGGTCATGGGCGCTTTGCTCAAGAATACGCTGTTTCGCGGGGAGCAACCCCTATTCATCATGGAACTGCCCCCGTACCGCCTGCCCACGTTGCGGAACCTGACAATCCACACCTGGGAGAAGGTGAAGCATTTCGTGGTCAAGGCGGGCACGGTGATTTTCGCGGCCTCCATCGTGGTGTGGTTCCTGCTCAACCTGCCATGGGGAGTGGGCAGCGTGAAAGAGTCCTACCTGGGCCGCGCGGGGCAGTTCATCGCGCCGGTCACGGCGCCCTTGGGGTTTGGCTCGTGGGAGGCCGGTTCCGCGTTGATCACCGGTCTCATCGCCAAGGAGGTGATTGTGGGAACCTTGGGCGAAATTTACGCGCTTTCCGGCGAAGGCGCCGCGAAGCCCGCGGGACCGCCGGATTTCGCCGGGGACATCAAGCAAATCGGCGTATCATTCGCCGCGGCGGCCCGGGACGCCGCCGACAACGTATTCTCCACGTTCGGCGTGGCGGCCATCAGCGCCCAGGAAGAGGAGGGGATGGAAGGGCTGAAACCGCTGATCCGCGCGGGGTTCACGCCGCTCTCCGCGCTGGCGTTCATGGCCTTCGTGCTTATCTATATGCCCTGCCTGGTGACGGCGGCGGCGTTCAAGAGCGAATTCGGCTCCTTTAAATGGTTCGCAGTGGCCGCCGGGTACGAATTGACCTTGGCGTGGCTGGTGGCGTTCGCCGTCTATCAGGGCGGGACGCTGCTGGGATATGGAGGCTGACATGGGCTGGTTTGACTTCGCGCTTATGGCCGCGATCCTTGGCGGCGCCGTGTGGTACCTGTTCCGTCATTTCACCCATGGCGGCGACTCGTGCCCCGGCTGTCCCTCGGCGGGAACTTGCAAGGACGCGAAAAACCCGCGCCGCGGCCCATAATTCCACAACGCGCCCGCTTGCTTTTTCCCTCGCGGATTGAGAAAGTAGTGCGTGACCTTGACAGGGGTGGAGCATGGCATTGTCAATCGCGGCGGTATGGATGCTGGCCGGAGGCGCGCTGATAGGCTTGGAGGCGCTGGCGATACCCGGCATCGGGCTTCTGTTCGCCGGACTGGGCGCGGTTCTCACCGGCGTGGCGCTGCTCATCGCGCCCGGTCTGTCGGTGTACCTGCAATTCGCCCTCTTTTTTATTTTCACCTCCGTATGGGCGGCGTTGCTGTGGAAACCGCTTATGCGCCTGCGGCAGACCCCCGGCGCCGGATACAACGACATGGTGGGCCGCCGCGTCACCGTTGGCCCGGAACGGCTTGCCAAGGGCGCGGCGGGGCAAGTGCTATGGTCGGGCAGCACGCTCACCGCGCGCCTTTCGGAAAACGCCCCCACGCCCCGCGCGGAGCCGGGCGCTGAAATGATAATCACCGCCGTCAACGCCGGCGTGGTGGAAGTGGACTTCGTCAACTAATCCGGGAGATGTCACATGGAAATATTGATCCTCGTCGCCGCCTTCGTGGTCGTGGTCACCGTATGGAAAGGCGTGAAAATCGTCCCGCAGCAGGAGGCGTGGATCATCGAGCGCCTGGGCCGCTACTACGGCACCCTGGACGCCGGCCTGAACCTCATCATCCCCTACATTGACCGCGTCGCCTACAAACACTCCTTCAAGGAGACGGCCATAGACGTGCCCCAGCAGTCGGCCATCACCCGCGACAACGTGACCCTGGCCATAGACGGCATCCTGTACGTCAAGATCATTGACCCCAAGCAGGCTTCCTACGGCGTCACCGATCCGCGCTACGCCATCACGCAACTGGCCCAGACCACCATGCGCTCCGAGATCGGCAAGATCATGCTCGACAAAACCTTCGAGGAGCGCGACAGCCTCAACGCCAACATCGTCAGCTCCATCAACCAGGCGTCGAACATCTGGGGCATCCAGTGCCTGCGGTACGAAATAAAGGACATCACCCCGCCCCACAACGTGTTGCAGGCCATGGAACTGCAAGTCGCCGCCGAGCGCCGCAAGCGGGCCGAGATTCTGGACTCCGAAGGCAAGCGCCAGGCGCAGATCAACACCGCCGAGGGCCAGAAACAGGAGATCGTGCTCAAGTCGGAAGGAGCGCTACTCGATCAGGTCAACCGCGCCAAGGGCGAGGCGGAGGCCATCCTGCAAGTGGCCAGCGCCACGGCGCAAGGCATCGAAAAGGTCGCCGCCGCCATCGAAAAGTCCGGCGGACGCGACGCGGTGGCGCTGCGGATCGCCGAGCAGTACGTGGAGGCGTTCCGCGCGCTGGCGAAGACCAACAACACCATCCTGCTCCCCTCGAATCTGGGCGACGCGGGCGCCATGGTGGCGCAGGCGCTTACCGTGTTCGACACCATCAAGTCCGCCCGCGCCAAGGGATAAGCGGTTTTAGGGACGCGCCATATTACACGCCGGGGCGCTCACGCCCCGGCGTTGTTTTTTTACACGGCGTTTGGCGGGGGCGGCCCGGTGGGTCGCCCAAGGCGTTTGCAGGGGCGGTGGTTCGATGGCCCTTATTCCTTAACAACCCAACCGTTGAGCGGGGCATATCCTCATCAAGCACGATTTTAAGCATTCTTAACCGACGGCCTTGACTTCCTCTCCGGCCATCTGCTGGGCGGCGTAGCGTAGGGCCGCCAGAATGTCCGCCTTGGCAATGTCATATTCGGACATTACTTCCTCGTAGGTCATGCCCCCGGCGAGTTTGCCAAGGATAAGGTCAACGGGAACCCGTGTGCCCTTGATGACGGGTTTGCCAAAACGGACTTTCTCATCCACGGTGATTCGAGGCGCGATTTCCACGGTAAACAATCTCCCTGCCTGCGTGAGAACAATTATACCATGCGCGGGCGGGATAGAGGGGAGGCGGTTCCCGGTCCGGCAGAAGAGGGCGCGGCCCGCCATGCCCCTACAACGACGGTTCCAGTACCAGAATACGCTCCCTATCAGTTTATTTTTCCTGGTTATGATATTCGCGGGTTGTCATTACTTGCAAGGCGCATAGCCTGCCCCTATACCGAAAGAATTCTTGCTTCCCCGTGGTCGCCTAACCACGGATTTCACGCCAAAAAATTTCGCCGTTGATTAATTTGGGATTGCTTCGTCGCTTCGCTCCTCGCAATGACTGCATGCGGAGTTTTTCAATGCCCTGCTAATCACCCGGCCTGCGGCTACCCCCCGGGGGGAGGGGAAGGCGTGGACGCGGCGGATTGTCATGCGCCGCCGCGCGATACTACCCTCTCCCTGGA
>JACQZB010000106.1 GCA_016207925.1 Nitrospinota bacterium
CCAGCGCATCGGTATCGCCCGCTCCAAAAGCGCCGCCGCGTCCGCGGATTCACGTATCGCTTCGAACGAGACAAACCGCGCCGCGGCGATCAAGGCGGCGAACGCTGGCCGGTTGGCCTGCTCCACCGCGCCGCGCCGTAGCGCCTCCGGCGCCGCCAGCAACACCGAACCGCGCGTTCCGGGTATCAGCGCCGCCACATCCGCGAGCCGCAGCAACGCCTCCGCCAGCGCCGGTGTGTGCTCCAGTTCAAACACGGCGCGCGCGGCGTGACCCCCGAACCACGCCACATGCGACAGTTCCAGCGTGGCGCGCGCCGCCCCGTCCAGCGTCTCCGGCAGGGTGGACATCAAGCCGCCGCCCGCGGCTCTTCCTCGAAATGGCGGAGCGAGCCACACCTCGTATCCCGCGCGCGCGCCCAGCGTGGCCAAAAGCCCGGCTATCTCGATCATCGCCACGGAAGGTTCCACGTCACCGAGCGGCGCCGTTACGTCCCCAAGCGGCGAGGCGTAAGTTTTAAGGTCCTCCGCTCCGCCCCGCGCCGCCTCCATGACCGCGCGCGTCACCACCGCTCCGTCGTACGCGCTCCATTCCAGCGGCGAGTTGCGGAACCAATCCGTCCAGGCGTTGGGATCGGGATCGTTGAAAATACTTAGCCGGTCCTTGAGCGTCACGGCGTTGATGGTCCGGTCCGCATCCAGCGCGGCGATCAGTATCACCGGAACGCGGCCCGGCAAAAATTCATCGGGCACGATGGGGGTATCGTCCAGGTATGGCGCGCCGGACGCCTCGGCCACGGCCACGAATCCGGACTCGTCCTTGTGGTAGATCAGCAGCCGGTCGCCGGGGGCGATTTTTTGCGTCTCGCGCCAGCGGCGTTTCGAATAGGCCAGCGCGCGGGCGCCACCGGCCATGAACCGCGCCCACCCCGCGCGGGAGATCAGCGTCAACCAGTAGCGCCGTTCAGTCATCGCCGTGCCTTTACCGCTAATCCCCTTCCACCGGCCTGCCCGCCAGCCACCCGGCCAGCAGCGATCCGGAAACATTGTGCCACACGCTGTACAAGGCCCCGGGCAGCGCCGCCGCCGGGCCAAAATACTGGATCGCCAGCGCCACGCCCAGCCCGCTGTTCTGCATCCCCACCTCTATGGACACGGTGCGGGCGATGACGCGGTTGAACCCCAGTGCGCGGGTGAGCGCATAGCCGCCCGCCAGCCCGAAGACGTTGGTCATAATCACGCCCGCCGCCGCCTGTGGCGCCGCGCCGCCCAGCGAACCGTGGTTCAACCCCACCACGATGCCGATGATTACCACAATGGCGGCCATGGACACCAGCGGCAACGCGGGTTTGACCCGGTCCATCGCGCCGCCCCACAGGGTGTTGACGGTTACGCCCAAGGCGACGGGTATGACCACGATCTTCGCCACGCTCCCCATCATCGCGCCCACGGGGATGTCCACGGCGGCGCCAACGTACAGCCAAGTGAGCGCCGGGGTCATGACCACCGCCAGCGCCGTGGCGATAAACGTAAGGGTTACGGAAAGCGCCACGTCACCGCGCGCCAGGTAGCAGATCACGTTGGAGGCCACGCCGCCGGGGCAGCAGCCCACCACGATCAACCCCGCCGCCAGCTCCGGCGGCAGCCCCAGCGCGCGGGCCGCCATCCACGAGAACAGCGGCATCAGCAGGTATTGCATCCCCACACCCGCCGCCACGTCCCGCGGCGCCTTGGCCGCGCGCGCGAAATCCGCCGGGGTCAGCGTGGCCCCCGTGGCGAACATCACCACGCCCAGCAACGGAGCGATCAGCGGCCCGCCCGCCGCCAACGGCGCGGGACCAAGCCACGCCGCCAGCGCGGCCAGCGCGGCCCACAGGGGGAACAAACGTGTAAGCGTCGCCATCATCCCGCGCTCCATGGCATCTATGACATCCCCATCGCGACGATCACCGAACAGTACCTGGACTACCTCAACCTGATGCAGACATTCAACCTGGAGGTGGCGGGGGAATACCTGGTGATGGCCTCCACGCTGACCTACCTCAAGTCCCGGATGCTGTTGCCCAAGCACGAGCGCGAGGATGAAGAGGGCGGCGAAGAAGGCGAGGACCCGCGCGAAGAGCTTATCGCCAAGCTCATCGAGTACAAAAAGTACAAGGAAGCCGCGCTGGCCCTGCGCGACCGGGAGATGGCGCAGTCGCGCGTGTTCACCCGCCCCCCGTCGGCGGAGGCGCCCGCCGAGGGCGACCTGCTGCTGGAAGTCAGCGTGTTCGAGCTGTTGAAGTCCTTCCGCAAGGTGCTGGAGGGCTACGGCGGCCCGCGTAAGATCGCCATCACCCTGGAAGAGATTTCCGTCACCGACAAGATCAACGAGATCATGTCGCGGCTGGAAGGGGTGGATCACCTGACCTTCGACGCGCTGTTCGAAACGGGCCGCACGCGCATGGAGGTGGTGGCCACCTTCCTGGCGCTTCTGGAAGTCATCCGCCTGCGGCTGGTGAAGGTCCACCAGGCGCGCGCGGGGGGGCAGATCATCATTATGCGCGCGCCGGAGGAAGAGCCTTCGGCGGGCGATGAGCCGGACGGGGAGCCGTCCGGGGACAACCACCACGAACCGGAAGATAGCGAGTAATGGAGCGAAGCGAGATTAAGGCGGTCATCGAAACCATCCTGCTGGTGGCCGACGCGCCCGTGCCGCTGGAGCGGATGCTCCAGTTGTTCGCGGACGACGCGCCGGAAGAGGAAGTGCGCGCCGCGCTCGAAGAAGTGCGCGCCGGCTACGAATCGCGCGCCTTTAGCGTGGCGGAGGTGGCCGAAGGCTGGCGGCTGCAGACCAACCCCGCCTACGCCGGCTGGATCACCCGGTTCTTCAAGTTCGACCGGGGCAAGAAGCTGGCCCGCGCCTCGCTGGAGGTCCTCGCGATCATCGCCTACCGCCAGCCGATTACCCGCGCGGAGATTGACGAAATCCGCGGGGTGGACTCCGGCGGCGTACTGCGCGGGCTGATTGACAAGACACTGGTGAAAACCATGGGACGGCGCAAGGCGCCCGGCAAGCCGATGATGTACGGCACCACGCGGCGGTTCCTGGAGTTCTTCGGGCTGGCGCGGCTTGCCGACCTGCCCACGCTGGAGGATTTCGCCGGAGGCGAAGGCGAATTGGCCGAACGCCAGGCGCTGCTGGATTTCGTGGAGGAATCGCCCGAAGGCGAGGAGGATTCCGGCGAAGGGGAGCCTTTCAATGAAGATGAATACGCCGGAGAGGAAGATTTCGGCGAGGGCGCCGGGGACGAAAAACCCCTTGAGGAAGAAGAAGACCCCGCCCGCGGCTGACCCCGCGGCGGGCGGCCGCCCGGCCGGAGAGCGGCTGCACAAGATCATCGCCCGCGCCGGCCTTATGTCGCTGCGCGCCGCCGAGCGCGCCATCGCCGAGGGCCGGGTCAAGGTCAACGGACGCACCCTGGCCGCCAAGGGCGCCACCGCCGATCCCCTGCATGACAAAATCACCGTCAACGGCAAGCCGCTGCAGGTCATCCAGGAGCGCGTGTACCTGCTGATGAACAAGCCGCGCGGCGTGGTCACCACCCGCGCCGACGAAGAGGGGCGTAAAACGGTTATGGACCTGTTGCCCAACCGTTACCGTCATGTGTTCCCCGTGGGGCGGCTGGATCTGCAATCGGAAGGGTTGTTGATCCTTACCAACGACGGCGCGTTCGCGCAATTCCTGCTATCGCCCCAAGGCGGCGTCGAACGGGTGTATCACGTCAAGGTTCGCAACAAACCCGCCGCGGCCACGCTGCAGAAAATCATCTCCGGCGTCACGGTGGAAAAAGAAACGCTCAAGGCGGAGTCGGCCCGCGTTTTGGAGACCACGAAAACCAACGCCTGGCTGGAAATCACGTTGACCGCGGGGAAAAACCGGCATATCCGCCGTATGCTCGAACCGCTGGGGCATCCGGTGGTCAAGCTCAAAAGGGTCTCCATCGGCCCGTTGAAGCTTATGGACCTAAAATCAGGCGAAACGCGCCACCTGCCGGTGGAAACGGTAGGCCGGATGATGCGCGCGAAGCGCAAGGAGGCGCCCTGACCGCCCGCCCCGCGCGCGCCAGCGCGCCTACCCGCGTGGACCTGGCCGGTGGCACGCTGGATATATGGCCGCTCAACCTGATGGTGGAGGGCGCGTTGACCCTCAACATGGCGATTAGCGTCCGCGCCCATGCCGCCGTTACGCCCCTGCGCGGCGGCGCCATCGCAGTCCGGTCGGTGGATCAGGCGATGGAAGCGCGCTATTCCTCGCCACGCGCGCTGGGACACGGTCACCGGCTGGGGTTGATCACGCGGCTGGTCCAGCACTTTGCGCCGGAAGGCGGCGTGGAGGTGGTCACCCGCTCCGAGGCGCCCGCGGGGGCTGGGTTGGCGGGATCCAGCGCGCTGGCGGTTGCGGTATGCGGGGCATTGGCCCGCGCCACGGGCGTACGGATGGCCCCGCGTGAGTTGATCGAAATCGTGCGTGACCACGAGGCGGCGCATCTGGGCATCCCCACCGGCTTGCAGGACTACGGCGCGGCGGTATATGGCGGCGTCCACGCCTTCCATTTCCCCGCGGGCGGCATGAAACCGGAATCCATCCGGGGCGAGGCGCTGGCGAGGCGGGTGGTGTTGTTCTACTCCGGCGCGTCGCGCTCGTCGGGGATCAACAACTGGGAGATGTTCCGCCGCCTGATCGAAAAAGACCGGCGTATCACCCGCCGGTTTGGGAACATCGCTTCCATCGCGCGCGAGGCGGCCCAGGCCCTGCGCGTGAACAACATGGCCGCGTTCGACCTCGCCGTCAACGAAGAATGGAAAGCGCGCCGGACACTGTTCCCCGCCATATCCACCCCGGTCATTGACCGCGCCATCGCCTCCGGACGGCGGGCGGGCGCCAAGGCGGCGCGCATCTGCGGCGCGGGCGGGGGCGGCTGCTTCTTTTTGCTGGCGGAACCGGAACGCCACGCCGCCGTCATCCGGGCCGTGGAAACCCACGGCTGCCGCCATATCCCCTTTTCGCTTTCCAAGTCCGGCCTGAAATTCTAGAATAAGGGCCGCGAATTCCGCCGTAACAGTGGGCAGGGGTGGTTTGCATGACGGAACCGGTCATCAGAGGGCCTATTCGCCTTGTCAAAGGCGACATCACGGTAATGGACACCGACGCCATCGTCAACCCTTCCAACACCAGCTTGATCCTGGGCGCGGGCGTCTCCGGCGCCATCGCCGCCCGTGGCGGGCCGTCCATCCAGGAGGAGATGAGCAAGCTCGGCGGCTGCCCGGTGGGCGGCGCCAAGTGGACCACCGCGGGCAAGCTTACGGCGCGCTATGTGATCCACGCCGTCGGCCCGCGCATGGGCGAAGGCGAGGAGGATGAAAAACTGCGCGCCGCCACCCGCGAGGCCTTAAAACGAGCCGAGGAGTTGAACCTTGCCACCATCGCCTTCCCGGCGATTTCCACCGGCATTTTCGGCTTCCCGCTGGAGCGCTGCGCCAACGACATGTTCACCGCCGTCCTTGACCACTTTAATCCCGGCGAGCCCCGTTCGCTCACCCAGGTGACCTTCTGCCTGTGGGACGACGAGGCGTTCGCCATCTTCGCCCGCCAGTTGGAAGAAGACACAAGGCCGTAGCCGCGACCGTTGCGGTCTTCTCCGCGATTTCATTTTCGCGCGGCTGCCCCTGGATACCGGCGAACCCCTTTTACTGTATTTTCCCTCCGGCGCGCCTCCGCGATGTCATGGGAGTTCTGCATCCTCATCAAGGTATCCATCCGGATTCCAAACGCTTTCTCCACGCGAAGCGCCATATCGGAGGAGAGGCGCGCCCGCGCGTTGAGAAACGCGGACAGCGCGGGGCGCGATACGCCCAGAACTCCCGCGGCTCCGGTAACGGACAACCCCAGAGGCTCCAACACCTCGGACTTGATAAACCGGCCCGGATGCGCCGGACGAGCCATGCGGATCATATCCATGCTCCTCTCAATGATAGTCCTCGCAATCAAGATTCAGGATCGTTTTACCATCGCCGCCAAGCTCGAACGTGATTCTCCAATTCCTGCTCACCGCCAAACTCCATGCCCCTTTCCGGTTCCCGCCAAGCTGGTGACAAGCCCATTTGGGCGGGAATGCCAACTCGCCAATATCGTCCATGTCCTGCAAATAGGTAATGATGTTGCGGATTTTCTCCATGTAAACCACCGGCAGCCGGAAGGGTCGTCACGCTCGATGAAACGCCGAAGCCCGCGATGAACCACGTTGTGTATACGCATAAAGTATCATGGCGCCGCTTTTGTAATGTGTCAAGCTACACTTTACATGACTCTTCGCGGTACGGTGGCGGGGAAAGCATTAAGCCTCGGACGGTTCGGGAACCGCCCCTACCCACGGCGCGCGTACAGCGCGGCGAACTGCGCCAGGCTGATTTCCTGCGCCCGCGCCTCGGCGGGTATCCCCGCCGCCTCGCGCGCGGACTCAAAATCCTCGCGCGACGGACACAATTTCGCCACGTTGTTCCGCAGTGTCTTGCGGCGGCTGGAAAACGCTTTGGCCACGAAGCGGAAAAACTCCGCCTCGTCATCCACTTCCACCCGCGCGGCGCGGGGGATCAGCCTGATCACGGCGCTATCCACCTTGGGCGGCGGACGGAACGCCTCCGGCGGCACGGTGAACAAATACTCGACATCCGCGTGGTACGTCACGAACACGCTCAACGAACCATAATTGGAATCGCCCGGCGCCGCCGTGACGCGCCGGGCCACTTCCTCCTGGATCATCACCGTCATGGACGCCACGCGGCCATGCAGCGCCACAAAGCGCGTGATCAGCGCCGTGGCCACGGAGTACGGCAGGTTGCTGACGATATGGTACGGCGCGCCGGGTTTTGACTCGTCGAAGTACAGCGCGTTGGCGCGTTCCACGGTAAGCCGTCCGCCGCTTCGCTCCGCCAATGGCGACAGCGCCGCGGCCAGGCGCTGGTCCAATTCGATGGCATACACCAACGCGCCGGCCTCCAGCAGGCGGCGGGTCATAAACCCCTCGCCGGGTCCGATTTCAAGTACGCGGTCCCCCTCGCCCACCCTCGCGGCGGTGACAATGCGTTCCACCACGCGCGCGTCGGCCAGGAAATGCTGCCCCAGCTTTTTGCGTTTGACCGCGCCGCGCCGGTTCACCAGCGGCCCGCCAGCATCCGCGCGGCGGTTTTGACGGCGTGGATCATGGGCCGCGCGTCCGCGATCCCTTTGCCCGCGATGTCGAACGCCGTGCCATGATCCACGGAAACGCGAAGGTACGGCAGGCCCAGCGTGACGTTCACCGTCTCGCCGAACGACAGCGCCTTGACCGGGATCAGCCCCTGATCGTGATACATCGCCAACGCCACATCGTACTTCGCGCGCGCCGATGCGGTGAACATGGTGTCCGCCGGATGCGGGCCGCTGACGATAACCCCTCGTCTCCGCGCCGCCGCGATGGCCGGCGCGATAATCCGCCGCTCCTCGTCCCCGAACAGTCCTCCGTCGGAAGCGTGCGGATTAAGCCCGCAAACCGCGATGCGGGGCGACTTCATGCCAAAGGCGGTCACGGAGCGGTGAACCAGCAGTATGAGAGCCGTCAACTTCCGCGCATCAAGCGCCCGTGGGACGTCGCGCAGCGCGATATGCGTGGTGGCCACCACGACTTTTAGTTTTTCCGACGCCAGCATCATGGCCACGGGTATCCCGCCCGCGCGCGCGGCCAGGTATTCGGTATGGCCCGGAATTTTCCATCCGGCCAGATTGACCGACTCCTTGCAGATGGGCGCGGTGACCAGCGCCGCGTGGCGGCCCGCCGTCACCGCGTCCATGGCGGCATCCAGGCAGCGCATGGCGATGGCGCCGCAACGGCGGTTGACCTGGCCGTACTCGCCGCGCTTCATCCCAAAATCGAGGACATTGATCACGCGCAATCCGCCCGCGCCCACGGCCAACTCCGGCGCCCACCGCCGCGCGAGCGCGGTGAAATGCCGCGCGTCGCCATACACGGAGAGGCGGCGGCGCAGCGCGGCGGGCAGCGCCGCGGCGGCCTTGACGATCACCTCCGGACCGATGCCCGCCGGGTCGCCCGGCGACAGGGCGATGCCGCCCTTGGGGGAACTATCCTTGTCAAACGGCGGAACAGGCATTTATACTTGGTATCGCAAACGGGTCACATCACCGATACTATCACACGGGAAACCATGAGTCTCACCGGGCACAAGAAGCCGCGCGCGCCCGCGCGCCTGTCCGCCAGGGACGCGGTCAAGGCCGCGCTGGCCCCGTACAAAAGCGATCTGGATAAAACAGAGGAGGCCCTGCGCGGCTACTACCAGTCCGATGTGGCCTACGTTCCGCTGATCAGCGGGCATCTTATCGGCGGGGGCGGCAAACGGCTGCGCCCGCTGCTGGTAATCGTATCCTCCCATTTGTGCGGCTACCGGGGCGAGGCGCATATTGACCTTTCCGTGGTGGTGGAGTTCATCCACGCCGCCACGTTGCTGCACGACGACGTGGTGGACTCGTCCAACCTGCGGCGCGGCTCCGTGTCCGCCAACATAAAGTACGGCAACCAGGCCTCCGTGCTTACCGGCGATTTCCTGTTCGCGCAGGCGTTCACCATCATGAGCCGCGCGGCGGACATCGGCGTGGTCCGTCTCGTCTCCGAGGTCACCCGCACGCTGGCCGAAGGCGAGTTGTTGCAGTTGGGGAGCACCTGGGACCTTGCCACCACCGAAGAGCGCTACCTGGACACCATCTACCGCAAAACCGCGGCGCTGATCGCCGCCTGTTGCCGCATCGGCGCCCGGCTCGGCGGCGCCACGGCGGAGCGCGAGGCGGCCCTGGGCGAATTCGGCGCGAAAATAGGCTTCGCCTTCCAGCTCATGGACGATCTTTTGGACTACAGCGCCAAGGACGCGGGCTGGGGCAAACCTCTGGGGGCCGACCTGGCGGAAGGCAAAGTGACCCTGCCGGTGATCCTGGCCCTGCGCCAGGCGGACACCGCGGATCGCGCCGTGATCGAACACGCCTTCGCGCAGGGCACGGAGCGCGTGGCGCTGGCCGAGGCGCTGGAGGTGATCAACCGGCGCGGCGCGCTGGAAGCCACCCGCGCCATGGCCCAAAAATTCGTGGCCGAGGCCAAGGCCGCGCTGGATGTGTTCGAGCCGTCCGCCCCGCGCGAGGCGCTGCGCGCCTTGGCGGATTTCGTCATAGAACGCGAGGCGTGACCGTCCGCGCGGCCCAGCTAAAAGCCCTTGACACCCCCGTGGGCGCTTGTTAGCATTTGCGCTTTAATATTGAGCTTTTTAGATAAGCTTATAGGCCGCGCCCGGTGATACGGCGCGTTGGTGACCGCCCATGACATCCGGCGGCGATGACAAGGACCGCTTCAGGGCCTGGAAGCAGGTGTATCTGCTCACCACGGCTGGCCTGCAAGTGGTCATCTCCTTGCTCATCGGGTTCGGAATCGGGCTGGCGCTGGACCGCTGGCTGGGGACGGCGCCGTGGCTTATGCTGCTGTTCATCATCTTCGGCGTGGCGGCGGGGTTCCTGAACGTGTACCGGCTTGCCATCCGCGACGACGGTTAAACGACATGACGACGATGGTTCACTCGGGCGAAATGAACGCCGCCGCGGGCATCAAGCGGATCGCGCTGGCCGCATACGCGGCCGCCATCCTTGGCGCCGCCGCGTGGGGCGGGTTCAACGTGGTTTTCTCGGTGGCCCTTGGCGGCGCGTTCGCGCTGGGCAATCTGGCCGCGCTCGACCGGCTTCTGGCGCGGGTGGCCTCCCCGGATATCAATCCCGTGGCGGCGGGCGCCGCGGTGACGGTTTCGTTTTATGCCAGGTTGGGGCTTATGGCGGCGGCGCTGATCGCCTGCCTCAAGGCCGGCTGGATCCACATCCCGGCGCTTCTGCTGGGGCTTTCGCTCACCTTCGCCGCCGTGGCCCTGTGGCTGTTGTTCTCCGGAAGCGCGCGCGGCGCGGCGCTGGAAATGGAAACGCGGATATGAAAGAGCCTATCAACTACATTGACTTTCTTACCCCCCTCATTCCGGCTCTGGAGCATCTTAAGCACTACCCGCACGTCACCTACACCTGGGTCATCATGATCGGGTTCGTGGTCTTGGCGCTGGCGCTACGCGGCGGCTTTTCGTTGATCCCCTCCGGCGCCCAGAACGTGCTGGAGATGATCATCGGGGAGTTGGCGCAGTTCGTGGACTCACTCCTGGGCAAGGACGGGCGCAGGTTCTTTCCGCTCATCGGCGCCTTGGCGTTTTTCATCCTCACCTCCAACCTCATTGGGCTGCTGCCCGGTTGCGTGTCCCCCACGGCCAATATCAACACCAACGCGGCCATGGGGCTGACAGTGTTTTTGATCTACCAGTCGGTGGGCGTGTCGCGCCACGGAGCGCATTACATCAAGCATTTCCTGGGGCCGGTGTGGTGGATGATGCCGCTGATGCTCCCTATCGAGATCATCAGCCACTTGGCGCGCCCGCTGACCCTTTCGGTGCGGCTGTTCGGCAACATCAAAGGGGAGGATCTGGTGATCCTGGTGCTGGGCTTCTTGATTCCGGTGGTACTGCCCATGCCCATGATCGCGTTCGCGGTTTTCACCAGCGTGCTGCAGACGCTGGTGTTCATCCTGCTGTCGCTGGTCTATCTGGCCGGCGCGCTGGAAGAGGCGCATTGACCGGCGGCGTTTGGCCGCTTCATCAAACGGTTATTTAAGGAGACTGACAGTGAAATTACAGGGTAAGGGCGCGTTCCTGCTGGTGTTCTTGGCGGTCATGGTGATCGCCCCGATGGCCTTCGCCGAGGGCGCGGCGGCGGGCGGCGAGGAGCGCTATGCCGGCTTTTACAGCTACATCGCCCTGGGCTGCGTGGTGGGCCTGGGTCTGGCGGCGGGCGGCGGCGGCATCGGCATGGGCGCCGCGGTGTCCGGCGCGGTGAACGCCATGGCGCGCAACCCCGGCTTTTACGGCCGCATCTTCACCAACATGCTCATCGGCCTGGCGCTGATCGAGTCGCTGGTGATCTACACCCTCGTGGTGGTGCTGCTGCTGTTGTACGCGAACCCGTTCCTGGGATAATATCGGTCCGGGCGAACGCCGCCGGGCATACCCCGGCGGCGCGCCACGGATAGCCGCGCGAAGGGGGTTATACGATGACGAACATGGCCGCCGCCGTTGATGGCGAAGTTGACATCGCCTACGTCCGCGAAGTGCTGGACAAGTATCAGGACGCGCGCGGCGCCGTCATCCCCATCCTGCAAAAGGTGCAGACCCATTACGGCTACCTGCCCCGCGCGGCGCTGGAGATGATCAGCCACACTCTGCGGATGCCGCTGGCGCATCTGGTGGGCGTGGCCTCCTTCTACGCCCAGTTCCGCATGACCCCCCGCGGCAAGTACATGATGAAAATCTGCTGCGGCACCGCCTGCCACGTCAAAGGCTCCGCCAAACTGGTGGAAAAAACCGCCGAGCTTCTGGATGTCAACCACGGCCAGACCACCCGCGACAAGCTGTTCACCATGGAGCGCGTGGCCTGTATCGGCGCCTGCTCGCTGGCGCCGGTGATTACCGTCAATGACGAGGCCGTGGGTTACCTGGACATGGAAGGCATCGAGGACATCATCCACAAGCTGCGGGACGAAAACGCCATCGCGCCGAAGTGACCGGGCGCTCCTCCAATTATCGCAGTAGTGTCTCAATTTGAAATTTGAACCGCAAGGCCCTTCGCTCCGCTCAGGGCGCCGGTAAAGGCATCTCACGCTTTTTATTGAAGTCCTGAGGCAAAGCCGAAGGACCTTGCCGCACGCTTTTCCAAAAATAATTCAAACTGACGCACTACCATTATCGCGCTCATCTTGATAATCCCCCTCCTCCCCTGTTATACTTCCCAATTCGCTATTTCACGGGTTTAGAAACAGATAGCCATGTTTGAAGGATTATCGGACCGGTTCCAGGGCGTCGTCCGCCGGATGCAGGGCTTGCACAAGCTCTCCGAGGACAACGTCGCCGAGGCGTTGCGCGAGGCGCGCTTGGCGCTGCTGGAAGCCGACGTCAACGTGGCCGTGGTCAAGGACTTTATCGCCGAGGCCAAGGAACAGGCCCTGGGCGCCGCCACCATCGCCGGTGTCCATCCCGGCCAGCAGATGATAAAAATCGTCCACGACAAAATGGTGGATATCCTCGGCGGCGACACGGCCAAGCTTGCGCTCGCCGAACGCGGCCCCACGGTGATCCTGATGACCGGCCTGCAAGGCTCCGGCAAAACCACCACCACCGTTAAGCTGGCGCGCCTGCTGCAAAAGCAGGGGCGCCGCCCGCTGCTGGTCAGCGCGGACGTGTACCGCCCCGCCGCCATCGCCCAGCTTAAAACCCTCGGCGGCCAGGCGGATGTCCCGGTGATGGACACCCACGCCGGCATGGACCCGGTGGACATCGCCAAAAAGGCGCTCGACGCGCTCTCCGCCGCGGGCGCGAATACCCTGCTGGTGGACACCGCCGGCCGGCTGCATATTGACGGCGAGATGATGGCCGAGCTTCGCGCGATGCGCGATGCGCTGAATCCCGATGAGATTTTGTTCGTGGCCGACTCCATGACCGGCCAGGACGCCGTCACCACCGCCAAGGCGTTCCAGGATCAGGTGGGCATGACCGGCGTGGTGCTGACCAAGCTCGACGGCGACACGCGCGGCGGCGCGGCCCTTTCCATCAAGAAGATCACCGGCGCGCCGGTGAAGTTCGTGGGCGTGGGCGAAAAGATTGACCAGATAGAGCCGTTCCATCCCCAGCGGGTGGCGGGCCGCATCCTGGGCATGGGCGACGTGCTGACGCTGGTGGAAAAGGCGCAGGAGAACATAGACCAGAAGCAGGCCCAGGCCCAGGCCGTGAAGATGCTCAACGCCGACTTTAACCTGGGCGATTTCCTTGAACAACTGCGGATGATTAAAAGCATGGGGCCGCTGGACCAACTCATGAAAATGATTCCGGGGCTGGGGGCGCAGCTTAAAAGCGCCGATCTGGACCCGGATGAGCTGACGCGCGTGGAGGCGATCATCAGTTCCATGACGCTCAAGGAGCGCGCGCAGCCGGGCATCATCAACACCTCGCGCAAGCGGCGCATCGCCCGCGGGTCGGGCATGGACGTTGTCGAGGTCAACCGGATGCTCAAGAATTTCCAGAAAACCCGCAAAATGATGAAGAATTTCGGTAAACTGGCTAAAGGCGCCCGCGGACAGAACCCGCTGGCGGGCCTGGGGCTGGGTCACTAAACACCACGATCATTTATTGGAGGAAGCTGTGCCGGTTGTATTAAGACTTAAACGGGTGGGCGCCAAGGGCAAGCCCCATTACCGCATCGTCGCCGCGGACAAGCGCCGCAGCCGCGACGGCAAAAATCTGGAAACCCTGGGTACTTACAACCCCCATTCCGTCGCGGAGAGCCAGGTAAAGCTGGACCGCGAACGGATCGGCCACTGGCTGGGCGTGGGCGCGCAGGTATCGGACACCGTGAAGATACTGCTCAAGAAACAGGGCGTGGCCCTGCGCTAACCCCCACGGAGGCATTCCATGAAGAACCTGCTGTCGCACATGGTCGGCGAACTGGTGGACCAGCCCGACCTGGTGAGCATCGAGGAAATGGCGGGCGACAAGGTGACCACGCTGGAGCTTCGCGTGGGGCCGGACGATCTGGGCAAGGTCATCGGCCGGCGCGGCCGCACGGCGGGCGCCATCCGCATGATCCTGTCCGCCGCCGCCACCAAGGACCGCAAGCGCGCGGTGCTCGAAATCCTCGACTGACGGCGCCGCCATGTCGCCCCAAGGCTCCGGCGGGGCGCGGCGCGCCGCTATCGCCGTCGGCAAGCTGGGCCGCCCGCACGGCACGCGCGGAGAGATAAAGCTCGACGCGTTCTTCGATACGGACGTGATCGAACGGCTGGTGGGCGCGCGCCTTATCCTCACCCGTATCACTCCGCCCTTCCGCCGGGAGCTTGTGTTCCAGTCGCTGCGGCCCGGCCCCGGACGCGACATCGCCAAATTCGAAGGCTACGACGCGCCGGAAACCGTGCGCGAAATCACCAACTGCTCGGTGGCCGCCCCGCGTGAGCTGATGCCCGCCTTGCCGCCGGGCAGGTACTATACGGAGGAGATTATCGGGCTGCCGGTCACCGATCCGGGCGGCGCGCCGCTGGGCGTGCTGGCCGCGGTCATCCCCGCCGGGGGGCGCGACGTCTGGGAAATCCGCGCCCCCAACGGTGGCGAAACGCTGATCCCCTGCTCACCCGGAACGTTGGTGAGCGTGGATATGGAGCGCGGAATTATTGTCATGCGCCCCCCGGCGATGGAAGAGGAGTAAACAATGCGATTCGACATCATCTCCATTTTCCCGGAAATGTTCGAAAGCCCGTTTGCGGCCTCCATCATCCGCCGCGCGGTGGACTCCGGCGCCGTCGCCATACACACCCACAACCTGCGGGACTGGACCGAGGACCGCCATCACATCACCGACGACTACCCTTACGGAGGCGGGCCGGGGATGGTGATGAAGGTGGAGCCGCTGGCGCGCGCGGTCGAAGCGCTGCGTGAAAAGAATCCCGGCGCCCCCGTGGCCCTGCTCACCCCGCAGGGGACGCCTTTCAACCAGACCATGGCGCGCGCGCTGGCCGCGAATCCGGGCCTTATTCTTGTGTGCGGGCGCTACGAAGGGGTGGACGAGCGGGTTCGGGCGCATTATTGCGATCTGGAAATCTCCATCGGCGACTATGTGCTCACCGGCGGCGAACTGCCGGCCATGGTGGTGGTGGACGCGCTCACCCGCCTTGTCCCCGGCGTGTTGGGGACACCGGAATCAGCCGACGACGAATCCCATTCCACCGGGTTATTGGAGTATCCGCACTACACCCGCCCCGCCGAATTTAAGGGCCTGCGCGTGCCGGACATCTTGCTCTCCGGCGACCACGCGAAAATCGAGGACTGGCGCCGCGCCCAGGCTATCATCCGCACCGCGCGCCGCCGGCCAGACCTGATCTCGCGCGCCGGGCTGACCGATGCGGAGCGGCTCATGGCCGAAAAAATCATCCGCGGGGAGGAACCATGACCGGGCTGGGCGCGCGCCTGGCCGTGGGGCTGGTTCATTATCCCGTGCTTAACAAGGCGGGGGAAACCGTCACCAGTTCGGTGACCACGCTGGACATCCACGACCTGGCGCGGGTATGCCGGACCTACGGCGTGGGAAGCCTGTACATCATCACGCCACTGCCCGCGCAGGCGCGCCTGGCGGAACGCGTGGCGCGCCATTGGACGCAGGGTTTCGGCGCGGACTACAACCCCAGCCGGGCCGAAGCGCTGGGGATATTGAAAGTGGTTGACAGCATTGACACTATGCTGGATAATTTACGGCTTGACGCGCGCAGGGTTGCGGTGGCCGTCACCAGCGCGCGCGCGGTGATGAACGAATGGGATCGCGTGGCGTTGCTGTTCGGCACGGCGCATGGGCTGGCGGATTCCGTAATGGAGCGGGCCGGCATCGCGCTGGAGCCTATTGAGGGCGCGCCCGGTTTTAACCATCTGCCGGTGCGGTGCGCCGCGGCGGTGATTCTGGACAGGCTATTAGGATCGCGTGGAGCAAAGAGCGAGGATCATGAATCCGGTTGAATTTGTCGAACAGCAGTATTTGAAAAAAGACGTGCCCGCTTTCCGCGTGGGCGACACCGTAAAGGTGAGCGTGCGCGTGGTGGAGGGCGAGAAGGAGCGCATCCAGGTCGTCGAGGGCGTGGTGATCGCCCGCAAGAACAGCGGTGTGCGCGAGACCTTCACCGTGCGCAAGATTTCCGGCGGCGTGGGTGTGGAGCGCATCTTCCCCATCCACTCCCCCCGCGTGGAGAAGGTCGAGGTGGTCCGCTCCGGCAAAGTTCGCCGCGCGAAGCTGTACTACCTGCGCGATCTTAAAGGCAAGGCCGCCCGCCTCACCGAACGCTTCTAACTCCGCCCTGGCCGGCGGGAGCGCGCTTCCGCCCCGGACGCGGCGCGCGGCGTGGCATGTGGAGACAATGGCATGAGCGCCGCCGCCCCGGCTGAAAACCAACCCGCGGACCCATCTCCTCCCCGCCGGTTCTTTTGCCTGCGATGCCGCCTCTGGGTCGCGGTCATACTCCTACTCCTGTTCGCCGCGGGACTCGCCGCGGTCTCCCGGCTCCCGGATCTGCTTGATCCCCAGGCCCACCGGGCGCTGTTCGAACACGCCTTGTCGCAGGCGCTGGGCGCCAAGGTGACGTCGGGGGCGGTGACGGCGGACATCCGGGACGGCGCGCTGGTTGTCCGCGTGGACGATCTGGTGATCCTTGACGACCGCGAAAAACCGGCCCTCTCCATCCGCGGCATCTCCGCCGAACTTGTCCTGTGGCAGGCCGGGGACGCGGCGAGCCTTTCGAGCCTGGCTGTCAACCGGCCCGAAGGAAGGCTGCTGCGCCGCCGTGACGGCACGTTCAATATCCCCGCGCTGGAAACTTCCATGACCGCGGCGAACCTGGAACTGCGGGCGCCCGCGCGGCGCCTGTTGCGGCTGTTCGACGTCATCTCCATCAGCGGCGGCGAGCTGCGGTGGACCGACAACATGATCAGCGCGCCAGCCGTGTCGCTTACCCTTTCGGACTTCGGGTTCAGCGTGGCCGCCCCCCTGCCCGGCGGGCGCAGGGAGCTAACCTGTTCCGCCCGGCTCTCCGCGAACGGCGAAGCGGCCGGCACGTTTGAAATCCGCGGCGCCGTGGGGACGGAAGAAGTGGAAGGGGAGCCGGAGATCAGGTTTGAAGGCTCCGTCAAGCTCGATTCGCTGCGCGCCGGGCCGGTGTGGCCCTACCTTGACCCGTTGCTTCCGATGCAGCGGCTTGAGGGCGCGGTGAGCCTGGACGCCGCCGTCCGCGCCGACACGTCCGGGCGCTACCGCTCGCGCGGGACGTTGCGCGTGGCGTCGCTGGACATCGCCTACCGGCAGGCGTTCAGCGAGGGGCTGCGCCCGGAGGATGTGACCATCGCGCACGACGTGGAAGGAAACCTTTCGCATATAGCGTTGCGGCGCGCCGATGTCGCCGTGGGCGGGCTTGCCGCCCATGTCACGGGGTCGGTGGACGCGATGAACACCCCCAATCCACGTTTCACCGTAAGCGTAAGCTCAAACGATATGACCGTGGCGGCACTGCGCCAGTTCATCCCCGGCGTCGCGCTCACCGCCCCGCAGTCCGCCTTCGTCTCGGACAACATCCGGGAGGGCAGCGTGCGGCTGGAGGGCCTTTCCTTCACCGGCGACCTGGAGATGCTGCGCCACCTGGACGACGAGGCCGCATACCGGGCCGCCTCAGGCGGGCTTGCGGTCAATGGGGTGACGCTGGAGTTCGAATCGCTGCCCCACGCCTTCGAGGACGTGGGGGGCGCGGTACGCCTCGAGGGGGGCCGCCTGCGGCTTACGGACATCACCGGCTGGGTGGACCGGCTTGCCGGCTGGCCGGTGTTCGATGTCCACATTATCGCCGACCTCGACATAGAACAGGCGCGCCAGAGCATCGCCCGGCGGATTACCAACCCGCAGTTGCGCTCCCATTTTGACCGGGTGGACGAAACCGCGGGGTCGCTGACGCTGGACGTGGCCGTGGCCGGCGACACCGGCCGGCTGCAGGAAACCTTCACCGCCACCGGCCAGATGGAGGTCAAGGACGCGGGAGCGCGCAGCGAGGAGTTCGGCCTGCCGGTCCGCGACATCAACGGATCCATCGAAATGAACCTGCGCGACATGACGATCCGCTCGCTCACCTGGCGCGCGGGCGATTCCTTCTTCGCTTTCTCCGGCGCGGTGCGCGACGTGTTCCTGCCCGAACCCAGGTTCGACCTTGCGTTGTCGGCGCGGGTGGATCTGGCCGGCCTGGACAGCATCCGCTACATCAACCTTGGCCCCATTTACCAGCGGCGCGGCATGGCGCGGCTCGACACGAAATTGACGGGCTACTTCGCCAACTTCACCATCGCCAACCGGCTCGACCTGACGGACGCGGGTTTCCGTTTCGGCGACCTGATTGACAAACGCCCCGGCCTGGCCAACGTGTACACCTTCGACGGCGCCGTGCAGGGGCAAGAGAAGGTGGTCATTCGCCGCCTGCTGGTGGACGTGGGATCCTCCCGGCTGGAGATGACCGGCCACGTGGGCAAATTCCTGCGCGGCGAGGATATTGACCTGACTATCAGTTCGGCGGAGGCCCGCTTCGACGACCTCGACCGGTTCACGGTGTTCCTCGACGACGCCGCCAGCGCCGGTTCGTTGGCGGGCGCCATTTCCCTGCGCCGCCCGGCGGGGGAGAAAAACCTGCTGCTCGACGGGGAAGTGGCCGTCCGCGGAGCCACGTTCAAGCTCCCCATTTTCGAGTCGCCTTTCCGCGGCGCCGATGGGCGGTTCGAGTTCAGCGGGAGCAAGATTTTCCTGCGCGGCGGCCAAGGGGTGTTCGGCGACGGCGTGTTCACCATGGAAGGCTCCGTGGCGCTTGGCGACACCAACGTCTTCACCCTCGACGCGCGCGCCACCCGGCTGAACCTGTACGACCTTTTCGGAACGCCCGAAGAGGCCCCCGCGCCCCCCGCCCCCAAGGAGTCCGCTCCGCCGCCGGGAGCGGAAACGCCCAATCCTTTCGAGGGTCAATGGACCATACGCATCGCGTCCGGGGCGGGGACCATCGGCCCGCTTACCTATTCTGATCTGGATACGGTCATACGCTACCAGAACGGCCGTTTCGAGATTGACCCCTTTGTGTTCTCCGCCCATGGCGGGGTGTGGGACTGGAAAGCGGCGCTCACGGCGGTCAACGCCGCCATGGAGTTCGAATCCACCGTGGACATCCGCGACCTGGATATGGCCGCCTACCTCACCGAATCCGCCCAGTACGAAGCCATCGCCGCCGGCCGGCTGAACCTGCGCGGCGAGGTGGCGGGGCACGGCGCGAAATGGCGGCAGATCAAAAAAACGCTGGACGGCCGGTTCGACGTGGTGGCGGGGCCGGGTGTAATCCGCAGATTCAATCTCTTATCCAAGATTTTCTCTTTACTCAACCTGTCACAGTATTTTAAACTTAGGCTTCCCGATCTGGCGGTGGAAGGTATGCCGTTCGATGGTCTTTCGGGGTCGTTTCAACTAGCTTCGGGGGTGGCGCGCACCAACGATCTGCTTATCGAGTCCGAATCAATGCGTCTGGGGGCGGTGGGCGATTACGACATCGCCCGTAACCAGGTCAACATGAAAGTCGGGGTAATGCCTTTCATCGCCGTTGATCGCGTGATAAGCTCCATTCCGCTGGTGGGCGATGTGCTGACGGACGAACGCGGGAGCATGATCACCAGCTACTACACGGTGGATGGCCCGCTGGACAACCCGAAGGTGGAGGCCACGCCGCTGGAGAGCATCGCGGTGACCATCGTGGGATTTTTTGAACGGCTGTTCAAGCTGCCATCGGTTACTTGGGAAAAGCTTAAGGGTCTTAACCAACCGGCGGACGGCAAGGGCAATACCCGCCCGTAGGAAGTAAAGGAATACGGTATGGAAACGGAAAACATCAAAAAAATCTATCATGCCTATTCCAACGTCTATGACGCCATCTTCAAGGTCTTCTTCCACCCGCGCCAGAAAGCGGCCATAAAGGAACTGCGGTTCCGCCCGGGCGACCGCGTGCTGGATGTGGGCGTGGGCACGGGTCTGACGCTGCCCCTGTATCCCCATTATTGCAAGGTGACGGGCATTGACCTGTCGGCCAGCATGTTGCGCCAAGCCCGGCGCAAAGTGAAAAAACTGGGGCTTGACCATATCACGCTGGCGGAAATGGACGCTTTGAACCTGCGCTTCCCCGACAACAGCTTCGACATCGTGGTGGCCACCCACATCGTCAGCGTGGTGCCCGAACCGGCCCGGCTGGTGGAGGAGATGCGCCGCGTCACCAAGCCGGGCGGCACGCTGGTGTTCGTCAACCATTTCGTTTCCTCCAAACCGTGGCTGGCGAAGGTGGAAAACTTTTTCGACCCCGTGTTCCGCAAAATCGGCTGGCGCATGGATTTGAGTTTCGAGGAGTTCGTCCACGCCACCAACCTGGACGAGTACCGCGCCTGGCAACTGATGAAGTTCGACCTGTGGAAGATCGTCCACGCCACCAACAACAAACCCTGCGAAAACCGGGCGCGGGTCAACTGACCGGGCCGGGCTGGCGGTATAAACCCCGGCGCGCCGCCGCGCGCGCCCTGCTGGCCGCCGCGTTATCGCTTTCGCCGCTGTTCGCCCACGCCGAACCGCTCCCCTTTGAACCCGGCGAGCGCATCGCCTACGACGTGTCCTGGATGGGCATTATCGGCGGCGAAGGTCTGCTTGAAGTGGTATCCCGCGAGGAGCGGGCGGGCCGGCCGGTGTACACCCTGCATATCGTGGGGCGCTCCACCGGCTGGGTGCGCGACCTGTACCGGGTCGAGGACCATACCTTTTCGTTTTTCGACACCGGCCTGTTGGCCAGCCGCCGGGTGGAAATCAGCATCGAGGAAAACACCTACCGCAAGAAAAAGGTCATTGAATTCGACCAGGAAAACGCCACCGCCTCCTATCGCGTGGACAACGACCCGCCCGAATCCTTCGCCATTGACCGGGGCAGCCAGGACAGCTTCTCCGCGCTGTACCGGCTACGGACCCTGCGCGGCCAGATGCAGGTGGGCCGGACGCTGACCATCCCCATTTTTGAGGATCGCACGCGCTACACCCTGGAGGTGCTGGTGGCGCGCAAAGAGCGGCTCAACCTGCCCCAGGGGATGGTGGACACCATCGTGGTGGAGCCGAGGTTGAAAACGGAAGGCATATTCCGCCGCCGGGGCACGATGACCATCTGGCTTTCCGACGATGGGCGCCTGATACCGGTGCGGATGAAGTCGCGGGTCATTCTCGGCTCCTTTTACGCCACCATCAGGGAATGGCAAGGGGTGGACCTGACACTGATCCCCTATCCTGAAAAGGCCGCCGGCAAACGGGAGGGGACATGAACGGCGCCGCGCGGGTGGCCCTGGCCCAGATCAACCCGGTGGTGGGCGCGCTTATGGACAACGCGGAGTTGATCATCCGCTACCTGGCGCTGGCGCGCGAGGCGGGCGCCGGCCTTGTGGTCTTCCCGGCGCTTGCCATCTGC
>JACQZB010000129.1 GCA_016207925.1 Nitrospinota bacterium
CGTATAATTCGCTTATGAGAATCATGACGCGCCGGTCGCCGCTGGACTGCATCTTTTACTCCCTCCTGGTGTGGGCGGCGGCGGGGGGCGTCTTGCTGGCGTTGTTCCAGCCGCCGCACGGCGCGGCATGGTGGCTGGCGCTGTGGATCCCGCTCATCCTGATGTGGGCGATGATTTTTATCATCCCCTTGGTGTTCATCACGCTTCTCCTTTGGCCGAAGTTCTAGCCTCTGCCTCCGCCGTGTCCAGAAACAGCCCCCACGGGTAACTCCACGCGTTCGCGTGCCCCAGCCGGATCAGGGCAGAGGCGGACTCGGCGCTGGCGTTCTTCCGCGCCAAGGGGTACCAGCCCACGTTTGACTGGCGGGAGATGCTGCACGAGGCGCACGACCGGGCGTTCACCGTGGCCAAGATGATGGACGTGGAACTGCTCGGCGACGTGCGGGCCGCGCTGGACGAGGCCATCGCGCGCGGGGGCACGGTGGAGGAGTTCAAGCGGGAACTGGCGCCGCATCTCCAGGCGCGGGGATGGTGGGGCCGGCAGGAGATGCTGGACCCGGTGACGGGGGAGGCGCGGACGGTTCAGCTTGGGAGCGCGCGGCGGCTGGAGACGATCTTCCGGACGAACCTGCGGACGGCCCATGCGGCGGGCCAGTGGGAGCGGATCGAGCGCAACAAGAAGACGCTGCCGTTGCTGATGTACGACGCGATCAACGACGGGCGGACGCGGGCGGAGCACCGGGCGTGGGACGGTACGGTTTTGCCCGTGGATCATCCGTGGTGGAAGACGCATTACCCGCCGAACGGGTGGAACTGCCGCTGCTCGGTGATCCCGGTTAACGAGGCGATGGCGGCGGCGATGGGGGAGAAGGTCACGCGCCAGGCTCCGCCGGAGGAGGCGCGCGAGTGGACGAATCCGCGCACCGGCGAGGTGGTGGACGTGCCCAAGGGGATTGACCCCGGCTGGGGCTATCATCCGGGGCGGAGCGCGGCGGCGCCGTTCGAGCTTTTCGCGGAGAAGCTGGAGGGCGCGCCCGCCGACTTGGCGCAGGCGGCGCTGGCGTCGTTCGCGCTGTCGGGCGCCTTCGCGCGGTGGGTGGAAAAGCCGCGCGGGCCGATGCCGGTGATGCGCCTGCCGGATGATGTGGCGGACGCTATCGGGGCGCGGCGGCGGGTGGCGGTGTTCAGCCAGGAGTCAATGGAGAAAAACCGCGAGAACCACGGGGATATTGGCCTCGACGATTACCGGCGGCTGCCGTCGCTCCCCACGCGCGACGCGCTGTTCGTGCAGGACGGGGACAACACCGTGGTCATCGTCAGGGACGCCGGAGCGTTGTATTGGGCGGCGGTGAAGGCGACGCGGACGGGCTTGGGTCTTTTCACCACCTCGTTTCGCAGGACGAACCGGGACGACGTGGCCGCGCTGGTGCGGAGAGGAAAGGTGGTCAAGGGGGCATGGCAATAAAAAGCGGTACGCGGTGGGGACTCCCCTGTCCCCCACAATGCGCGCGGGCCTTGCGGCCTGGCTACGGCCGGGAGATTCACCGTGTCACGCGTACCATATATAGAATACGCCGCCGGGGCGGCGTTGTAAAGCGGGGCGGCTTGATCGGGCCTAAAATGGTGGTATAATTCCGTTATGCGAATTATGGTTGTGGCGGCGGCATTGATCCTGTTCCCCTTGGGGGCGTGGGCGGGGGAGCCGTGCGCGGTCAAACGGGTGTTCGACGGGGACACGATCAAGGTGGACTGCGCTGGGCGCGAGGAAACCGTGCGGCTGTACGGCATAGACGCGCCGGAGATGCGCCACGATTTCGGTAAGGAAGCGCGAGCGTTCGCCAAGGGGCTTTTGGATGGCAAGGCGGTGCGGCTGCGCGAGCGCGGGCGGGATCATTACGGGCGCCTGCTGGCGTTCGTGATCCTGCCGGGCGGGAAGTCGCTCAACTACGAGCTGGCGCGGGCGGGGTGGGCGCGGGTGTATGCCGGGCGGTTCGCGCCGGAATCGGACGCGACGAACGATAAATACACGCTGGCGGAAATCGCGGCGCGGACGGGGAAGATAGGGATGTGGCGAAGGGGTTTTCCACAGGATGCGATGATTTTGCGATGTTTTATATTTGCTTGATTGTTTGGTGGTTACCAAATTAGTTTTAATATTTGAATAACGCTTGAGTGGTCATATGTCTATTTGCCTCCTGAATCGTGTATAAGTAATTGATGAAATGGACTTTCAACGTTTTGAAATTTTCACGCGCGAGCGGCCAAATCAAATGACTGGGATACTTTAACTATGCTTTAAGTATTGGGGATATATGGTTGTTATTATTGTGTCTCTTTATGCCCCATCAAGTACCGACTTGTCCCGCCTTCCGGCCAAATCAAACGTCCGCTGACAACGGAAAACGATCGGCGCGGGCTTTACGGATTTAACGTCATCTCGAATTTGGGGATACGCCACAGGGCTGGTTGTCCGTTTTCGTAATAGCCAAAGTAGTATCCCCACATCGAGCCGCCGTTCCCCAGCAGCAGGCAATAGCTGGTATAGATATGCTGTCCGCCGTTGGGGATTAACGGCTGCTCCCCCACCACGCCGTCGCCCTCGACGGTTTCCAGCGAGCCATCGGACTGCCGGATCATCCATTTGCGGGAGGTAAGCGTGACGGCGCGTCCGCTGAAATTGTTGATCCTGATGGTATAGGCGAACCCGCCCCGGTATCCCGGCGGAATGCGATCCTCGGCGATACGGGCAAGCGAGACTATTTCCACGCTCAATCCCGGATCACCTTCCTGGCTCATGCGGCTACCCCTTGGCGCGATGGACTACGTGCGTACCAAGGTATCAGGAAGCGCGTCAAGATAACAGCGCGCGCATGGTATCATGACGTGACGGGCGGATAGCTCAGATGGGAGAGCGCCAGCCTTACAAGCTGGATGCCGTGGGTTCGATCCCCTCTCCGCCCACCAGCCTCGATCAGCCTTGGCCGCGACACTGGCATCTAGGAAGTGGCCCCGGCCATACTTACCGGAACGGAGATGGTGAC
>JACQZB010000102.1 GCA_016207925.1 Nitrospinota bacterium
GCGCGCGGCTGCTGCGGGCGACGGGCGCCAACGTGTCCTTCGCCGCGGATTGGGCCGGTTGACCGTGATGAGCGGCGCGCCTTGGGGGAGTCCGGGGTGTGAACACCCCGGACAGCGGAATTCTTTGCCTCTCCCCGGGGGGAGAGGGGGCGCTTTAGCGCCGGTGAGGGGGGCATGAAAAACAGGTTCGTCCACCCTCACCCTGCCCTCTCTCTCCAGGGAGAGGGGGATTTTTATCAGCGGTGTTTTGTAGCGGCGCGGCGCATTGGGTGTAGGGGCGGCCCCCCGTGGCCGCCCGTAGGAGGGCAGGCACAGGGGCCTGCCCCTACGGCGAGGGGAAAGCAGAAAGATAAAGAGGGCGCAATTATCCATCTCTGGTATCGGCGGGGCATGGGGAGGCCTTGAGCGGGTGTGGGAGGAAATATTTTCCGGTTGTGGCTCAAGAAGTCCACAGTCCTTCCGAAACGTTGATTAGGCGGAATATGGCAACAGAAGGCCGCCGGAAACGGAAAAACCTGGGAGAGAGGTTTTAACGATGCCTGCGAAGCGCTGGGAAGGAACCCTGGCATCAGGCAAGGACGCGTAACACGCATCACGGAGGAGACTGGTCATGGCATTACGAGTTTATCACAACATCTATTCGCTCACGGCCCAGCGCCACTTGAACAACAACAGCGTGAACCTGGGAAGCTCCCTGGAGAAGCTTTCCTCCGGTCTGCGGGTGAACCGCGGAGCGGACGACGCCGCCGGCTTGGCGATTTCCGAGTCGTTGCGCGCCGACGTGCGGTCGCTGAACCAGGCGTTGCGCAACGCCAACGACGGTATCAGCATGATTAACACGGCGGAAGGGGCGCTTTCGGAAACCGCCTCCATCCTT
The DNA here is from genome assembly GCA_016207925.1 of Nitrospinota bacterium. Classification (GTDB taxonomy): domain Bacteria; phylum Nitrospinota_A; class UBA7883; order UBA7883; family UBA7883; genus JACQZB01. Next base: position 878 of record JACQZB010000102.1, read on the forward strand.
ATCCGTATGCGCGAGCTGGCCGCCCAGGCGGCCACGGGCACCGTGGGTTCGGTGGAGCGCGCGACGATCAACCGCGAATTTTCGGCGTTGCGGAGTGAAATTGACCGCATCAGCGCGGTGACGGAGTTCAACGGCCAGAAGCTCATTGACGGCTCCCTCGACGCCTCCGTGGCGGCGACCAGCCAGGTGGTCATCCACGTGGGTATGCAGGCGACCGCCAACGACCGGATCAACCTGAACACGTCGGTGGATTTGACCTCTATTGACTCCACGGGGCTGAACATCACCAACATTTGGCCGGTCAGCGGCCCTTGACGACTTCGTCAATGCGGCGCAGCGTCCGGAGCAGGTCCTCGAGGCGATCCAGCGGCCACATGTTCGGCCCGTCACAGGGCGCGGCGGCGGGGTTGTCGTGGACTTCGAGAAAGACGGCGGACACACCCACGGCGACGGCGGCGCGGGCAAGCGAAGGTATAAGGTCCTGGTCTCCTCCGCTAGCGTGGCCCAAGCCGCCCGGCCGCTGGGTGGAATGGCCGGCGTCGAAGACGACGGGCTGGCCGGTTTTGGCCATTTCGCAGATGGAGGCCATATCCACGATCAGGTGGTTATAGCCGAAGGAAGCCCCCCGCTCGGTAAGCAGGACGCGGTGGTTGCCGCGCGAGATGATCTTCTCGATCACATTGACCATATCCCACGGGGCCATGAACTGGCCTTTTTTGACGTTGACGGCCTTGCCGGTGTCGGCGGCGGCGATCAGCAGGTCGGTCTGGCGGCAGAGGAAGGCGGGTATCTGCACGATGTCCAGCACGGCGCCGGACATTTCGGCTTCCTGGGGGCTGTGGACGTCGGCGGTGACGGGGACGCCGGCTTTCTGGCGCACTTCGGAAGACGCGGCGGATGCGGTCGGCCATGAAGAGGGCGTGTTCCTGCGATTCGATGACGCAGGGGCCGCCGATGAAGACGAAGGGGGCCTGGTTGTCGAAGACGACGTCGCCGAAGTTGAGCGCTACTTTCATTTGAGACCTTTGCTTAACCCTTGAATGAACCGCACATTGCTATTCTTCACCCCTGCTTAGGGGAAGAGGTGGCGCGAAGCGCCGGTGAAGGGGAATACCAGCACAAGTTCGTCCACCCTCACCCTGCCCTCTCCCTCCAGGGAGTGGGGAAGATTTTTGCCCGTCCCTCTTTTTTCGCGCGCCGGGGGCCTGGTGATGCAAAGGTCTCCTTTCATATCAGCAGGCTGTTCTCCTTTGCCGCGCGGATGAAATCCGTGAAGAGCGGATGGGGGGCGCGCGGCGATGATTTGAATTCGGGATGGAACTGGACGGCCAGGAACCACGGGCGCCCGGCGAGTTCGATGATTTCGACGAGGCGTCCGTCGGGGGACTGGCCGGAGAAGACCATGCCGGCTTCTTCGAGCCTCATGCGGTAGTTGTTGTTGAACTCGTAGCGGTGGCGGTGGCGCTCGTTGATCAGCGTGGCGCCGTAGGCGCGCTGGGCCAGGGCGCCGTTGCGCAACTGGCAGGGGTACACGCCCAGGCGCATGGTGGCGCCCTTATGGGTGAGGTGGCGCTGTTCGGGCATCAGGTCAATGACGGGGTCGGGGCAATCGGGGACGAACTCGGTGCTGTTGGCGCCGGCAAGCCCGGTGACGTTGCGGGCGTATTCGATGACGGCGACCTGCATGCCCAGGCAGATGCCGAAGAAGGGTATCTGTTTTTCGCGGGCGAGCTTGACGGCCAGGATTTTGCCCTCGATGCCGCGCTCGCCAAAGCCGCCGGGGACCAGGATGCCGTGGGCCTCGCGGAGGCGTTTTTCGGCGGTTTCCGGGGTAATGGTTTCGGACTCCACCCAGTCTATGTTCACATCCACGCCGTTGGCCATGCCGCCGTGGGTGATGGCCTCGGCGAGGCTTTTGTAGGATTCGGTGAGCTGTACGTATTTGCCGGCGACGGCGATGTTGACGACGGGTTTGGGCCGGTAGATATTCTCCACCATGGCGCGCCAGGGGGCCAGATTGGTAGGGCGCATCTCCAGGCCGAGGAGGCGGATGACAATTTCGTCGAGGCCCTCCTCGTGGAGGCGCAGGGGGGCTTCGTAAATGGATTTGACGTCCACGGCGGAGATGACGTTGCGCTGGGGGACGTTGGTGAACAGGGCGATTTTCTTTTTCACCCCTTCGTCGAGGGGTTCCTCGGAGCGGCAGACGACGACGTCGGCCTGGATGCCGATTTTCAGCAGTTCGCGGACGGAGTGCTGGGTGGGCTTGGTCTTCATCTCCTTGGCGGCGCGGATGTAGGGGACGAGGGTGACGTGGAGGTAGGCGCAGTTTTCGCGTCCGATGTCGGCGCGGTACTGGCGCATGGCTTCGAGGAAGGGGAGCGATTCGATGTCGCCCACCGTGCCGCCGATTTCGCAGATGACGATCTCGTAGCCTTCGCCGACGGCGTTGAAGCGGCTCTTGATCTCGTCGGTGATGTGGGGGATGACCTGGACGGTGGCGCCCAGGTAGTCGCCGCGGCGCTCCTTGGTGATGACGTGGTGGTAGATCCAGCCGGTGGTGACGTTGTTGAGCTTGCTCATGCGCGCGGTGACAAAGCGCTCGTAGTGGCCCAGGTCCAGGTCGGTCTCCGCGCCGTCGTCGGTGACGTACACCTCGCCGTGCTGGTAGGGGCTCATGGTGCCGGGGTCCACGTTGATGTACGGGTCCAGCTTCATGATGGTGACCGAAAAGCCGCGCGCTTCGAGCAGGGCGCCCAGCGAGGCGGCGGTGATCCCCTTGCCCAGGGACGAAAGCACGCCGCCGGTCACAAATACGTACTTGGGCATCGCGGTCAGTCCTTTACTGCCATGGCGTTGGCGCGGTCCAGGTCGTGTTGGGTGTCAATGCCGAGCGAGTCGCTGGCGGAACGTACCACCAGAATGCGCTCTCCCCTTTCCAGCGCGCGAAGCTGTTCGAGCTTTTCGCGCCGTTCCAGCGGCGTAGGTTCCCAAGCGGCGTATTGTAATAGAAAATCGCGGCGGAATACATATACGCCCAGATGTTTTTCGATGCGGGCGCCGGGGGGCGCGCCGTCGCGGTCGTGGGGGATCATGGCCTTGGAGAAGTAGAGGGCGTAGCCTTTGCGGTCGCGCACGACTTTGGTGACGGCGGGGTCGCGCGCGGCCTCGATGCCCGCCTCGACGCAGATGGTGGACATGTTGCAGGAGGGGTCGGCGATGAGCGCGGTGACGGCGGCGTCCACGGCGGCGGGGTCAATGAACGGCTCGTCGCCCTGGACGTTGACCACGAAATCGCAGGGGATGTTGCGGGCCACTTCGGCCACGCGGTCGGTGCCGGAGGGGTGATCGGGCGAGGTCATCATGGCCTCGCCGCCCGCGGCCTGTACGGCGGCGGCGATGCGCTGGTCGTCGGTGGCCACGATGACGCGGGTGGCGGTTTTCATGCGGCGCGCCTGCTGGAGGACCCTGACCACCATTGGTATGCCGCCGATGAGGGCCAGGGCCTTGGCGTGAAGGCGCGTGGAGCCGTAGCGGGCGGGTATTACGACAAGCGTGAGCGGTCTATGCGTGGCCATGGGTGATAATCCGCCGCGGGTGGTGAAGGGATGGGCGGCGTGGAGTGTCAGTCTGTTTTCCCGTAAGGGTCGCGCGCCCTGTTTGCATACGGGAGGTCATTATACCTTACGGGGGATCGGGATTGGTAGTGATTCGTGAATCGGGTAGTGCGTCAGTTTGAATTATTTT
>JACQZB010000103.1 GCA_016207925.1 Nitrospinota bacterium
ACCCGTCCGCCATGACCTCGATAACCTCGCCAACCCGCCCGGCCAGTTTTTCCGCCGAAATGGCGCGCTGCATGGACATCAGTTCGTCACGGCGGCTGTCGGCGGTTTTCGCGGAAACGGCGCCGCCGAGATCATACGCCGCCGTGCCCTCCTCCGGCGAGTAGGTGAACACGCCCATGTGGTCGAACCGCGCCTCCTCCACAAGGCGGCGCAGGATTTTAAAGTCCTTGTCCGTCTCCCCGGGGAACCCGGTGATGAACGCCGTGCGCAGGGCGGCGTGGGGGATGCGGCCGCGGATGTCCCCGATCAGGCGGCGGATGTAGTCGTTGGTTTCGGGCCGGTTCATGCGCGTTAGCACCGCGCCGGAAGCGTGCTGAAAGGGCAGATCGAAATAGGGAACCACTTTTTCCAGCGTGGCCATACGCTCGATCAACCCGCGGTCAACCAGCGGCGGGTACAGGTACATGACGCGGATCCAGACGAGGCCCGCGATGTCGTTGAGTTGTTCCAGCAGACGGGGCAGCCCGCGTTTTAGATGCAGGTCGGCGCCGTACAGCGCGCTATCCTGCGCCACCAGGATAAGCTCCTTGACACCGCGCGGGGCCAACGCGCGCGCCTCGCGCGTCACCTCGTCCATCGGGCGGCTTGCAAAGGGGCCGCGGATGCGCGGGATGGCGCAGAACGAACACTGGTTGGAGCAGCCCTCGGCTATTTTAAGGTAGGCCCAATGCGGCGCGGTGGTGATGATCCGGCCCGGATAGTCCGGGTCGGGCATGGGCGCCACGGCGCCGGGGATAAGCTTGGCGGCGATGGCCTTGTCCCCCACGCCGGCGATCACGTCAATTTCCGGGATGCGCTCCGCCAACTCCGCCCGGTAGCGTTCCGCCAGGCAACCCATGACCGCGAGGCGCGCGCGCGGGTTCTTTTTCTTCACCTCCGCCAGTTCCAGGATGACGTCTATGGACTCCTGCTTGGCGCCGGTGATAAACCCGCAGGTGTTGACCAAAAGGACGTCCGCTTCCTCAGGCGCGGTGGTGAATTCCGCCCCCGCGGCGCGCAGGCGCCACAAGGCGCGTTCGGTGTCCACCTGGTTCTTGGGGCAGCCCAGGGTGACGGTGTAGATTCGTTCCTTCATCTGTATAAGTATAGCAGGCGGGGACGGGGAGGGCTTGCGCCGGGGCGCTTCAATCCACAGCAGGGGGGATGGTTACGCCGGATCCAGCGCCCGGTTTTCTAGATTGACCTTCCGGTAAAAGCAGCTCATGCGGGCCTTGCCGGTGGCCGGCTCCTTGGTGTGGCAGGCGCCCGCGCCCTGCGGCTCCACGCGATAGACCAGCGCGTCCTGGTCGCAATCCACCAGCACCTCGATGATTTTAAGAAAATCGCCGGAGGTCGCGCCCTTTTTCCACAACTCGTTGCGGCTGGTGGACCAGAAGGTGGCCATGCGGCTTTTGAGCGTCTCCTCCACGGCGTCGCGGTTGGCGTAGGCCAGCATCAGCACGCGCCCGTCGCGGACATCCTGCGCCACCACGGGGATCAGCCCGCCGCGTTTTTCAAAATTGACGGTAAGCGCCGCGCCTTCTTCCAGTTCCTTGCCTGCCATGGCTACCCCCGCTTTTTGATCTTTTTCTGGCTGAAAATCTTGGGCGCGGGGATGGGCACGATGCCGTCCACGCCCATCCGCAACAGTTGCGGCGCCAGGATGTTCAACTCGCTTTCCTTGATGACCGCCGACAGGCTGATCCAGCCCTCTTTTTCCACCGGCATCACCGTGGGCGCGATGACGGCGGGGATGATGGCTTCCACCTGTGTCTGAATGGCCTTGGGCACGTCCATGAACACCATATAGACCGGCTCTTTTTCCGCTTGCAGCACGCTTTCGATGCCCACGCGGATGTCCTCCATCTTCTCGCGCCGGAAGGCGTCGTCAAGCACGGAAGGGTGGCAGATGAGCTGCGGATTGCTCTCGAACAGTTCCGCGATGATGATATTGCCGTTTTCCTTGAGGGTGGTTCCGGTTTCGGTGATGTCGGTGAAGGCGTCGCACTCGCCCATCAGCACCTTGGCCTCGGTTTTGCCCTCGGAGCGCATGATGGTAAGTTCCGCGACGCCGAACAACTCCTTCATCCGTCGGCGGGTGAGGTTGGGCAACTCGGTGGCGATGGTTTTGCCCGCGCAGCCCTTGGCGTCGGCGATGCCCTTTTCCGGGCGGGTAGCCAGCACCAGCCGCGAGGGTTTGTTGGTGCGTTTGGAGAAGATGAAGTCGCCCACCACGGCGACTTTTTTCTCCATGTCCGCCTCGAAGATGTAGTCCTTGCCGGTGATGCCGCAGTCCACGATCCCCTTGGCCACCTTTTCGGGCATCTCCTTGCGGTCGAGGACGCGGAAGACCACGTCCTTGTCGTAGGGGGTGGTCAGTTCGTACTGGCGGCCGGCCTTCAAGGGGCGGCCCGACTTTTCCAGCAGACGGATCACCTGCTCGTTCAGGCTCCCGGAAGGGATGCCGACGTAGAGGACGTTTTCTTTTTTCCCGTATGCCATCGCGTTTCCCATTGTCTAAAAAGTGGACATGATACATCAATTGTCCGGGAAGGGAAAGCGCGTCCGCGCGTCGGTAGTGCGTCAGTTTGAATTATTTTTGGAAAAGCGTGCTGCAGGGTCCTTCGGCTTTGCCTCAGGACTTCAACAATAAGCGTGAGATGCCTTTACCGGCGCCCTGAGCGGAGCGAAGGGCCTTGCGGTTCAAATTTCAAATTGAGACACTACTCGCGCGTCAATTATCCCTCCTCCGGGTTGGTGACAAAGCCGATGCGCGTGATGCCCGCCCCCGCCGCCAGCGCCATGGCGCGCGCCACGCGCTCGTAATGCGTATGCCGGTCCGCGTGGATGTGCAGCTCCGGCTGGGGCGCGCGGGCGGCCTCTTGCGCGAACCGGGCGCCGATGGTGTCCAGCGCCACCTGCTCGCCGTTCCAGAACACGGCGCCGTCCTCCCGCAGACCCAGTTCGATGCGCTCCGCCCGGGTGACGTTGGGGGCGGAGGCCGTCTTGGGCAGGTCAATTTTCACCGCATGGGTCAACAGCGGCGTGGTGATGATGAAGATGACCAAAAGGACCAGCATCACGTCCACCAGCGGCACCACGTTGATATCCGCCATCTGCCCGTGGACGCCGCGCCGTGTGTTGAAGTTTGACGAGGCCATGGCGTCACTCCCACTCCCGCGGCGCCGCCGGTTCGAAGGAAGGCTCGCGCCCCATCTCTTCCTGCGCCGCCTCCACGGTGACCAGCGTGTACAGGTCGTGGGCGAAGCCGTCGAGCCGCGCCAGCCAGATGCGGTTGCCCCGGTTGAAAGTGTTGTAAGCCAATGAGGCGGGGATGGCCACCGCCAGGCCCAGCGCCGTCATGATCAGCGCCTCGCCCACGGGGCCGGCCACCTTGTCCAGCGTGCCCTGGCCGCTCATGCCGATGAAGGCCAGCGCGTGGTAGATGCCCCACACCGTGCCGAACAGGCCCACATAGGGGGCGGTGGATCCGGCGGAGGCCAAAAGCGTAAGCCCGCTTTCGATGCGCGCGGCCTCCTGGTCAATGCCGTTGCGTAGCGTCCGCGTGACGTACTCCGCCAACCCCCCGGCGGCGGCCAGGGTATGCGCGCCGCGACGCCCGTCGCGCGCGGCGGTCAGCGCCTGACGCGCCAGCGCGGCGAAGGCGTTGTCCACGCGATGGCCGTTAAGCGCCGTCTCCATCTCGCGCAGCGAGTCGGATTCCCAGAATTTCTCCAGGAACGCCGCGGCCCGCCTGCGCGCGGCGTAGTTGGCGGCGGACTTGGTGACGATCAGGTACCAACTGGCCACCGACAGCGCCAGCAAGGTTAAAAGCACGGCGCCGCCCACCGCGTCCGTGCCGGAGAGAAAATGGGCAAAACCAAAAGTCTGTTCCATATCAACGTCCTTCCAGAATGAAATCGAATGGTTGCAGCGCGACCGCGCGCGCCGGGGCGCCGTCCCGCGTGACGGGGGCGCATTTCCACGCCGTGACCGCGGCCAAGGCCGCTTCATCAAGTTTGGGATAGCCGCTGCTGGAGCTGACCGCGGCGGCGGCCACCGCGCCCGTTTCGTCCAACTCCACCCGCAGCGTCACGCGGCCCTGCTGGCCGAGCCTGCGGGACTGAAGCGGATAGCGCGGCGCCGCGCGCTCCGGGCATACGACGGCCAGTTGGGACGCCAGCGCCACCGGCTCCATTGGCGCCACCGGCTCCGGCGCGGATTCAATGACCGGCTCCGGCGGCGGCGGCTCCGTCACCGGCTCATCCGACAGCGTAACCGGCGCGCGCGCGGCGAGCGGTTCAGCCTTTTGCTCCAAGGGGAGGCGCGGCTTGGGCGCTTGCGGCGGCGCGGCGGGTTTTTCGGGCGCGGGCGGGTTGATGAAGTTGACGAACACCGTCAGCGCTTCCTTCGGGGCCGCGATCTGGTAGCTCCACAACCCGGCCAGGATGATTCCGTGCAGCGCCAGCACCGTTATAAGGCCGGCCGCCTTGTCCGGCGCAAGCGTCCGTTTCAGGTCAGCCATGGGCCGCCTCCACCGGCGTTAAGGGCGGCTCTTCCGCCTCTCGCCAGGCAAGGCCACGCGCCACGGACCATCGCTTGCGCCACAGGCGGACAAGCCCCGTGCCCGTCAACACCAGCGCCAGCGCGGCGACGGCGTCGTTCACCCATTTCCATTGCGGGTGGAAGATCAGCCCGCTGTGCAGGCCGTCCACCAGGGCGAACAGAGGCATCCCTTCCGCCGCCGGCAGGGGCCAGTCCAGCTTTTTCATTCCGCCCGGAGTTTCCAGGGTGAAGCCCGCATGGCTTTTCCATACGCGCCCGGCGGGCAGGGCCGCCACGTCGCTGGGCATGTGGCCCACACCTTTCACGGGGCGCCATGCGCCGTTTTCCAGCGCGTAGTTGGGGCAACCCATGCCGCCGGCCAGCGCGGCGCCGCCAAGCCGCCGTAGCGACCAGACGAAGCACGCGGGCGGGCCGGGCAGCGGCTCCCGGCGCCAGTTGGCGCCCCCGTTATCCGTGGTGAACAGACCGCTGCGCGTTCCCAGGCTGAACTTGTCCGGCTCGCCGGGGTAGCCCAGGGCGCTGTAAATCTCCCCCTCCCATTCGCCCATGCCGTACACGGGCGGCAAGAGGCCGCGGGGAACCTGGATCGAGCGCATCCAGTCATTAAGCTCCTCGCGGTGGTCCAGCAGTATGCCGGTGAGGGAAAGGTACGTCACGGGTATCAAAGCCAGAATCCCCATGAACACGGCGTGGGACAGGTGAAGCCAGCGCATGGTTTTGCGTTGCGCCGCGTGGCCGGTCTTGCCTGTGGCGCCCCGCCGTTTCCATGCAAGCGGCAGCGCCCAGAACAGAAGACCAGTCAGAGGCAGGGCCACACACAACGCCCCGCCCGCGTCGTTGACCAACAGCGAGCCGATCCCCGCGACCAGCCCGCGGCCAAAATGAAGGTCGTGCGCGAACCGCGAAAGGTTGACCGCCGGAGCCATCCCGGCCGGGAGTGGGTCAAGCCGCCGCCATTCA
>JACQZB010000027.1:0-21132 GCA_016207925.1 Nitrospinota bacterium
CGGCGTTGGGGCGCCACCCTCTCCCCCCGGGGAGAGGGGTAAAGATGTGGCTGCGCGGCGTTTTGTAGGGGCGGTTCGCGAACCGCCCCTACGAAAAAGCATGGCGATTTGTAGTTTGCTCCCCCTTGATAAGGGGGAGTACGCCGTTTCGGCGGGAGGGGGTTCTTTTATGCGCTCCCACCTCCTCGGGCAGGGGGAGAAAGGAAAGGGCGCGCCATGCCCTCCTGGTAGGGGCGGTCCCCCGTGGCCGCCCGCTCGTGGGCAGGCACAGGGGCCTGCCCCTACGAAGAAATGAAGAGACGCGGCGTTTGGCGGGGGCGGGGCTTGCCTTGCCCGATTGCAGGGGCGATTCGTGAATCGCTACTTGCGGCGGGATTCAAGATCGCGGGCCGTTTCAACCGTCCGGGTCAGGCAGTCATCAAGTATCGTGGAGCGCGAGACGGACCGTTCCAGCCGCAGGCCGAACATGTCGCAGCTTTCCTTGGCGCGCGCCATGAAATGATCGTCATCGCCCACGCCGGTGTCTATGTACAGTCCGCGCGTGTAGTTGGAAAAAAGCTCGCGCGCCATTTCTTCCGGGTCATGGCCGCGTGAGACGTATTTTTCCAGGTCAAGTTCGTTGAGGATCATGCCCGGCCCAAGCTCCGCCCAGCCGGGCGTCATGAACCATGTGCCCGCCTCGCGCGTGATCTCCTCCGCGTAGCGCTCCGGAGTAAACAGTATCGCGATGCAATCCTCCGCGTCCGGATGGATGATGGGTATATCAAAATCATTACCGATGCCCTTGAGTGAATTACAGTGGCCGTAACCGAGGAATATCACGTCCACGCGGTCCTTGAGCGCTTCGATCTGCTCCGTCACCGCGCGCTTTAGCTCAAGCGGGCGGACGTGCTTGCCTTCCGGCAGGAACAACACTTCGCTTACGCCGCTGATCTTCTCCAGCGCCTTGGTCAACTCCCGGCGCATGATGGCGCAGGCGATCACTCCGATTCGCATACCGTCAGCTATAACACGAAAGCGCGCGGCTGACAATGAGCTAAGCCATGCGGCGTTGAGCGATGGAAGCATTAAAATAACCGTAATGTGGTGATGCGGACGATGGAAGCTACCAGAAAATCCCTTTTAACAAAAAAAATTTTTATTTAACACATATCGGTGACATTCTAGCTTTTAGAGTGTCGAAACGGCTTGGTAAAAGCGATCACTTTGAAAATTCGAATACGAAGCCTGCTTTGTCATCAGTTGTTAGAAAGCGGCACTTCAATTTATTCTAATTCCAAACTAGTGGACGGTATTTCCCCGATTATTTTGTTATTATCAGTTGACAGATGTTAGCAATTGTTAGATTATTTAGCCAACTGTTAACTGTTTAACGGCTATCCCATTGACGGGGGTCAATGGGACGATTGTTTCGGAGGTGTTAAAATCTGATGATACATCTGATGATCACAAGCCGTCGCGGACAACCCGTCGCTTTTGTGGTTTCCCAGGCTCGTCATGATTCCACCTCACCTTCAGCGCAGGATAATCACCACTTTTTAGTTTGATTATTCCGCGCGCGTGAACGGCTCCATCATGGGGGATGGGGCATTCACCTGAAGACAGTCGGTTAGAGCGCCACGGTATAGATAAGGGCAAGGTGTCCCTGATCTGCGGTTTTTGCAAGTAATTGAAAGGGAATATCTATTATGAGCGTTACGTCAATGACTCCGCGGGAGAGGGTCGTTAAATTCCTCAACGGTGAGCCGGTTGACCGTCCTCCAGTGTTCAGCGGGATGGGCAACGTAATCCGCCCGGTACTGGACAAATACGGCATCGTCTTTTCGCGGGTGCATCGCGATCCGGCCGCGATGGCCAAGGCGGCGGCGGGCATGTACAAGGATTTTGGATTCGAGTGCGCGGTGGTACCCTTCGATCTGGCGGTGGAGGCGGAGGCCATTGGCAGCGTGGTTAACTACTACGATGATGTTGACAGCCTGTTGTATCCCACCATCAAGGAAAAGTGCGTCAAGACTATTGACGACATCAAGATTCCCGCCGACCTGTCGAAGGCGGGGCGCATTCCGGTGGTGTGCGAGGCGATCCGCCTGCTTCGCAAGGAGTTGGGGGACGAGGTGGCCATCGGTACCTACATCCTGGGGCCGTTCACCCTGATGGGCCAGCTCAAGGAGCTTGACGAGTTGCTGGAGGAGTCGTTCATCGAGCCGGAGAAAACCAACGAGATGCTGACGATGGCCTCCGACGTGATCATCAAGGTGCTCAAGTTGTATCACGACGCGGGCGCGGATTACCTTACGGTGCGCGAGATGGGCGCCACTTCCGACGTGATGAGCCCCAACAGCTTCCGCAGCCTGGTCAAACCGCATCTGCAAAGGATACATGCGGCGATTCCGCGTCCGAACATCCTGCACATCTGCGGCAACACCAACTACATCATCAAGGACATGCACGAGTGCGGCGCCAACGCCGTGAGCGTGGATCACAAGAACTGCGTACCGGAAAGCCGCCAGAAACTGGGCGACAAGGCGATTATCCTGTCCGGATTCGATCCGGTAAAGGTTCTGATGCAGGGCAAACCGGGGAAAATAGGCCCCGCGGCGCGGGAGATGATCCCCGGCGCCTCGGCCGTGTGGCCGGGTTGCGACATTTGGCCGGAGATCCCCGGCGAGAACATGCGCGAGCTTGTCGGCGCGCTTAAGGAATAACTCCGGACGCGGGTGGCGGGATGAAACTGGTGCAGGTGGCGGGATACCTGGGATCGGGGAAAACGACGTTGATCCTTTCCCTGGTGAAGGAATTGGCCACGCGGGGCCGCAAGGTGGCGGTGCTGGTCAACGACGTGGGCGAGGTGCCCGTGGACGGGCAGGTGATGGAGAAATACGGCTTGACGGTCAAGGACATCGGCGGCGGGTGCATCTGCTGCCAGGTGGCGGGCAACATGCGGGCCACGCTCAATAACCTGGCCCGCAACCAGAAGCCCGACATCGTCATCATCGAGCCGACCGGCATGGCCGTCCCCTCCGCCATCCGCGACGGGGCCACCATTGATCCCAAGTTCGACTCGCTCAACCACGGCCCCACCATCGTGTTGTTCGACACCACGCGGGCGGAAAAGTTCCTGACTTACGAGACGCTGGAGAGGCTGGTGAACACCCAGCTTAAGGACGCGGACATCGTGGCGCTGTCGAAAACCGATTCGGCGTCGCCGGAGAAAGTTGAATACGCGCGTTCCGGCGTGCTGAAAATCAATCCGAAGGCGCGTATCGTGATGTTGGCGACCAAAACCGGCGAAGGCGTCCCTGAACTGGCCGCCGCGGCGCTGGGGGAGGGGGTATGATGAGCGGTGAAGACTTGTTCAGGATCGCGCCTCATCCGGCCCATTCCCAGATCAACAGTTACGGGTTCCGCGTGGCGCTCATCCGTCCCGGCGCTCCGGCGCATGCCCAGGAATTGCGCGCCTTCGCCGCGCGGATATTGCGCGACATGGCCTGCGATCTGGAAGCGCGCGGCGCGGTTGACCTGGCGCATCTCAAGCTCCACCTGGATTACGGGGAGGGGTTTTTGTTCGGCAGCCTTGTGGGATCGGCGCGCAGCGAGGTTGAACTGAAAGGCAAGGACGGGGCGGACGCCGAAGCATTCGGGCTGACGGTGAACGCCGTGGTGTTCGGTGTGGAAAAAGCAGGTGTACGGGAGGCGGCGGAGGGCGCGGTGGAACGCGCGGTCCGCGCCTATAACTTCCGGCGTGATGACATGGTGAACAGTTCCGGGGAGCGGTAAGGAGTGAGGAAGTCCATGACCAATATTATGAAGGACCGGCCGGTATCCACCGGCATGGCGGAGTACCGGATCGCGCAGGAGCCTTTTTACCTGCCGGTGGCGGATGAAGTTGAATTGTTCACCATCGCGCACGAGAACAAGGCGCCGGTGATGCTCAAGGGGCCGACGGGGTGCGGCAAGACGCGCTTTGTCACCTACATGGCCTGGCGGCTGGGGCTTCCGCTGGTGACGGTGGCCTGCCACGAGGATCTGACTTCGTCGGACCTGGTGGGGCGCTACCTTTTGGACGGCTCCGCCACGGTATGGCAGGACGGTCCGCTGACCATGGCGGTGCGGGCCGGCGGCATTTGCTACCTGGACGAGATCGTGGAGGCCCGCAAGGACACCACCGTGGTCATCCACCCGCTTACCGACGACCGCCGGGTGCTGCCCATCGAGAAAAGGGGAGAGATCATCGAGGCGTCCGACGCCTTCACGCTGGTCATCTCCTACAATCCCGGCTACCAGACGGTGCTCAAGGATTTGAAGCAGAGCACCAAACAGCGGTTCATCAGCCTGGATTTCGACTACCCCCCCGCGGCGCTGGAAACGGAGATCATCACGCGCGAATGCGGGGTGGAGGAGAGCCATGCGGTGAATCTGCGCCGGGTGGCGGAGAAGTTCCGGGCCATGAAGAACCGCGGGCTGGACGAGGGCGCCTCCACGCGGTTGTTGATTTACGCGGGAATGCTTATCCGGCACGGGGTGGAACCCCGCAGGGCCATCGCCGCCGCGGTGATAGACCCGATCACGGACGATCCGGAAATCCGCAAAACGCTCAAGGAAATCGTTTCCACGATTATGTGACACGGCAATGAACGACGAAGCTTTGAACCAGGCGCGGGAAAAGGCCGCCGCGGGCGCCGCCTTCGATGAGGGCGTGGCCGGCGTCCGGCCCCTTGTGCATGGTGAGGGTTTCGCCGCGTACCTTAAGCTCATTGAACTGTTCGCCCCCTTCGACAAAGGGATGGTCAACTGGATGCTTCGTTCAGCTCCCGCCGCGCTGGCGGCGCTCAAGGGCGCGGACGCGCGGGGCGAGGCGCTGCTCTCCGTGGCGGGCATGGGCCGGGCGCGGTGGAGCGTGGCGGCCGAGGCGCTACGCAACCTGGAGGCATTCGCGCGGCTGGCGCCGGAATTCGCGGTGAGCTGGATTCATTTGGGCGCGCGGGTGGGGGTAATGGACCAGGACGCCGCCGTGGAGTATTTCAAGGCCAGCGTGCCCACGCTTACGCAGTTGGGCGAGGAGTGGTTCGAGCGCTGGGCGCGGCTGGGTCAGGAAATCGCGGAGCGCTCCTGGAAGGCGGCCAAGGAGTACTACCGCTCCGGCCCGGAATTGGCGCAGAAGATAGAGCCGGCGGACTTGGAGCCATTCGTCCGCCTTGGCATCCACATTATCGAGAAAAGCCCCACGCTCAAGCCGGCGCACAAGGCCTCGTCCATGCTGGCCCTCGGCGCGGCGGCGGGAAAGAACAAGAAGCTTGATCTGGCGGTGCAGTACTTCAAGTCGGCGCCGACAATCCTTTCGCGCCTTTCCATGCACGACCTGCGCGACTGGGTGGACGAAGGGATCAAGGCCAGCGAGCGGACGCAGGACAAGGGGCGCTCGTTTTTTTCCCTGCAAACCGGGCAAAGCCGCCTTGCGGTGGACGGCCTGGTCAAGGGGTTGGAGCTTAAAACGATCCATCCCGTGCTGCGCTCCTACGCGGAGGCCTTGATGGAGCGACCGGTGCGGCTGATCTCTTCCTCCATCTTCTACAAAAACCTGCCGGGGCTGGCGCGGTTCGTCACTCTGTCCGACGGCGAGCGGGTGTTCCTGCCCAGCCAGATCGGGGTGTTCGCGGACGAGGAGATGAACTTCCGCGCCTACAAGCTGTCGCTGGTGCACGAGCTTTCCCATATCCGCTACGGCACCTTCGAGGTGACGCCTGATGAACTGGCGGCGCTCAAGGAGTTCAGCGACCACGTGCTGCCGATGCGGATATTCGAATTCCTGGAGGACGAGCGGGTGGACGCTTTGGCCATGGCGGAGTATCCCGGCTTGGCCCGCGACCGCGCGGAGTTGCTGGAGGCCTATCTGGCGCTGGGATCGCGCAACGGCGGCCCTTCCGTGTTCGAGCTGTTCACCTACGCCCAACTCAACGGCGGCAGGATCAAGAATGATGCGGATGACCGGCTTGCGCGGGCGCTGGAAGGCCCGGTGGCGCTGATCCGTGGGGGGGGCGTCACGGTCAAGGACGCGCTCGCGCAGGCCATCGCCGCATATACGGAATATGAAAAAAGCCTCGGCGAGGAGCAGAGCCAGGGCCGGAGCGCGCCCGACCGGCTGTTCTACCGTGGGCCGCTGGATTTCGAACTGGTCCGCATGACGCGCGAGGGCACCACGTGCCTGCTCAATGAATTGACGGACCGGCTTGAGGCGAAAAAACATCCCGCGGAGCGCGCGGCGTTGGCCGAAGCGCTGGTGCGGATCGAGGACGCCTACGGGCTGGAAGTGGAGTGCCTGCCCTGGCAGATCATCGGCGCGGAGGAAATGAGCGGGCTGTTCGACGACGTGGTGAAAACGCTGGACGAGATGGCGGCGGAGAAACTGGTCCGCCGCACGGTTCACTACGACGAGTGGAACAACCGTCTGGACGATTACAACAAGAACTGGGTCAAGGTGCGCGAGATGGACATGCCGCCGGTGACGCCTCATTTCTATGAGGATACCGTCAAGGCGCAGTACGGCATGATCAGCCAGCTCCGGCGGCAATTCTCGCGCCTGCGGCCCGACCGCATCCGCCGCTTCTTCCGCGAGGAGCGGGGCGACGACGTGGATTTCAACGCGCTGATCGAGTCGGTGGTGGACCGGCGCGCGGGCTTGCCGTTCAGCGACCGCGTGTACATCCGGCGCGAGAAGAACCTGCGCGACGTCTCCGTGGCGTTCCTGGTGGACATGAGCTATTCCACTTCCGACATGCTGCCGTCCGGCAAAACCATCATGGACGTGCAGCGCGAGGGGATGGTGATGATGGCCGAAGCGCTGGAAAGCATCGGCGACCAGTGGGCGGTGTACGGCTTTTCCTCGAGCCACCGGGAGAAGGTGGACTTTTACGTGGTGCGCGACTTCAACGCGCCGTTCAACGACGAAGTGAAATCGCGCTTCGCTTCACTGCGGCCCATGGAGCAGACGCGCCTGGGGGCGGTGATCCGCCACGCCAGCGCGCTGCTCAAGCGCCAGCCGTCGCGGGTGCGGCTGCTGGTCCTGCTGTCCGACGGGCGGCCCTACGACGTGGATTACGGCGACGGCCCCTACGCGGTGGAGGACACGCGCCGCGCCCTATGGGAAGGCCGCAAGTCGGGCATGACCTTTTACTGCATCACCGTGGACAAGCGCAGCCGCGAGTACCTGCCGTACATGTACGGCGAATCGAACTTTACGGTGATTGAGAACGTGGAAGCGCTGCCCGTGACGTTGCCGCTGATTTACCGGCGGTTGACCACATAAAACTTTCAGGAGGGGGTATGGAGAATTGCTACAAATGCGGACGGCAGGCGGACTATATCTGCCCGGACTGCCACACCAAGATGTGCTCGTCGCACGCGGAGAAGCGCTACGCGGGGCCGAACCGCGGCTTCCGCTCGCGCTACATGTGCCCGAGTTGCTGGAAGAAGAAGCACAAGGTGCTCAACGAGAACATGGTGGACGCCAAGACCTATCAACCCAAGAAATATTTTTACGCAAACCGGTGAGCGCGGCGGCGGGCGCGGCCAAGACCGCGGTAAAAAAAGGCGGCTACGCGGCCGCGTTCGAAGCCTATGCGCTGGAACGCGGCGCCTGGCGCGCCCGTGTTTTCGACGCGAAAAAGGTGGCGGTGGACGAGCGGGTGCGGTTGAAGTGCGAAATTCCGCTGTGTCCGCACTATGGCCATTGCCTCACCTGTCCGCCCAATGCGCCTTCGGTGGAGGACTTCCGGCGGATCCTCAAGAAACATGAAGGTCGCGGCGATCAAGCTGCACAAGATCGTCAACGAGGTCGAAGGCAAGGCGATGGCGATGGGTTATCACTTCGCCACCGGGCTTATTGGCGGCGAGTGCATGTTGTGCGCGGTATGCGTGGGCGCCAAATCCGGCGAAAAGTGCCGGTTGCCCTACCAGGCGCGGCCGTCCATGGAGGCGGTGGGCATAGACGTGCATACCACCAGCGCCCGGGCGGGCCTGGAGTTTGCGCTGCCGCCGGAAAAGGAGATCATCTGGACCGGCGTCGTGCTGCTGGAATGACGGCGCGGAACGGAAGGATTGGTTCACAAACGTGGTCTTTAGGAAGGGTTACATCATTTAGGAGGGGGTATTTATGGCAGAGATGACCGGGTTGGAAAGAGTAGCGGTAGCGATTACGCAGAACGGAAAGTCCGTTCCGGATCGCGTGCCGGTGGCGCCCCTGGTGTGCGGGGCGACCCACCGGTTCTCGGGTCAGACCTACGGCGACTGGTCGCGCGGGATTGACGTGGACGCCTTCGTGCACGGCCACGTGGACTCGCTGGAGATGCTCGGCCACGACGGCATGGTCATGCTCCTGGACTTGTCCGTGGAGCCGGAGGCGTTCGGAATGCCGGTGGTCTATCCGGAGATGGACACGGCGCATCCGAACTACGACAGCCCCTGGATCAAGGGGCCGGACGACTACGCCAAGGTCAAGAAGATTGACCCGCGCAAGTCGCGCCGGATGAAGTTCGTGATCGAGGCGATCAAGAAGCTGTCGGAAAAGATCGGCAAGACGCACGCCATCGTGGGGTTCGTGTACGGGTCCATGGGCACGCTTTCGATGATGCGCGGGCCGGAGAACTTCTTCATGGACTGCCTGGAGCACCCCGACAAGGTGATGTCGGCGATCAAGGTCATTGACGAGGTGCTCAACGAGTACGCGCTGGCCCAGGTGCAGGCGGGGGCGCACTCGGTGTGCTACGACAACCTGTACGCCTCGGAGTCCATCGCCAGCAAGGCGGTGTGGGAAAAGTTCGAGGGCGCGGGCATGAAGACGGTGTGCGACACCATCCGCAACAACGGCGCGCTGGTTTCCCACCACAACTGCGGCAACGGCATCTACTTCGACAAGATCATCGAGTGGGGCGCGCCCCACGCGGTCTCCCACGCCTACGTGGCCGACGACGTGGACAGTTGGGAGGAGCAGAAGAGAAAGTGGGGCCCCAAGACCACCACCATCGGCTGGATGCCTCCGGGTCCCGTGGCGATGCTGGGCACGCCCGAGGAGATCGAGGAAGAAGTCAAGGCCGAGATCGAGATTTACGCCAAGGGCGGCGGCTTTATCATGGCCACCGGGTGCGAGTTTCCGCCCAACGCTCCGCTGCGCAACGCCAAGCGCATCGTGGACGCGGCCCACAAGTACGGCGTGTACGCCTGATGCGGGCATAAACCAACAAACACGAAAGTGAGAAGGAGAGATACATGGCAAACACGGAGCGTGAGAAGCAGTTGATCAAGGGGCTTCAGGACGCCGTCATCAACTACAAGGTTGATGAGGCGCGCAAACTGGCCCAGGCCGCCATCAACGAAGGGATTGACGCCTATAAGATGACGATGGAAGGCCTCGCCGGCGGCATGGAGGTCGTCAGCGAGAAATTCGACAGCCACGAGTATTTCGTGCCGGAAACGCTGCTATGCGCCAAGGCCCTGTACGGCGCGCTGGACATCCTAAAGCCCCATATCAAGGCCAAGGACGGCGGCGCGCGCGGACAGGTGGTCCTCGGCGTTATGCAGGGCGACGTGCACGACCTGGGCAAGAACCTGATCAAGGCGATTTTCGAGGCCGCCGGGTGGACGGTTCACGACCTGGGCCGCGACGTGCCCCTGGCGAAGTTCGTGGATGAGCAGATGCGCACCGACTCGGACATCGTCATGCTTTCGGCGATGATGACCACGTCCATGGTGGGCATGAAAAAGCTGATCCCGATGATCAAGGAGAAGAACCCCAACGTCAAGATCATGATCGGCGGCTCGCCGATCTCCGAGAAGACGGTGGAGGAGTACTCTGCGGACGGCACGGCGGACAACGCCCCCAACGCGCTGCGCGAGGCGATGCAGATGCTCGAAACGCTGCGCAAGGGCTTGGCCACCGCGTAAGCGGGGGCGCAAAGGCAATTACGGGACGGGCGCAAGTGGGCTTCCCCGCCGCGCGCGGGGAAAGCCCTCGCCCGGCCATGGGTTCATCAAGGAGTAAAGGACACGAGTGATGGAGCATACCGTCATATTCCAGCCTTCGGGCCGGCGGGGGAAGTTTCCCGCCGGGGCCACCGTGTTGGACGCGGCCCGCAAGCTGGGGGTGGGGATCGAGGCCATCTGCGGCGACAACCTGGTCTGTGGCAAATGCAAGATCAAGATCATGGATGGGAATTTCCCCAAGGAGGGGATCACATCTTCGATCAATCACGTCGCCCAGGTGGCGGATAAGGACACGAAAATCCTCAAGGATCTCACGGCGCGTTTCGAAGCCGCCCAAGAGGGCGAGGAGCGCCGCAAGATCCAGAGGAAAATGGACAAACTGAGGGCCAAGCACGAAAACCTGAGCGACAAGGAGCGGGAGGAGAACATTCGCCTGGCCTGCGGCGTCAAGGTTTCCGGCGACCTGATCGTGTTTGTCCCCGAAGCCAGCCGGACCAGCGAGGGCATCGTCAGCAAAAAAGCGGGCAAGATCAACGTCAAGATTAAACCCGCGGTGAGCAAGGTGTACGTGGAACTGCCGCCGCCGTCGCTGGAGGATCCCACGGGGGATTACGAACGGCTGGTGGCGGGCCTCGAGCGCGACCACAAGGTCAAGGGCCACCCCGCCATTGATTACCGGGCGCTTCAGCAGCTTCCCGACGCCCTGCGCGCCGCCGACTGGAAGGTGACGGTGACGCTGTGGCAGCGGGAACAGATCATCCGCGTGGAGCCGGGCAAGGTGGAGCGCAACATCGGCCTGGCGGTGGACATCGGCACCACCACGGTGGCCGGGTACCTTACCGATCTGGCGACCGGCGAGGTGCTGGCCACGGAGTCCATGATGAATCCGCAGGTGCGGTTCGGCGAGGACGTGATGAGCCGCATCACCTACTGCATGCTTAACGGCAGGAAGGGGCTGGAGGAATTGCAGCGGACCATCATTGACGGGTTGAACACCATCGCCGAGCGCGCGGCGGAGAAAGTGGGCCTGGCCCCCGCGGACATCAGCGAGGCGGTGCTGGTGGGCAACACGGCGATGCATCACATCCTGCTGGGCATCAACCCGGAGTATGTGGGCGCCGCGCCGTTCGCGCCGGGGATGCACCACTCGTTCGACATCAACGCCGAGCGGCTGGGGCTTAAAATCCTGCCCGCGGGCAACGTGCACGTGCTGCCCATCGAGGCGGGGTTCGTGGGCGCGGACAACGTGGGCTGCCTGCTGGCCGACGAGCCGCACCGGCGCGACGAGATAACCCTGCTCATTGACATCGGCACCAACGGCGAGTTGGTGCTGGGCAACAAGGAAAAGCTCATCTCCTGCTCCACGGCCACCGGCCCGGCGCTGGAGGGGGGCGAGATCCAGTACGGCATCCGCGCCACCGCGGGCGCCATCGAAAACGTCAAGGTGGAGCCGGAGACGCTCGACGTGCTGTTCAAGGTCATCGGCGACGAGGAGTGGAGCAACGGCCAGCGGAACATGGGCGCCAAGGGCATCTGCGGATCGGCGATCATAGACGCCATCGCGGAGATGTTCAAGGCGCGCGTGATCAAGAAGAATGGCCAGTTCAACAAGGAGTTGAGCCACCCCCGCGTCCGCAAGAACGCCAAGGGCATGGACGAGTTCGTCGTCGCCTGGAAACACGAAACCGCGCTGGAGGAGGACATCACCATCACCATCAAGGATGTCCGCGCCATCCAGTTGGCCAAGGGCGCCTTGTACTCCGGCTGCCAGATCATGCTGCGCAAGCTGGGGGTGGAAAAGTTCGACCGCCTCGCCATCGCCGGGGCCTTCGGCAGCCACATCAACAAGTACCAGGCGATGGTTATCGGCATGTATCCCGACTGCGATCCGGAAACCATAGAGTTCATCGGCAACGCCGCCGGCGACGGCGCGCGCATCGCCCTGGTGAACGTGGACAAACGCCGCGAGGCGGACGAGATCGCGCGCCGGGTGGAATACGTGGAACTGGCGCTGGAGGAGGACTTCAACGACCGCTTCGGCGAGGCCATGCAGTTGCCGCACATGTTCGACCGGTTCCCGCATATCGAATCCATCTTGCCGGTGGAGGAAGCGGCGCAGGAAATTGAGGTGTGACGGCGCTATAATGGGGCCGTACCTAACAGATTCCTTAAACGTTTAAGGAGGGGGAACACGATGGCTACGAGTGGAGACAAGGTTAGTTATTCCGCTGACAAGGGCAAGATGCGGGTGATCTTCACGGGCGATACGCGCTCGGTGACTACCCGCGCCGGGACTTCGACAAAGTTGGAGAAGTCCAAGGAGTACCTCTGCACGGAGAAGGAGTACCACTCCGGCATGACTGTGTACCTTACGCTGGCCAACGGCGACAAGGTGAAGGTCAAGCGGGCGGAGTTGCAAAAAGCGTAACGGGCGTCCGGAGCCGTGGAGCGGGCTTGGCCCCGCTTCACGCGCTCCGAAGGCACGGTATGACGCCGCGGGCTTCCATCGCGCGCCAGGTACCCATGTTGGCGATTGCCTGCGCCGCGAGGGGCGGGGTGGCCTCCCATACGCCATCCGTCCGCGCGGTTTCCCCTATAGCTTTGGGGGTCCGCGGCGATTTTATCACCTTGACCGCCTTGGTTGAAAATTTCCCGCCCCCCCGCGCGCCAGCGATGCCCCGTTTCCTGTATAATTATCTATTGAAGAATTGAAATGCGGAGTGTAAGCATGGACTTTCTTACGGTCCACGAAGTCAGCCAGATACTTAAGGCCCACACCAATACGGTGTACAAAATGTGCCGCGAGGGCAGCCTATCGGCGGTCAAAATCGGCAAGGAATGGCGTGTTGACCGCAAGCGGCTGGCCAAATTCATGGAAGGCGCCGCGATTCCGGAGAAAAAAGACACCTTCCAGGGCCTTGTCCAGCTTGCCCTTCAGCATGGGCATCTGTTGGGCATTTTCAGCGATGAAAAGGACATTATTGACTTCGAACTGACCTACCTGATGACCGCCATGAAAACTGGCCATAAGCTCATCAAGGCTTGCTGGTGGCAGCATCCCGACGACGTGCGCCGCCACATGGCCTCCGTCGGAATGCCGGTTGAGCAGATGGAGTCACAGGGGGCGCTGCTGATCCTCAACATGAACGACATCTTTCTGGCCTCCGGCGTCCAGGGCGCGGCCAACGCTTGGCGGCAAGCCGTGAACGACGCGCTGGATCAGGGCTACAAGGGCGTGGTGGGCGCGGGCAGCAAGCATTTCGACTGCTGCAAGTCGCACCACTCGCTGCTGTCCTTCGAGAACGCGCTTTCAAAAATATTCCGCGACCTGCCGCTGATGGGCGTCTGTACATACCTGTTGGATATGGAGGTGAGCGGCGCTTTCAGCCGGCTGGTGGACTTGCTGCTGGTGCACGACAGCTTTTTCATCCAGACCGAGGACACGGAAATCCTCGCCAAGGTGAGCTACTCCAACGTCCACCCCTCGAAACGGCCGCTGATTCCGGCGCATTCCATGCCGTTCGTTGAACTGAACGGACGCCGGATGTAGGGGCTTCAACAGGCCGCCAGCGCGGCCTTGGGGGCGGGGCGTCCCGTGGGGCAGGACATAAAGCAGATGCCGCACACGGGCCGGCCAAACTTCGGCGCGTTGGACATCATGTAGTCTCCGCAGGCCTTTATGTTCAAAATCTCGGCCTTGGCGTCGGATCGCTGCCAGATCACACCCTTTATCGCCTGCGCGGGACAAATGCTTTGGCACAACGAGCAATCGCCGCACTGGCTCACCGTCAACGGGCGCGAAGGCTCCAACGGGGCGTTGGTCAGGATCGTCGCCCACACCAGGTTGGGGCCGTGATCCTGATTGATCAACATTCCGCTTTTACCGATCCAACCTAAACCGGCGCAGGTGGCTCCCTGCCGGTGCGTGAAACGTTGATAGAGGACTGATGAGAATTTTCGTTCGTCGGCGGTATGGATAGGCGGGAGAGCGAAATATCTATACCCTGATATTTTAATAAGTTTTGATGTTTTCTTGATGATATGGTTTAAGGTGGCTATGGCGTCGTTATTTTTATCGAGGTACTCGATCATCTGCTGATGATGGACGGATTCTTCCTGATCTATCCAGTTGGGTGAGTCGGGCTTGGCGCAACGGGCGGCGATGGATATGACGCGGCTGAAATGCCGGAATTCATCGCAAAGGCTGGCGCGGTCGAAGCCCACGCTCAAATCACCCACGCCGGCCAGATTGGCCCCCCATGACTGGATGAGGCCCAACAAATTCCCGGTTGCAATCCCCATCGAAATTTGTTACCAGATAGTAGTAACTGTTAGATAATATCATTACCTGTTACGAACAGTTAATGCAAGTCTTTTTTTCGGGCGTAATAATTTGAAGCGGTTTTCATGGTGGTTATCTGTTAGCGTTTTAAGACAGTTGACGCAGTTTGAAGGGTTGTTGCATGGAAAACGCAAATTTAAGCGATGTGGAGCGCGAGTCTATCTCCACACAGATCGAATCGCGCTATCGCAAGGTCGCGCAGAATCCACGCGGGATTTTCAAATACCCTACCGGAAGGGAGGGGATGAAAGCCCTGGGTTACGATCCAGCGACGCTGGCGTTGCTGCCGGATGAGGTGGCCGAAAGTTATTGCGGCGTGGGGAATCCTTTCTCGCTGGGCGCGCTCAAGCCGGGCGAACGCGCGCTGGACATAGGCTGCGGCGCGGGGGTGGATACGCTGATTGCGGCGTTGATGACGGCGCCGGACGGATTTACGGCGGGGGTGGATGTGACGCGCGCGATGATAGAGCGCGCCCGGCATAACGCCACGCTGATGCGGGTCAGCATTGACTTTCAGGTATGCGGGGCGGAATCGCTGCCGTACAAGGACAACTGGTTCGACCTAGTGATTTCCAACGGCGCGTTGAACCTTGTGGCCGGCAAGGCGTCCGCCGCGCGCGAGATGTTCCGCGTGCTGCGCCCGGGCGGCGGGCTGCAGGTGGCAGACCAGATTCTGATTAACGAGACGCCGCGGGAAATGGCGGTGATGGTGAAAAACTGGGGGCATTGAGAGGGCGGAGCCATACCGGGAAAGGTTTTCCTGGCCACGCTGGAGGATGCGGGCTTCGTTGACGTTGGAATGGTCCGCCCCACGGGTTTCAACAGTTCTGGGTTTACGCAAGGATGGCTTGCGCGGGCGCGCAAGCCCTAATCATGGCCGTGAGGAGGGATGATGGACATAACCATAGTCTATTGCCGCACCTGCAACTATATGCCCATGGCGGCGGCGCTGGCGCGGGAGATCAA
Organism: Nitrospinota bacterium; assembly: GCA_016207925.1. Lineage (GTDB taxonomy): Bacteria > Nitrospinota_A > UBA7883 > UBA7883 > UBA7883 > JACQZB01. Next base: position 15,284 of record JACQZB010000027.1, read on the forward strand.
GGAAACGCTGGGCCTGGCGGTGAAGTACGAGGCGGGGCGGTCGGGGATATTCGATGTGACGGCGGACGGTGAAATGGTGTTTTCCAAGCGCGCCGAGGGCGACCGTTTCCCCAAAAAAGGCGAAGTGGTGGCGTTGTTGAAATCTAGGATGGAAAAGGGGAAGGGCCAATGACGCCGAAAGAACGTCTGCTCAAGGTTCTCAACCGCGAGCCGGTGGACCGCCCGCCGGTGGCGCCGCCCACGCAGAACGCCACGGTGGAGGCGATGGACCGTGTAGGCGTCCACTGGCCGGAAGCGCTGCGCGAGGCGGAGCCAATGGCCCGGCTGGCCTTGGGCGTGCAACAGGTGTGTGGATTCGAGTCCATCCGGTTGCCATTCGACATCAATGTGGAGGCGGAGACGATGGGCTGCGCCATGCGGTATGGCGGACCTTCCGACCCTCCCACGCCCGCGCAGAAAACCCGCGAGCAGCTTGATTCGCTCGCCTATCCCGATCCCGCCGCCGGCGGGCGCATGGCGCGGGTGATAGAAGCGGTGGGGATCGCGTCTAGCGAAAGGGATCCGGAACTGCCGCTGATCGCGGCGTTGGGGACGCCGTTTGAGGTGCTGTGCACGGTGTACGGATTCGAACAGCTTCACGAGGACCTGGCGGATGACGCGGCGCGGATCCACTCCACGCTCGAAAAGATTCTGGATCTGCTGACGGACTACGGCCGTGCGCTGGCGCGGGCCGGGGCTGATGTTCTGATGGTGGTGGACGGCACCTCGCAGACATTGATGCCGGATCAGTTCCGCGAGTTTTCCGCCCCATACGCGGCGCGGCTGATACAGGCGCTGGACAAACCCGCGATCCTGCACGTGTGCGGCGCCGCCACGCGGCTGATCGCGGACATGGCCAAAACCGGCGCCAAGGCGCTTTCCATTGACCAGCAGGTACCGCCCGCGCGCGCGCGGACGGATGCGGGAAACCTTGCGTTGGTGGGGAACCTGGACGTGAGCCGGTTATACCTGGGGACACCGGAGGACGCGGCGTGCATGGCGCTGGATGCGCGCGCGGCAGGGTTCGACATTGTGGCCCCCGGCTGCGGCATCATCCCGCAAACGCCGCTTGAAAACATCGCCGCGTATGTGGATACGGTCAAGGGGATGGGGTAACGCGCCGGTTCAACCTTGCTATTTTCCGCTTCCCCGTGGTCGCCTGACCACGGTCTTAGGTTGGGGGCACGGCGGCGGCGCGTCCTTTTGGGGCGACTAGCAGGATCCGCTAAATGAAAAGCGCTGTATCGCTAACGCTAAAAGTCGTTCTTCACCACCGCTTCCGCCGTTGACAGCGCAAGGCGCCAGGAGCGCAATGCCCGTTTGAGCGTGTTCATATCGGCCACGGTGACGGTGAGCGCGGTCCTGTTTCCTTCCAGCGTCACGGGCCGCGCGCCCACGGCGTACTGTGTCTTGACGTTGCGGTACACGATCATTTGCCGGTCGTAATCTTTCCCGTCGAACACCCCGTACTTGGCGATGTATTGCTGAATCATTTCGGCGGGAGTCAACCTGCCCGTGGCGTCGCATACGTTGAACTCGAAGGCGTACAGGTGATAGCCTCCGTCGGCGCCGCGGATGAAAAGGACGCGCGGGGCCATGTCACACGCGGGGGCGGAAGCGGTCAGCGTCACCACCTCTAGCGCCTTGGCGATGCGGCTGGGCAGATACTCATCTTCCGGAAACGGAGTCCACATCCGGGCGTAATCGAACGGGTTTTTTGTGAAAGCTTCCCAACTCAACGGCTCGGCCTTTGTGTACTGCGGCCCGGCGGTCCTAAACACGTCAAGCCGCTGGCCGGTGGTCACCAGGTCGAATTCCACCTTGTTCTGCCGGACAGGTTTATCCTCCCCCAGCGCCAGCGCGGGGATGAGCAGGACGGCCAAGAGCGCGCCTATAAGCGTCTTCATTGCGTCACCCGTTGAACCTGTATGTCCACCCGCGCCGGATGGCGAAGGGCCTTGTCCCTGACCACAAGCGCGTAGGAATCGAAAATCAGGTCGTCCGGCGACACCGCGAACTGATACAGTCCCAAACTGCCGGGAACATGCCGTCCCAAAGACACTTTAAGGGCCTGCGCGTGGGGATCGTTGATCAGATGCGTACCGGGCCGCTCGTCCGATCCGGTTCCGTACACCCATCCGAAAACGTTGTTAATCTGCCGCGCGCCCGCGTTGTAGATCATGAAATAAAGGTAGCCGTGCTCCGGATCAACATAGCTAGGCAGTATCGTTTGCGCCTGCTGGGCAAAAGCTTTCGCTGACGATAGGGCAAAAATCGCCGCAATGGCAAAGGCGACCAATCGCGCAGCCTTATGTTTCAAAGCATTAGCCTTTCGCAGTTCTATGTATCCGTGAAATAGCAATGGCGATGCCAAAGCTACAGCAAACGGCTGATGTCGGCGCCCATTTGGCCCAAGGCGCGCAACCTAGCCTCGGTAGGGGGGTGAGTGGAAAAAAGGTTGGAAGATTTCATCGAAAAGCTTTTGAGGGGATTGACGATGTACAGATGCTGGGTGGCGCGATTCGCGGTGTCCAGCGGCTTGTCGTCGTGGGTGATTTTGTACAGGGCGCTGGCGAGTCCATCTGGATTGCGGGTTAGCTCCACGGCGGAGGCGTCGGCCAAGAACTCGCGCTGGCGGGAGATGGCCATTTGCAGGATGGTGGCGCTCAAAGGGGCCAAGGCGGCGAGCAACAGGGCAACCACGATCATGACGGGATGCCCGCCCCGGCCGGAGCGCCGCGAGCGCAGAAAGGCGTCGCTGATGAGCGCGATGGAGCCGACCATAATGGCGGCGATCATGGCGAACCGGATGTCGTAATTGCGGATGTGGGACATTTCGTGGGCGATGACGCCCTGCAGCTCGTCGCGGTTGAGCTTGGCTAAAAGCCCGGTGGTGACGGCCACGGCGGAATGCTCGGGGTCGCGCCCGGTGGCGAAGGCATTGGGCGCCTCGCTTTCTATGATATATACCTTGGGCATGGGCAGGCCGGAGGCGATCTTCATCTCCTCGACGATGTTGAACAGTTGCGGATGGACGTCGTGGGAAACCTGTTTGGCCCCGCTCATCGAAAGGATGGTCCCCGCGCCGGCGAACCATGTATAGGTCCCCATCCCGCCCGCGACGGTAAAGGCGCCCAAGGCGCCGGTGAGGGCGTCGCCATAGGTCGCCCCGATCACCACCCCCATGGCCGTCAGCAGCGTGACCATTCCCGCGATCATCGCCGTGGAGTTGTGTATGTTGTCCGTCTGCGCCTGATAAAAGCTCACCCGCATCGCGGGAGGAATATGGATTTCCTTTGGGGCGGAGGGGGCTGATTGATCCACCGCGGAAAGCGCGTCCACCTTGGGCGTGGGGTAGGCGGCGGTGGAAACGGTGAACGCGCCCGCGCCGGCGTCCGGCGCCTTGGGCAGAATTTCCTTGCACAGGTTGCACTGGATGGCGCGGGGGCGGTTTTCGTACCCGCACACGGGGCAGACAACGCGCGGAGCCTTGGCCATACTTAAGCGGCGCGGGCGGTCAGCGCAGGCTGACCTTGGGAACCGCCCGGTCGCCCTCGGCGGCCTGGAAGAACTCTTCCTTGAGGAAGTTGAATATTCCCGCGATGATGTTGCTGGGGAAGGTCTCGCACTTGATGTTGTAGCTCATCACCGAATCGTTATAGAACTGGCGCGAGAAGGCTACCTTGTTTTCCGTGGAGGTCAATTCCTCCTGGAGTTGCAGCACGTTCTGGTTGGCCTTCAGGTCGGGATAGTTTTCGGTGAGCGCGAAAAGGCTTTTAAGGGCCTCGGTGAGCATTCCCTCTTTTTCGGCGCGGGTGGCCATGCTGCTGGCTTTCATCGCCTCGGCGCGGGCCTGAATGACTTTCTGCAGCGTTTCCTGCTCGTACCCCATGTAGCCCTTGACCGCCTCGACAAGGTTGGGGATCAGGTCGTACCGGCGCTTGAGCTGCACGTCAATCTGCGACCAGGCGTTTTTCACCTGGGCGCGCAACGTAACCAAACCGTTGTAGATCATGATGACATACATCGCCAGCAGCACGAGGACGAGGAGGATTATCCAGAACATGACCGGCTCCCTAGCAAGTTCAGTTCAACAGGTTGTTCGCCGCCCACATCATCGGCCCCAGGTACACCTGGAACGCGAAGACCGCCACGTGGGTTCCCGCCATCACGTATCCTAGCATGGAAAGGGGCGAGCCGGAGCGGTCCAGCCCGAAGGTGACCCAGTACAAGGCCCCGGCGAAATTGAAGCCCGTGGTGGCCCAGTTGTCCATGGAAAGGTAGAACGGGTAGTCCGCGGCGGAATGGACGGCGCCCCAGGCGCGCCATGCGTCCACGGCGTACCAAATGGCGCAGAACAGATAGGCCAGCAGCGTGGATGCGGCGGCAAAGGCTTTGCCTGTCATCGCGTCACCTTTTGTGGTCGAGCCAGCCATGATTATAGCGCGGAAGCCATGCCACGCGCGGTTTTGGGATATGAAGCGCCCAGTACTGACGGGCGCAGCCCAATGCCCCGGCGGTTTCATTTTTACGGATGTGGCGATTTTCACGGCGCCCCCCGGTCGGGTAGAATACCAGTCTTCACCCACGCTTGATCGGGAGAACGAAACGGGCATGTCCGAGCATTACGATTTTCGCGGTATCGAGAAAAAGTGGCAGACGCGCTGGGAGGAACGGGGGACGTTCCGCGTCAAGGCGGACCCGGCGCAGCCCAAGTTCTACCTGCTGGAGATGTTCCCGTACCCTTCGGGCAAATTGCACGTGGGGCACCTGCGCAACTACGCCATCGGCGACGCCATCGCGCGGCGCAAACGGATGGACGGCTACAACGTGCTGCATCCCATCGGTTGGGACTCGTTCGGGATGCCCGCCGAGAACGCCGCCATCCAGCACAAGAGCCACCCGTACCGCTGGACGATGAACAACATTGACGAGATGCGCCAGCAGTTCAAGATCATGGGCGTCTCCTACGACTGGGAGCGCGAGGTGGCCACCAGCCATCCCGGCTACTACAAATGGACGCAATGGATTTTCGCCCGCATGTTCGACGAGGGGAAAGCGTACCGCAAGAACTCCTTCGTCAACTGGTGCGAGTCCTGCCATACGGTGCTGGCCAACGAACAGGTGATTGACGGCGCCTGTTGGCGGTGCGACCGCAAGGTGATCCAGCAGGAACGGGAAGGGTGGTTCCTGAAAATCACCGATTACGCGGAGGAATTGCTCGACGGGCTGGCCCTGCTGGAAGGCAAGTGGCCGGAGCGGGTGTTAACCATGCAGCGCAACTGGATCGGCAAATCCCAGGGCGCGGAGGTCAACTTCCCCCTCGACGACGGCGAGACGGTGATCACCGTGTTCACCACGCGGCCCGATACCCTGTTCGGGGCCACGTTCCTGGCGCTGGCGCCGGAGCATCCATTGGCGCGCGAACTGGCCAAAGGCTCCGAACTGGAGGCCGACGTTAACGAATTCATCGCCGAGGCGGTCAACCAGGATCCCGCCGAGCGCGCCGCCGAGGGGACGGAGAAAAAGGGCGTGTTCACCGGGCGCTACGCCGTCAATCCTATCAATGACGAAACCATCCCCATCTGGGTCGCCAACTTCGTGCTGGTGGAGTACGGCTCGGGCGCTATCATGAGCGTGCCCGCGCATGACCAGCGGGACTTTGAATTCGCGCAAAAATACGACATCCCTATCCGGGAGGTCATCGCGCCCGCGCCGGAGTCCGACGCGGAGGCGGAACTGGATTCCGAGGCGATGGTGGAAGCCTACACCGGCGACGGGGTAATGGTGGAGTCCGGCGAGTTCAACGG
>JACQZB010000027.1:21182-28485 GCA_016207925.1 Nitrospinota bacterium
ATTCCGCGCATTATCGAATGGCTAGAGAAAAAGGGCGCGGGCAAGGGCGTGGTGAAGTACCGGCTGCGCGATTGGGGCGTATCCCGTCAGCGCTACTGGGGCGCGCCGATCCCCATCATCCATTGCGTCACGTGCGGCCCCGTGCGCGCGCCGGATGAACAATTGCCGGTGATCCTGCCCACGGACATCGAGTTCCCCGAAAGCGGCGTCAGCCCCATTTCCACCAGCGAGGCGTTCATCAATACCACCTGCCCCAAATGCGGCGGCCCCGCCCGGCGCGAAACCGACACCATGGACACCTTCATGTGCTCGTCCTGGTACTACTTCCGCTACGCCTCCGCGCGAGACGAGGGCGACTTTGCGAACCGGGGCGACATGGACTACTGGCTGCCGGTGGACCAGTATGTGGGCGGCATCGAACATGCCATCCTGCATTTGCTGTACTCGCGCTTCTTCACCCGGTTTCTGCGCGAAATCGGCGAAACTTCCTGCGAGGAGCCTTTCACGCGGCTTTTGACGCAGGGCATGGTCATCAAGGACGGGGCCAAGATGAGCAAGTCCAAGGGCAACGTGGTGCCGCTGTTCGACATGGCGGAACGCTACGGGGCAGACGCCACGCGCCTGTTCATCCTGTTCGCCGCGCCGCCGGAGCGCGACCTGGAATGGAGCGACGCGGGGATCGAAGGGTCGTTCCGGTTCCTCAACCGCGTGTGGCGTTTCGTCCACGCCAACCTGCCGCTGATCCTGCGGGGCAAGGAGCACCATGAGCGCGCGCCGGAAAGCCTTTCAAAAATGCCGCGCGAGTTGGCGGACGTGGTGCGCGCCACCCACAAAACCATAGACAAGGTGGCGAAGGATTTCGAACGGTTTCAGTTCAACACCGCCATCGCCGCCGTCATGGAGTTCGTTAACACGCTGACGGCCCATAAATTCGCGGACGATCCGCTTTCCTGCGCCGCGCTGCGCGAGTCCGTGGAGTACCTGACGCTGCTGCTCCAGCCGATGACGCCGCATTTCTCCGCCGAGGTGTGGGAGGTGATTGGGCATCGCGGGCAGATCATGGACGAGTTCTGGCCTGAAGCCGACGCGCGCTGCCTGGTGGACGATGAGGTGGAAATCGTCGTTCAGGTCAACGGCAAGCTGCGGGGCCGGTTCATGGCGCCGCCTTCCGCCACGAAAGAAGAGTTGCAAACCGCGGCGCTGGCGCAGGAGAAGGTCACCGCCGCGCTGGAGGGCAAACCGGTCCGCAAGGTGGTGGTGGTGCCGGGGAAACTGGTCAATATCGTGGTGTAGGGAAGGGCGCTGGGAAACAATAATGCACTGGCTCATGAACAGCCGTATCGCGGCGGTCTCGATTATTGCTTTCGCGCTTCTTCAAACGCCGTTTCTTTTCACTCCTCCTGACCATTCACACACCTGGCGGCAGTGCGACACGGCAGCCATCGCCCGGAATTATTATGAGGAGGACAACCAGATATTTTTTCCCCGCATTGACGTCAGGGGGGGGGAAACCGATGGTGTCACCGGGATGGAATTCCCTTTTTATAGTTACCTGGTTTATCTCTCTTACGAAATCCTTGGCTTCCATCACGGGATTGGAAAGGGTGTTTCACTGGTTTTCGCGCTGGCAAGCCTTGTGCTGTGCCGTTTATGGGTCAGGGGAATCGCGGGTCATATGTTGGCCGATGTCGCCACGGTTACCCTTGCTTCATCAACACTGTTTTTCGCCTATGCCAGCAAGACCCTGCCGGAAATGACCGCCCTGTGTTTGCATTTCGCCGCGCTGGTTTGCTTCCAGCGGGCCATCCCTGACACGAATACCCCCCCAAGGTGTTATTTGTAATACTATCAGCATGTTTATTTTCCTTCGCCGTCCTGACGTTTTCAGCTTGTCAAGGAAACGATTCCGGAAGCGGCCATGGGGTGGGGGTTGTTCCTTCTTCTCATCGGATACCTCGTCATGGCATAAAGGTGCGCTGCCCCGGCGCCACCCGTTCCCGTGACCGTCGCGGGAACGGTTTTTGTACTGTACCTTATCGCGCTCTCCCTGATAACCGGCAACCACTTCATGGGGCATACCTATTATCTGTTGGGCGCCGAACCTTATCTGAACCTCGTGGTGGCATTTGGCGCGGCGGCGGTTATACAAGCGGGAGCAAAACGGAATTCCCGGATCGAAGGGTTTTTTCTCGCGGTGGTTTTGGTATCCGTGCTTACGAACCAGATACAACATTACTACCGCGACCCGGACCCCTATGACTTTATCGCGGCCGGCGAGCGGCTCGATACGGTTGTGCCCAAGGGAGCGCGCATCGCGGTTAACGATGGGGGCAGGCCTGTCAAATTATATTTCTTTCACCGGAAAGGGTGGTCACAGACGGACGCCGAGACGCTTGATCGCGGTCTTGTCGAGGGGCTGCGGGCGAAGGGCCTAAAGTGGCTTGTGATCCACGATATGGACGGCTTGATGAACAACGCATCCATGCCGCGTTGGGGCGTCAGCCAATTCTCCGGGGCGACTTGTTTATCATATCGCTGGAATAACCGCTAATTGAATTTTGACTTCGGCGCGGTGACCATGGATAATACCTATTGGATAAAGACTTCGGAGTCCTGACATGCCCGTGACGTTCGACACCTTGGCATACGCAAACAAACTTAAGTCCGTGGGTGTCCCGGAAAAACAGGCCGAAGTTCAGGCGGAAACCCTCGCGGACTTGGTAAGCGATCAGCTAGTCACAAAAGAGCATTTCGACCGCTCCTTGAAGGAGCTTGAACTCCGGCTTAAATATGATTTGACGATGCGCCTTGGGGGAATGATGGCCGCCTCCATCGCGGTAGTCGCGGCGCTGGTAAAGTTATTTTAGCTGTTTTCCCTGCCCAATCTGTTCATACCGCCACCATACGGTCACGGATCGCTACTTCTTCACCACAGCGGGTATCGTGATGCTGTCGCCGGGGTTAAGCTGATCGAGGTTCTTTTCCGGGTTGTACATCTGCACCAGCCACAACGGCGCATTGTGCTCGTTGACGCACAATTCCCAAATTGACTGGCCGGGCGCGACGGTAACCTGCTTTTCATCGCCCACCTGGTAGGATTCAAAGAAGTCCTCGAACATCTGCAGGTGGTACTCCAGCCGCTTGCGTTCGAACTCCTCGCGGGTGACACGGGTGAAGGGTATCGTGATTTTCGCGCCGGTCCGCATTTTCCGGTACACGTTGCGGTGGTTCAGATTCCGTATGGCGGATGGGCTGATCTTGGCCCACTCGGCGTAATGGCCGATGGTTTCTTCCGCGGCGACGATGATGGAGCCGGCGTTTTTCCCGGCGGGCGCGGCGGCGTAATCGGACGCCTGAACCTTGAGCGTGCGTCCCATTACGGTGATGGACTCCTCATTCACTTGCACCGGCTGCGGCTCGCCGTCCTGCGCGGTTTTGGCTTCGGGCGAGGCGGGGGCGGCGCGCTCCAGCTTGCGGGGAGCGGACGGCTCCACGGGCGCCACGGCGGTGGCGGGAACGGCGGCCATAGGTTCTTCTGGCGGAGTGACCCGCAGCCGTTGGCCGGGATAGATCGCGGAGCGGGTGGTCAGGTTGTTAAGCTCCAGCAATGTGGGCAGGGGAATTCCATTGCGGCGCGCTATGTTGAACAAGGTGTCGCCGCGGCGCACGGTATGGATGGCGCCGGCCTCTACCGGCGTGGAGGTATCTCGCGCCGTGGCGCTGGTGGAGGCCATGGCCACGCGGGACTCGCGCACGGGGATGTCCAGCCTTTGGCCGACGCGCAACATCGAGGAGCGCAGCCGGTTGGCGTTCATAAGCTCGCGGAAGGAGACACCGTGCGCCCGGGCGATGCCGCCCACCGTCTCGCCCCGCCGCACCACGTGCTGGCCGCCGCTGGCCTGCTCGGCGAGGCGGTACCGCTCCGGTAATGAGGCGATGGCGCTGGCGCCCCGTTCGCCATGCCCATGGGGCACGCGCAACCGGTATCCCTTGGGGATATGCCGCCAGCCCTTCCACACGCTGCTGCGAAGCGCCAGGTTGTACTCGCGCAGGGTATCCAGCGGAATGCCTATCTGCTGGGCCACCGCCGTGGCGGGCGTGTAATGGGCGATCTCGACCTCCTCGAAACTGTGTTCCGGGTACACGTCAAGGTCGCCAAAGTGGCGCCGGTAATCCCTGGCCACGTCCAGCGCCGCCAGAAACTCGCAATAAAAGTTCTTCGACGCGAAACCAAACGAGCGGCTCCGGTAATTTTCGATGATGTCAGCGATGTCGCCGCCCACCATCTGCCGGGCGCGCGCCATTCCGGCGCGCCCGTGGTTGTAGGCGGTGATCGCCAGCGGCCACGATCCCAATTCCTCGTAATTCGCCTTGAGCAGTTTCGCCGCCGCGTGGGTGGCGATGATCGGGTCGCGTCGCTCGTCTATCGTGTAGTTGATGTCCATGAACAGCCGCCCGGTACCGGGCATGAATTGCCACACGCCCGCCGCCCCCGCGCTGGAGTACGCCTCAAAGTTGAACGACGACTCCACATGGGGCAGGGCGGTTAACTCCTCCGGCAACCCGTAGGAGCGGAAAATTTCCTTCATCGTGGCCAGGTACATGCCGGAGCGGCGCACCCCTTCCATGAAGCGGTTCGCCTGGCCCAGTTGCGCGCGGATGCGGTCCGCCGCCTGCTTGAAATGGTGAAAACCGGAGAAACGTTCATACTTGGCCGCCAGCTCGCGCTCCAACTCGTTGGTCGGCTGGCCCCTGTTTTTATAAAGCTGGTTGAGCGCGTTGCGGTAAACCTCACGCCGCGCTGACACAAAGCTCTTGGCCGCGCGCGTGCCGTTGGCGTAACTGCGGCCGGGGCTGTCCAGGTCTATGACCTCGAATATGATGTCCATTTCGTCACGGTCATGAAGCACGACCTGACGGGTTGTGAATTGGGAATAAACTTTTTTCCAGAATTCAATGCGGGGCTTTAACCCCTCCGGTACCGGAAAGGGATTATCGCCTTTAAAGGACATTTCCGGCCGTGGATCGTCCGAAGAGTGGCTGATACTGGCGGAATAGGGGTGCGGAGCGTCCGGCCCCAAATCGGCTACAAAATTATCAAGTTCAGGAGCTTTCGAAGCATGGGCAGAACCGGCGCCTAACGCGCCAGCCAGCATGAGCGCGGCAAAACAAAACCCTGACTTCCCCATGCCAATTAGCGCGAATTAGTAAATAAGTACTTCATAATTTACTACAATTCTCGACGGCGCTCAATCCTTATTGAGCGTGAATGGCAAAAAAACCGCAATCCGCTGTTTGCCGATTCCATTGACCCGTCCTGCCAAGGTAGGTTATAAGAGACAGATATGTAGATGTGCGTAGGAATATTTCATGGCCCATAGGTTTATTCCATGCGCCATGCCGGGAGGATTGCTTAATGGCGGCGGCGAAAAGAAGCAAGGTTAAAGGGGATCATAACAAGGGGGGCGTCCAGCCTCCAATTGATGTCCCGCTCAAGAAGGAACTCGAAACCCGGTTCTTGTCCTACGCCTTGTCCACGATTGTTTCCCGCGCGTTGCCTGATGTCCGCGACGGGCTTAAGCCCGTCCACAGGCGCGTTTTGTTCTCCATGAGCCAGTTGCGCCTGACTCACGACTCGCGGTTCCGCAAATCCGCCGCCGTGGTGGGCGACGTGATCGGCAAGTACCATCCGCACGGCGATCAGGCGGCATACGACACCTTGGTCCGCATGGCGCAGGATTTTTCGCTTCGATACCCGCTGATCGAGGGGTACGGCAACTTTGGCAACATAGACGGCGACCCCGCCGCCGCCATGCGCTATACCGAGGCGCGCCTGACCAAGCTGGCCGGGGAGATGCTCGATGAGTTGAAAAAAGAGACCGTCGCGTTCACCTCCACCTACGACGGCGTTCTGGAGGAGCCGCGGGTGATGCCCTCGCGGTTCCCGAATCTTTTGGTCAACGGTTCCTCCGGTATCGCGGTGGGTATCGCCACCAACATCCCGCCGCACAACCTGACCGAGACGATAGACGCCGCCGTGGCGCTGATTGACGATCCCAAGCTGGACTCGCGCGGTCTGCTTAAATATGTAAAAGGCCCCGACTTCCCCACCGGCGCGCAGTTGCTGGCCAGCAAGCGCGAGTTGGCGGATGTTTATGAACAGGGGAAGGGCGCGCTGAAAGTGCGCGGCGAGTGGAAGACGGAAGATTTGGGCCGGGGCAAGTGGCAGATCATCATCACCTCGCTGCCCTACACGGTCAACAAAAGCGCGCTGGTGGAAAAGATCGCGTTATTGATTATCGAGAAAAAGCTTCCCGCGCTCTCCGACGTGCGCGACGAAAGCGCGGAGGACATCCGCGTTGTGCTTGAGCCTAAAAGCCAGAATGTCGAACCGGAAAAGATCATGACCTATCTTTTCCGCCATACCGATTTGCAGATCAACTTCCACGTCAACATGACGGCGTTGACGCCAGCTTCCAAACCCTTAAGGCACAGCTTGAAGCAGGCGTTACAGTCGTTTCTCGACTTTAGGCGCGAAGTCACTGAAAAACGATTGCGTTACGACCTTCGCCTCATAGAAGAGCGGCTGCATATCCTGGTGGCGCTGGCGAAGGTGTACAAGTTCCTTGATGAGGCTATCGCCATCATCCGCAAGAGCAAAACGCGCGACGAGGCCCGGCAGGGGTTGATGAGCCGGTTCAAGCTGGACGAGGTTCAGGCGAACGCCATCCTTGATCTGCGTTTAGCCGCGTTGGTGGGGCTGGAAATCGCCCGGATCAACCAGGAGAAGGCGGAGAAGGAGGCGGAACGGGAGATCATCCTCGACGTGCTTGGCTCCGCCTCCAAGTTGTCCAAACTTGTCGGCAAAGAGCTTATCGCCATCCGCGATGAATACGGCGACGCGCGGCGGACCAAGATCATCGCCTCCGCCGAGGACGAGCATGAATATTCCGCCGAGGACTTTATCGAGCACGAGGACACGCACGTCGTCATCTCGCGCGACGGCTGGGCGCGCCGGATGAAAACGGCGCCCAAGCCGGATACCTTGCGCTTCAAGCCGGGGGACGAGCTTTTGTCGTGGCTGCCGCTGAACACGCGGGACACGGTGCTGTTCTTCACCTCGGCGGGCAAGGTGTACGGACTGCGCGCGCTGGAGATTCAGCAGACCACCGGATTTGGCGATCCGGTGCAGGCGATGTTCAAGTTCGCCGACAAGGAACGCCTCGTGGCGGTGATGGGATTGGCGCAGGATGTCACCGACACGCCGCAGCCGGTAGCCGCCAACGACTCGCCCGCCACGCCC
>JACQZB010000110.1 GCA_016207925.1 Nitrospinota bacterium
CCACCTCGCGCGGCATTCCGGCGGCCTTGATACTGCCGGCGATATCCTCGAACTCCGTCTCGTCGCCTTCCGCGCGGCCCAGCTCCTTCTGGATGGCCTTCATCTGCTCGGTAAGGTAGTAGTCGCGCTGCGATTTTTCGATCTGCTTCTTGACCCGGCCGCGCACGCGCCGTTCGATCTGGATGACCTCGATGGCCTCTTGGATCTTGGCGGCCAAGAATTCCAGGCGTCCTTCCAGTCCGGGCGTTTCCAGCAGTTTTTGCTTGTCGGCGGCCGCCATCGGCAGGGAGGCCGCCGCCGCGTCGGCGAAGGCCGACGGATTGGCGGCGCCGCTTATGGCGTGAGCCATTTCACGGCTCAACCCCGCGGGGCCAAGCCGCGCGTACCGGGCGAACAACTCCCCGGCGGCGCGGGCCACGGCCGCCGCCTTGGCGGTGTCCGCCGCGCCCGCCTCCGCGAACGGCTCCACCCGGGCGGTTAGAAATTCTCCGCCGGCGAGGCCGAACTCAACGATGCGCGCGCGCTCCACCCCCTCCACCAGCGCCTTGACCGTGCCGTCCGGCAGGCGCAGCACCTGCATGATCTCGCCCACGCAGCCCACCTCGGCCACATCCCCCTCGCCGGGGTCGTTGACGCGGGCGTCGCGCTGCGTGGCCAGCATCAACAGGCGCGTGCTTTCAAACGCGTGGTCAAGCGCGCGCACGGACTTTTCCCTCCCCACGAACAGGGGGGTGGCCATGCCCGGAAACACCACCACGTCGCGCAAGGGCAACAGCGCCATGGGCTCGCCCCACGCGATCTGGCGCGGATTCGCTGATTTCACCGCCTCACCACCTTCGCGCCGGAAGCCATGGGATTACCCGGAGCCGCCGGACGCGGTCAGATCGCCTGTTTTTCGTCTTGCTGGCGGTACAGCGCCAGGGGGCGCTCCCGCTTGACTATCGTATCCTCGCTCACGATGCATTCCACCACGTCGGCCCGCCCGGGCGTTTCGTACATCGTGTCGAGCATGACTTCCTCGAGGATGGAGCGCAGCCCGCGCGCGCCGGTCTTGCGCGTGATGCCCTCGCGGGCCATGGCGCGCAGCGCGCCGTCGGTGAACTTGAGCTTGACCCCTTCGAGTTCCATGAATTTCTGGAACTGCCGGGTGATGGCGTTCTTAGGCTCCACAAGTATCTTGACCATGGACTCCTCGTCCAGGTCGTGGAGCGTGGCCATCACCGGCAGGCGCCCGATGAACTCCGGGATCATGCCGAACTTGAGCAGATCCTCCGGCTGCGCGTGCTTGAGGGCGTCGCCGATGCTCATGTCGCGCTTGTCCCGGATTTTCGCGCCGAACCCCATCACCTTGCGCCCGATGCGCTGCTCGATGATCTTCTCCAGCCCCACGAAGGCGCCGCCGCAGAGGAACAGGATGTTGGAGGTGTCTATCTGCATGAACTCCTGGTGCGGGTGCTTGCGCCCGCCCTGGGGCGGCACGCTGGCCACGGTACCCTCGATGATCTTGAGCAGCGCCTGCTGCACGCCCTCGCCGGAAACGTCGCGGGTGATGGACATGTTCTCGCCCTTGCGCGCGATCTTGTCTATCTCGTCTATGTAGATAATGCCCCGCTCGGTCTTCTCGATGTCGTAATCGGCGGCCTGGCACAGGCGCAGCACGATGTTCTCCACGTCCTCGCCCACGTAGCCCGCCTCGGTGAGCGTGGTGGCGTCCACGATGGTGAACGGCACCTTGAGCATCTTGGCCAGCGTCTGGGCCAACAGGGTCTTGCCCGCGCCGGTGGGGCCGATCAGCAGGATGTTGCTCTTCTGCAACTCCACGTCGTCGGGCGCCACGTTGGCCTCGATGCGCTTGTAGTGGTTGTACACCGCCACGGAGAGCACTTTCTTGGCATGATCCTGCCCGATCACGTAGTCGTTGAGGAAGGAGTAAATCTCGTGCGGTTTGGGGAGTTGGGACGAAGCGGCGCCCTTTTCCTGGTTCCACTCCTCCATGATGATCTCGTTGCACAGGTCAATGCACTCGTCGCAGATGTACACGGTTGGCCCGGCGATGAGCTTCTTCACCTCTTCCTGGCTTTTGCCGCAGAACGAGCAGCGCAGTGTACCTTCCTTCTTCTTCACCATTTCCCTCTCTGTCGGTTTGGGTTGGGGTGGCGGACGGACCGCCGCGGGGCGGCCGGTTACTCCTACTTATCCTCCTTGCGCCGGGTGTCCGGGCGGGAGACGATCACCGCGTCCACCAGGCCGTAGTCGCGCGCCTCCTCGGCGGACATGAAGTAGTCGCGGTCCGAATCCTTCTCGATGGCCTCCGGCGTTTTGCTGGTGTGCGTGGAGAGTATCTCGTTGAGCCGCCTTTTGATCTTGCCGGTTTCGCGCGCGTGAATCTCTATGTCGCTGGCCTGACCCTGGAACCCGCCGGAGGGCTGGTGGATCATGATCCGGCTGTTGGGCAGCGCGTGGCGCTTGCCCTTGGCCCCCGCCGCCAGCAGCACCGCCCCCATGCTGGCCGCCTGGCCGATGCAGATGGTCTGGATGTCCGGACGGATGTACTGCATGGTGTCATAAATGGCCATGCCCGCCGTCACGATGCCGCCGGGGCTGTTGATATACAGGAAAATGTCCTGGCTGGGGTCGTCCGCCTCCAGGAAAATGAGCTGGGCGATGATAAGGTTCGCCACATGGTCGTCTATCGGTGTGCCCAGGAACACGATGCGGTCCTTGAGCAGGCGGCTGTATATGTCGTAGGAGCGCTCCCCGCGGTTGGTCTGCTCCACCACGATGGGCACCAGCATCTGCGCCCGCGTTTCGCCCGCGGCGGCGTACTCGCGCGGGGTCATCCCAAAGCTACTTCTCATTGGTCTCCTCGATATAGGTGTCCTCGATGGTCAACTTGGCTTTCAGCGCGTCGTACGCCTTTTCCAGCAACAGGTTCTGCGCCATCCTCTCCAGCCCTTGGCCGCCATGGCTCATCAACCGCTCGCGTACGGACTGCAACGGCTCGCCCATCATCCCGGCGACGCGGGTTATCCCCGCTTCCAGGTCCTCCGCGGTCACGTCCACGCCCACCCCGCGCGCGAAGGTGGAAAGAATCACCTGCTCGCGGATTTCGGTGGCGGCGTCCTGTAGGTGTTTTTCGCGGAACTTCTCGAAATCAAAGCCGCTGGACAAATCCACGCCCCGCTCCGCGAACCGGCGGTTGGCGCGTTCGGCAAGGTGTTCGGCGTGCTTTTCCACCATCCGGGGCGGCAGGTCGAAGGTGTTGTCGGCGATCAGGCGGCTTACGATCTGGGCGCGCAGGTCGTTGTCGGCCATGGAGCGGTTGCGCTCCTCAAGGTTTTCCCGCAACAGCGTGCGGAGCGCTTCCATGGTTTCGGACTCGGAAATTTCCTGCGCGAACTCGTCGTTCAGCTCCGGCAACGTCTTGGCCTTGATTTCGTTGACCTTAACGGTAAATTCCAGATCCGCCCCGGCCAGTTCCGGGTCGGGGAACTCCTTGGGCAACGCCGCGGTAAAAGTTTTCTCCTCTCCCTTGTTCATGCCGATCAGGTTGGACAGCACGCCTTCGAGCATATCCTCCTTGTTGACCGTCACCTGCTTGTTCTGCCCTTGCAGCGAGGGAACCGGGGCGCCGTTGTGGCGGGAAGTGAAATCTATGATGGGATAGTCCCCCTCCCGCACCGCGCGGCCCTCCACCGGCTCGAACCGGGCGTGGCGCTGGCGGTAGCCTTCCAGGATGCGGTCAATCTCCGCGTCGGTGACCTTGGCGATCTTGCGGGTGAACGCAAGCCCCGCCACATCCTTGACCGTGATCTCCGGCAGCACTTCCACCGTGGCGGTGAAAGTGAGCGGTTGGTTCTCTTCAATGTTGATGTTGTCCACCATGGGGTCGCCCACGGTGCGTAGCTTGTTGTCCTCCACGGCTTTGCGGAAGGCGTCCTGGATCAGCCGCTCCGCCGCGTCGCCGAGGATGGATTTGCCGTAGCGTTTTTCAATCGCCTTGCGGGGCGCCTTGCCTTTGCGAAAGCCAGGCAAGGTCACTTCGCGGGCCAACTCGTTGAAGAGCGCCGTTTTTTCCTGGTTTACCCGCTCGGCGGGCACTTCGACGATGATTTTCTTGACGCAGGATTCCACATCCTGCAATTCGATTTTCAATGAACGGCTCCTTTGTTACTTTATCTTACCTTAAGAGAACCGATGGGCGTATTATGGTGCGAAAGGGGGGACTCGAACCCCCACGGTCTCCCACTGGATCCTAAGTCCAGCGCGTCTGCCAGTTCCGCCACTTTCGCGCCGCGGCGTACCCGCCTGGTGTAACGCGCCATGAAAACGCCGGGGCCACCCACCGGCGCGTCCCAGCGCCGCAAGTTCAATAAATTACAATATACTACCACGAAAACGGGGCTTTTGGCCGGTTTTTCTTGCCTGATTTTACAACTCTTATGTATTCAAACAACTTACGCCAAGTCGGCGGGGCCGAAGGCTTTTGGCAACAAACCCGAAAGGGTGGTGATCTCCGCCCCTCCCTTTCCGTCGTCAACAATGACTTCAAGCTCGTGGGAGAACTCATGCAGCGCCTGGCGGCACGCGCCGCAGGGATAGGTGGCGCCGCCGTTGGAAGACACCACGGCGATCCGGGTCAGCCTGCGCTTTCCCGCCGCGACGGCGGTGAACAACGCCACGCGCTCCGCGCACATCGTCAGGCCATAGGAGGCGTTTTCCACATTGGCGCCGGTGAACACCGAGCCGTCCTGCGCCTCCACCGCCGCCCCCACGGAAAACCGGGAATAGGGGGCGTAGGCGCGCGTCATGGCCTCCCGCGCCAGGGCAAGCAGTTTCTCGTGTCCGCCGGATGTTCGCCGCTTCATCTTTGTAAACCGATTATACCTATCGCCGCCGCGCTGGGCTACAATTCCGGGATGGAAATGATTTACGCCCAGATGATCCTGGACGAAGGCCGGGCACGGATATGGTCCTCCCTGCGGGGGCGGCTGGATGAATACCAAGGCGGCCTGCCGGGCCTGTTCGAGGAATTGCATCCGGTGGATCCGCGGGCGAGGGTGATGATTCATCTGGTGGGTGACGACGAATCGGTCACCGACGAAGAAAGGGTTGCCCTGATGGAGGCGGCCAAGCGGGCCGGCTTTTTGGTGGCCCGGATTGAAACAGGCGAGCCGATGGATCCGGAGATAGCGTTTGGGATGATGGCGCTTCCCTTTACTTGACTGGAGGTGTGAATGGCGGGATTCACGGCGTTGGTCGCCGATGACAGCAGGCTGATGCGGCAGATGGAGCGTACCGCGCTCTCCGCCGCGGGCTTTACCGTAATTGACGAAGCCGTGGATGGCGAGGACGCGCTCGGCAAACTCATGGCCAAAAAGTACGATCTGGTGATCCTGGACTACGTCATGCCAAAGCTCACCGGCGCGCAGGCGCTCAAGGAGCTTCATGAAAAAACCGGCCCCAACAAAGACACGCCGGTGCTGATGGTTACCGGGGAGTCGTCCCGCGAAAAGGTGATGGAGATTGCCCGGCTCAAGGTGAGCGGCTACATGGTCAAGCCGTTCACCCTGGATAAACTGGAGGCGCGGGTGCGCCAGTTCCTGCCTCCCGCCGCCCCGCCAAAACCATGAGCGCGCGCGGCGTCATCATCCTCACCGTGGGCGACGAGGTCGCCTCCGGCCACACGGTGAATACCAACGCCGCCTGGATGGCCCGGGCGCTTGAAGGGGTGGGCCTTACCCCGGAGCGTGTGGTGACGCTGCGCGACGATGAGCGCGCCATCGCCGCCGAATTCCGTTCCGCCGCCCGCCGGTACGCGGTGATACTGGTCACTGGCGGGCTTGGCCCCACCAGCGACGATGTCACCAAACCCGCCTTATGCCGCGCCTTCACGGCGACGTTGCGCCGCGACCCGCGCATCCTGCGCCAGGTGCGCGCCTTTTTCCGCAAGCGCGGCTACACCATGGCGCCGGTGAACGAAGGGCAGGCCGATGTCCCCGAAGGTTTTACCGCCGCCCCCAATCCCGACGGCACGGCGCCAATGCTGGTCAAGGAGGGCGGCGCGTTCATTTTGTTCGCCATGCCCGGCGTGCCCGGCGAAATGCGCGCCTTCATGGAGCGCCATGTTCTGCCGGCGCTTAAAAAGCGTTTCCCGCCCCGCGCGCTATACCGGACCGTTCTGCGGACCGCGGGCATCGGGGAGTCGCGCCTGTTCACGATGATCCAGGAATCCGGCGGCGTTGATCCCACGGTGGAAGTGGCCTACCTGCCCCGTTACGGCCAGGTGGACGTCCGCCTTACCGTCACGGAGGTTTCACCAAAGGCCGCGCGCGCCGCCGTGGAGCGCGCCGCCCGCAAATTACGCAAACTTCTCGCGGCCCATATATACGCCGAGGGGGACGCGCCGCTGGAAGCCGCGGTGGGTGAAACACTCGCCGCGCAACAACTGACTCTGGCGTCGGCGGAAAGCTGCACCGGCGGGCTGTTCGCGGCGCGGATTACGTCGGTGGCCGGCGCTTCGCGCTATTTTATGGATGGGGTCATCGCCTATTCCAACGAGTCCAAGGTCAAGCGGCTTGGGGTGCGCCGGAAAACCCTGCAAACCCATGGGGCCGTATCGGCCCAGGTGGCGGCCCAGATGGCGCGGGGCGTCCGGCGCGCCACCGGCGCGGACATCGGCGTCGCCGCCACCGGCGTGGCCGGCCCCACGGGGGGCGCGCGCAAAAAACCGGTGGGGCTGGTGTACCTGGCGTTGAGCCATCACGGCGTCACCGACACGCGCAGGCTGACGCTGGGCATTGACCGTCAGAAAAACCAGGAACGCGCCGCCGCCGAAATGCTGCGCTGGCTGTGGGAAACCTTCCGTGAGTAGCGCCCCGCCGGGAACCCTGTACCTCGTGGCCACGCCCATTGGCAACCTGGGCGACCTTTCGGCGCGAGCGGTGGAAATCCTCAAATCCGCCGATATCGTCGCCTGCGAGGACACGCGCCATTCCCGCGCCCTGTTCACCCATTACGGCGCCGCGCCCCGGCGGATCGAGTCCTACCACGCCCACAACGCCGATCATAAAACAGCCGCACTGATCCGCGAGCTTGCGGCGGGCGCCAATGTAGCGCTGGTCACCGACGCGGGTACGCCGGGGATCAGCGATCCGGGCGTGAAGCTGGTGATGGCCGCGGTGGAAGCGGGCGTGACGGTATGCCCCATCCCCGGCCCCTGCGCGCCGGTGCTGGCGCTCACCGCGTCGGGCTTCCCCTCGCACCGGTTCGTGTTCGAGGGATTTTTGCCGCGCAAAAAGGGGCGGCGGACAATGTTTGAGTCGTGGCGCGGTGAAAAGCGTACTATCGTCTTTTTCGAGGCGGGCAACCGCATCGTCAAAACGCTGGCAGACATTCGCGCCGCGCTCGGCCCGGACGTCCGGGTGTGCGTGGCGCGGGAGATGACCAAACTGCACGAGGAATTCTTGCGGGGAACCGTTGAACAGGTCCGGGCGCGGCTTTTGGAGCGCCCGGCGGTTAAGGGCGAGGTGACGGTGGCGCTGTGGACCGCGGACGCGATGGCGCCGAAGCAGGACGGGGAGGCTGACGGCGATGGCGTGGGATAAGCCCAACGCGGCGCGGGACCGGATTTTCGGCGTCCCGCCGCGCGAGGGGCCGTTATTGACCCCGTTGAGTTTTTCACTCCCCGCGTTGCGCGCCGCCGCCGGGGATATGGCGTTCGCCGCGCTGTTCCTGATTGTGTGGATCGCGGCGGATCAACTCCCAATGTTTCTGGTAAGCGGAGTCACGCTGTCGTTTCAGCTCGAGATTATCGCGCTGTTGGCGACGCTGGCGGCGGGCGCCGCAAGCCTTGCCGTGGGGCTGGGGATCGAGGCGGCGCGCGGACCGGGGAGCGCCCGCGCGGGGACGGGGCTTGCATGGCTGGCGCTCCGCATCGCCCTCACCGCCGCAGCCCTTTATCTGTTCCTGGCGTGGTTGATGAGGGACGCCCCATCCTCCGCGGGGGGCGGCGTCTTTATTATCACCCTGCTGCTGGTGGCGCTCAACCGCGCATGGCGGCTGATGGATCAGCCCGGCCCCACCCTGATCTACCTTGCCATGTACGTCATCATGGCCGCCGTCGTACATCCCATACTCAGCCGCATGTTCCTGCCTCCCTTGGGGCTGACGCAGGAGATTACAGTGGCGCTGGTGAACAGTTCGTTTACCCATCCCTGGGCGCTTGAAGAATATCTGCTCATGCCCGGCGGCTACATGCTCACCGCGGCGCTATTCTACGCGGGGGCCGCGTTGCTGACGGTGATGATGCATGGCGCTTCCGCCGCCATGGCGAGGAAAATGGCGGGTTTCAGCTTCGTCCTTATCGCGTGCGTGTGGGACATTGCGGGAAACGCGGTCCGTATGGCGCGGGGCGAGGTGTGGCTGTGGATGGAAACCGGCGGGGCGATCCTCATCCTCATCGTATCGCTGGCGGTCTTTTGGGGGGAAGCGAACACTCCGGAGCGGAAGCGGACCGCTGTCGCGCTCCTGTTCTTTCTGGCGATGGCCGCGGTGGCGGCGGCCCTGTCCGCCTGACCCATGGTTCACATGGCGGGATAATGAGGATTCCGGTAATTACGGCGGCGGCGCTTGACACCCCCGCGCAAGCCGGTGTTACAATCATAATGGTTATGGACGATTTTACCTCCATCATTCGCGGGATTGATCCCGCGCGGCGCGCCGCAATCGCCATGCGCGTCCCCCTTAAGCCTTAGGCCCCGCCGTGCCTTACCACGGTTAGCCGATTCATGGCCGAACTTACGCTGGACTGCGGCCCCACCTTCCAGACCCTGGCGGGCGCCAACGACAAGAACCTCCACCGCATCGAGCAGGCGTTCAACGTCCGCATCACCGCGCGCGGCGACAAGCTCAAAATCACCGGCGAAGCGGCGGACACGGATGCCGCCGGCCGGTTGATCGCGCAGCTTTTCGAGCTGATTGACTCCGGCATGGAGTTGAACAACGGGGCGATGAAATTCATTATCGCCACATTCCGCGACGATCCCGCCATCCGCGTCAAGGACATGTTCGACGAGCGCATCCACCTTTCCACCCCGCGCCGGGAGGTGTACCCGCGCTCGATGACCCAGCGTGAGTACGTGTTCGCCATGAGCCGGTTCGATGTGGTGCTGTCCACCGGGCCGGCGGGCACGGGCAAAACGTACCTGGCGATGGCCTGCGCGGTGAACGATCTGCTCAAGAAACGGGTCTCGCGCATCATCCTCACCCGCCCCGCGGTGGAGGCGGGCGAGCGGCTGGGCTTCTTGCCCGGCGACCTGACGGAAAAAATCAACCCGTACCTTCGCCCGCTGTACGACGCGCTGTTCGACATGCTTGAACCCGACCATGTGAAAAGGCTGATGGAAAACGCGCAGATCGAAATCGCCCCCCTGGGCTATATGCGCGGGCGCACGCTTTCGGATTCCTTTGTGATCCTCGACGAGGGGCAGAACGCCACGCCCGACCAGATGAAAATGTTCCTCACCCGCCTTGGGATCAACTCCAAGGCGGTGATCACCGGCGACGTGACGCAGGTGGACCTGCCCTCCAAGCGCGATTCGGGGCTGATCCACGCCAACCGCATCCTGCGCGACGTGCCAGGGATACGGCTGATCAAGTTCACCGAGAAAGACGTGGTCCGCCACGAGTTGGTCAAACGCATCGTGGCGGCCTACGAGCGCGACGCCAACGAACGCGAGGAGGCGCCCCCGGCGCCGGAACCGCGCCCATGACCCCCGCCGGCAAGATCATAGACATTGACGCTTTCAAGAAAAAGGAAAGCGGGCTGAATTGGCCCAAGCACGCCTTCAACCTGCGCGCCAAGCAGCCCCGCTTCACCGCGGAGGTCAAGGAGGCCCTGGCGCTGGCGGCGGCCCTCATCATCGCGCTCACCTACCTGATGACCCCGCCCGGCAAGAACGAGGTGGCGGCGCTGCCCGCGGGGTCCATAGCCCCCCTTAACGTCAAGGCGCCGGAGGAGTTGCTGGTGGAGGATGTTGAGTCCACCGACGCCAACCGCCAATCGGCCCGCGACGCCGCCGCCGATGTGTACGACCTCGACGCCGCCGCCGCCGCCAACGCCGCCGGCCAATTGCGCGCCGCCTTGCTGGCGGCGGGCGCCGGTTACCGTGACGCCATCGGCGCCGCTTACGACGAGGTGATCGCGGACCTGGACCGTTCAGTCTCTTCCGCCGCGCCCGCCGTCCCGGCGGCCCGCTTGGCCGAAGCCCGCCGCAAGGTGGCCCAGTTCGAGGCCGGCTCCGCCGCCGCCGCGCTGGAACGGCGGTTCAAGGCGTCACTTCCTTACCCCGTTGACGCCGGCTCCGCCGCCGCGTTGCGCCATTACCATTATTGGCCGCGCATCGCCGACATGGCGGGCGCCGCGCTGGCGTCTTCGATGGGGCGCGGGGTTGTGGCGCGCAAGGCCGACCTGCCCCCTTCCAGCGCCCGCGGCTTCGTCACCCGCGAACTGGTTTCGGGCGCCGAGAAGCCCGTCAAAAGCCTGGCCGCCATTTATGACATGGCCGAATTGGAGCGGCGCATCAAGGATGACGCCGCCGCGGCCGCGCCCGAAGGCAAACCCGAACTGCGCGGCCTTGTGGCCGCCTTGGCTTTGGGAATGGCGCGCCCGAACCTTACCTTCAGCCTCCTGGGCACCGAACAGGCCCGCGAGAACGCCGCGCGCGCCGTCCGGCCCGTTTTCTTCAAGGTGCAGCGCGGCGAGATGATCGTGCGCGAAGGGGAGCGCGTCACCCGCCCCCAGGCGCTCAAACTGGCCCACCTGGCCGCCCACGAAGAGCGCGGAGGCCGGTGGGAGGCGATCCTGGGCACGGCGCTGTTCAACATGATCCTGGTGTCGCTGGCGGTGATGTTCCTCGCCCGCTACCACGGCGATATCCGCGCCGACCGCAAGCTGTGGCGGCTGTTGGCGCTGCTGCTGGCGGCGCACATGGCGTTTGTGTGGGGCGCCGTCCTGCTGTTCACCCAGCTTGCGGCCCAGCCGCTGGAAACGCCGCTGGAAACCTTGCTGCTCGCGGCGCCGCTGGCTTTCGGCCCGATGATCGTCTCCATCTTCTTCACCACGGGGCTGACGGTGCTGTTCACCATCGTCGTGGCGGCGCTCACCGCCGTGGCCTTGCCCGAATCGCCCATCATCGCGCTGGTCACCGTCACCGGCGGCATGATCTGCGCCTACCATATCCGCTACTATTCCAAGCGCTCCTCGGTGCTGGTGATGGGGCTGATCGTCGCCGGGGTCAACCTTTTGGTGGGCGCCGCCCTGGGCATGGCCGCCGCGCGCGCGTTTGGCGGCGACCAGGTGTACGCGGCGCTGTTCGCTTTCGCCGGCGGCGGCGTCACGGCGCTTTTGGTCTCCGGCGCCTTGCCGGTGATCGAGGGGCTGTTCCCCGTGGTTTCCGACATCAAGCTCCTCGAGCTTACCAGCCTCAACCACCCGCTGCTGCGGCGCATGATCATGGAGGCGCCGGGCACCTACCACCACTCCGTCATGGTGGGCAACCTCGCCGAGGAGGCGTGCAAGGCCATCGGCGCCAACGCGCTGCTGGCCCGCGCGGGATCCCTGTTCCACGACATCGGCAAGATGAACAAGCCGGAGTATTTCGTGGAAAACCAGCGCCCCGGCCATAACCCCCACGACAAGCTGGCCCCTTCCATGAGCGCGCTTATCGTTTCCAAACACATCAAGGACGGGCTGGAACTGGCGCGCCAGCACAAGCTGCTGCCCCAGATCGCGGCAATGATCCCGGAGCATCACGGCACGCAGACGATGAAGGTGTTCCTTCACAAGGCCAAAACCGCCGCGGAAAAAACCGGCGGCGATGTCAGCGAGGAGGGCTACCGCTACCCCGGCCCCATCCCCTCCTCCCGCGAAAGCGCCTGCGTGGCCATGGCCGACAGCATCGAGGCCGCCGCCCGCGCCTGCCCCAACCCCACGCCCCAGCGGCTCAAGGAACTGGTCACCAGCGTCATCAACGACAAATTCGTGCAGGGTCAACTGGACAACAGCCATCTGACGCTCCACGAAATCGCCGTCATCACCGAATCATTCACGCAGACCCTCGCGGGGATGCACCACCACCGGCTCGTGTACCCCGAACCGGCCAAGCCCGCCGCGCCCCATGCCGATCCACATCCTCAACCGCCGCAGGACAAAGACGCCTCGCGCGCCTGAATTGCGCGCGCGCATCGGCGCCATACTGGCCGCCATCGGCCACGGCGGGGCGGAGCTTTCCGTCGCGCTGGTGGGCGACGCGGAAATCGCCGCGCTCAACCTCGCGTGGCGGCGCAAGCAAGGCCCCACCGACGTGCTGGCCTTCCCGCTGGGCGAGGGAGAATATTCCGATGTGGCCCCCCACATGCTCGGCGACGTGGTCGTCTCCGTGGACACCGCCGCGCGCCAGGCCCGCGCCAAGGGCCACCCGCTGGCGCGCGAGCTTGACATCCTGCTGACCCATGGCATACTTCATCTTGTCGGCTACGATCATGAACAAGGCCCCCAACGGGCGCGCCAGATGCGCGCGGAAGAGCGCCGCATCGCCCGCCTGCTGGAGGGGATGAAGGGCTGAACCGCGATGGCCAACAAGCCGCTGTGGGCGCCGTGGCGCATTGACTACATCCTCGGTGAAAAACCGGATGGCTGCGTCTTCTGCGCCATCCCCCGTGAGGGCGACGACCGCAAGCGCTACATCCTCTACCGCGGCGAAACCTGCTACGTTATCCTCAATCTGTTCCCCTACAACAACGGCCACCTGATGATCGTCCCCTTCCGCCACGTCTCCGACTACTCCAGCCTGGACAGCGCGGAGTTGGCCGAGTCCGCCGAATTGACCAAGAAATCGGTCATCGCGCTCAAACAGGCGTTCAAGCCGGAGGGGTTCAACATCGGCGTCAACCAGGGCGCGGTGGCCGGCGCGGGGATCGAGGAGCATCTGCACCTTCATATCGTGCCCCGCTGGCATGGCGACTTCAATTACATGCCGGTCATCGGCCAGACCAAGGTCATCCCGCAGCACCTGTCGCGCACCTATGACGCGCTGGCGGACAAGTTCCGCTAACGCGCTCACGCCATGTCCACCGTCTCCACCCCCATGATGGCGCAATATTGGGCGCTCAAGCGCGAGCATCCGGACGCCATCCTGTTTTTCCGCATGGGCGATTTCTATGAAATGTTCGGCGACGACGCCGTGGTGGCCGCCAAGGCCATGAATATCGCGCTGACCACCCGCGACAAGGGTTCGGACAACCCCATGCCCATGTGCGGCGTCCCCTACCACGCGCTGGACACCTACCTGCCGCGCATGATCCGCCAGGGGCGAAAGGTGGCCATCTGTGAACAGGTGGAAGACCCCAAAACCGCCAAGGGCGTGGTCCGCCGCGAAGTGATCCGCGTGGTCACGCCGGGAACCGTCACCGACCCGGCGCTCCTGGACGCCACGGCCTTTAACTTCCTCGCCGCCGTCGCGCCTTCCAAACGCGGCTTTGGATTGGCGGTGGCCGACCTTTCCACGGGCCTGTTCCGCGTGTGCGAGTTTATCGGCGACGGCGCGCTGGAGGAGCTTGAACTGGAGTTGGACCGCGCGCGCCCGAAACAAATCCTTGTCCCGGACAACCTGGACGACCAGCATCCGCCGCTCTCCCGCGCGCTGGCGGAAAACTGGGGAAAGGAGACGGACCGGATCGAGGGCTGGAACTTTGGGCGCGACATCGCGGAGCAGACCCTGCGCGAGCAGTTTGGCGTCACCAGCCTGGACGGCTTCGGCCTGCAAGGGATGGAGCTTGCCACCGGCGCGGCGGGCGCGGCTGTGGCGTATCTGCGCGACACCCAAAAGGGCGCCTTGGGCCAGATCACCCGTATCACGCTGCACAATCCCTGGGACAGCATGCCGCTGGACGCCGCCACGCGGCGCAACCTGGAGCTTACCGGCAATTTGATTGACGGCGGGCGCGATGGCTCGCTGCTGTCCGTCCTTGATCAGACAATGACCCCCATGGGCGCGCGGGTCATGCGCGAATGGATTACGCGGCCCCTGTTGCGCGTGGAGGGCATCCGCGACCGGCAGGAGGTCATCCGCCGGTTCGTGGAGGAAGCGCCGCTTCTGGCCTCCATCCGTGAAACCTTGGACGGCATGGGCGACTTGGAACGCGCCGCCACCCGCGTGGCGGGCCGCGCCCCCTCCCCGCGCGATCTGGCGGCGATGCGCCACGCGCTGTCACTATTGCCCCGGCTGCGCGAGCTGGCCGCGCAAGTGACCACCGGCATTGGCCGCGTATGGCAATCGGTGTGGGACGACATGCAGGATGTGCGCGATCTTCTGGAGCGCGCCGTCAGCGACGAGCCGCCCGCCTTCGCCCGCGACGGCGGCATGATCCGTGCGGGATTCAACGCCGAACTCGACGAACTCAAAGCCATCCGCGCCAACAGCCACGAGGCGTTGCTGGCGCTGGAGCGCGACGAGCGCGCGCGTTCCGGCATCGCCACGCTCAAGGTGAAATACAACAAGGTCTTCGGCTACTTCATGGAGGTCACCCGAAAGGCCTCCGGCCAGGCGCCGCTGGAGTGGACGCGCAAGCAAAGCCTGGTTAACGCGGAACGTTACATCTCTCCCGCGCTCAAGGATCTGGAGGACAAAATCCTCAACGCCGAGGAGCGGGCCATCACCCTGGAGTTGGAACTGTACGAGCAGGTGCGCGCCCAGGTGGCCGCGCAGGCCCATCGCGCGCAGTCCATGGCCTCCGTGATCGGCGAGATGGACGCGCTCGCCGGCCTTGCCTGGCTCGCCCGCGAGGGGCGCTACGTCCAGCCGGAGGTGGACGAGGGCGACCTGATCGAGATCGAGGGTGGCCGCCATCCGGTGCTGGAGCGCCTTAACCTGGGCGAGCGGTTCGTCCCCAACGACGCCGCGCTGGATCGCGCCGGGCGGATGGTCTCCATCATCACCGGCCCCAACATGGCCGGCAAATCCACCTACATCCGGCAGGTGGCGGTGATCACGCTGATGGCGCAGATGGGTTCGCATGTCCCCGCCGCGCGTGCCCGGATTGGTCTGGCGGACCGCATCTTCACCCGCGTGGGCGCGCAGGACCACCTCCAGCGCGGCCAGTCCACCTTCATGGTGGAGATGAACGAAACCGCGCTGATCCTCAACAACGCCACCGCCCGCAGCCTTATCATTCTCGACGAAATCGGCCGCGGCACTTCCACGTTTGACGGCATCTCCATCGCCTGGGCCGTGGCCGAGCGCATCCACCACACCGGATCGCGCACGCTGTTCGCCACCCACTACCACGAGCTGACGGAGTTGGCCGACACCTTGCCCGGCGTGCGCAACCTGACCGTGGCGGTTAAGGAGTGGAACGAGGAGATCGTGTTCCTGCGCAAGATCGTGGAGGGCGCGGCGGATAAAAGCTACGGCATCCAGGTGGCGCGGCTGGCGGGGCTGCCGCGCGAAGTCATCGCCCGCGCGGGAGAAATACTGACCCAGTTGGAAACCAACGAGGTGGACTCATCCGGCCATCCCAAGCTCAAGGCCAAGGAGGCCGAATCCCGCCGCGACGCGCAGACGGACCTGTTCGCGCGCGGCCCCAGCAAAGTGGAGGAGGCGCTGCGCAAGCTCGACGTGGAAACGCTCACGCCCCTGGAGGCGCTCAACAAACTGGCGGAGTTGAAGAAGAAGGTGTGAGTGAGGGATTCTTGATCCTCCCGTCTTCGTAAGGGCACCGCTTGCCGCGTCATCTTTATCTTCCTTCCCTTCCCCGTGGGGGGCAATTCCGAAAGGGGTCAGGTCTTGTATTTTGATATTATTTAAATATCGTGATATTTTCCATCTATGGCAAGGCCGGTCAGGATCGAATTCTCCAACGCGCTATACCATGTCACCTCGCGCGGCAACGAACGCAAGGATATCTACAAAAGTAAAACCGACCGCGCGCTTTTCCTGAAAATCCTTCTGGAAACCATCG
>JACQZB010000108.1:0-7877 GCA_016207925.1 Nitrospinota bacterium
CGCCAGCCACAAGATCGCCAGCAGGATGGCGATAAGGCCCGCCGCCATGTGCCAGCCACGTCCGGCGCCGGACAGGTCCACCGCATAGCCCAGCATCAGCGAGGCGAACAGCGCCGCCACGGCCAGCGCGCCGGAGTAGTTCAGGAATGCCGTCATCGCTTCATTCGCCGGGCTGATTCTGTTATAGTTTCGGGCGTGTGTTCGAGGGTAATGGTTCGAGTATAGCCGTTCCGGAGGCTCGCGGATAGCGCCGATCATGGAAACCGACAAGCTTGCGCCCCTGCGGGCGAAAATTGACGCGCTCGACGGAAAGCTCATACGCCTGCTCAATGAGCGCGCGCGGCTGGGGATGAAAATCGCCGAGGTCAAGGCCCAGTCCGGCGCGCCGGTGTTCATGCCGGGGCGCGAGCAGCAGATACTGCGGAGCATCGGCGAGCGCAACGGGGGGCCGCTGGCCACCGAATCGCTATGCCACATTTTCCGCGAGATATTCTCCGCCACGCGCGCGGTGGAAAAGCCGCTGACCATCACCTGCCTGGGGCCGGAAGGGTCGTTCTCGCACCTGGCGGCGCGGCGGCTGTTCGGCTCCTCGGCGGAGCATCTGCTGGCCGCCGGCATTGACATGGTGTTCCAGAACGTGGAACGCGGCGTGGCCGACTTCGGCGTGGTCCCCATCGAAAACACGATAGAGGGGGCCGTGGGCCAGACCATGGATTTGTTCCTGGACTCGCCGGCGCGCATCTTCGCGGAAACGTACTACGAAATACATTTGAACCTGCTTTCCAACGCGCAAAGCATGGGCGCCATCACCACGCTGTACACCCATTACATGCCGCTGGCCCAATGCCGCGGCTGGGTGGGCCGCAACCTGCCGGGGGTGAAGATCATCGAGACCAACTCCACCGCGGAGGCGGCCATGCTCGCCCATGGCAAACAGGACGCCGCCGCCATCGCCGCCTACGAGGCCGCCTCGCTGTACGGGCTGGAAATCCTGGCGGAAAAAATCGAGGAGCGCCACGGCAACCAGACCCGTTTTCTGGCCATCGCCATGCGCGACTGCCCCAAAAGCGGCGACGACAAGACCTCCATCCTGTTCTCCACGAAAGACCAGGCCGGAGCGCTGCAGCGCGTCCTTAAACCCTTCTCCGATGAAAAGCTCAACCTCTCCCGCATCCAGTCCCGGCCCAACCCCAGCGGCCAGTGGGAATACGTGTTCTTCGTGGATTTTGACGGGCACAAGGATTCCGCCGCCGCGCGCCGCGCCCTGGACAAGGTCCGCAAGCAGACCGAGTCGTTCAAGGTGCTCGGCTCCTATCCCAATGGCCGGGCCTGACACCGCGCCCCTGTTCCGCCGCGCGGTCATCGCGGGCGTGGGGCTGATCGGCGGATCGCTGGCGCTGGCGGGCAAGCGCGCGGGCATGTTCGGCCGGGTTATCGGCGTGGGCCGTGGCCGCGTCAACCTTGAGGAGGCCCTGCGCCTCGGTTTGGTGGACGAAATCACGCAGGATATGGCCGAAGCCGCGAAGGGCGCCGATTTTGTGTTCGCCGCCGCGCCGGTGGAGTCCATCGCGCAGGTCATCCTGGCCGCCGCGCCGCACGTGGCGCCGGATTGCGTGATGACCGACGGCGGCTCGGTGAAGGCGAAAATCGTCGCGTATATGGAGGAGAAGCTGCCGTCATCCGTCCGGTTCGTGGGCGGGCACCCCATCGCCGGCAAGGAAACCAGCGGGGCCGCCGCCGCCGGCGCGGATCTATTCAAAGGCCGTTACACCATCCTCACGCCAACGGAGCGGACCAATCCGGAGGCGCTTGCGCTGGTTCGCGCCCTGTGGCGTTCGGTGGGCGCGGAGGTGGAAACCATGACGCCGGCGGAGCACGACCACGCCCTGGCGTTCATCAGCCACCTGCCGCATGTAGCCGCCTTTGCCCTGGTGGACTCCGTAATGAAGGCGGAAAACGCCGATACCCTGCGCCGCTACGTGGCGGGCGGGTTCAAGGACACCACCCGCATCGCCGCCAGCGACCCGGTGATGTGGCGCGACATATTCACGATGAACCGCGACGAGGTATTGAAGGCCATTTCGGAGTACGAGGCCAGCCTGGCCCGGCTCAAATGCGCCATTGATACGCGGGACGCCGGGGGATTGCACGCGATGTTGGAGAACATCGCCCGCGCCCGCCGGGAGATTGATGGGTAAATGTATTCGCGCGACAATTGGAAGTCATTTCGCGTCTTTACTGTTGGTGTGCGAGCAAGGTAGCATTAGCCAAACCGGGGCGAAAGGCATCGAGGATAATTGACAATGACGCTTCTTACCAAAGGGAACAGTCCTTTTTATCCGGGCCAACCGGTTCCCGTAGAACTGTTTGCAGGCCGGCGAGAGCAGATACAAAGAATTATCAAGCGCGGTGTTGAGCAGGTATCCCGTGGAAAACCTGTGGCCATGTTTATTCAAGGCGAGTATGGCATCGGAAAAAGTTCCATCGCCAATTACATCCAAGTTCTCGCGGAGAAAAGTCACCATTTGCATGGGATTTACGCTCCGCTTGGAGGGTGCAGTGATTTGAACGATATATCCTTGGCTGTTTTGGGCGCGACAATCCGTTCAGGAGTTTTTGATCCGAGAAAATCTGAAAAAATCAAGGAATGGCTTGCGAAATACATAGGGAAACAAGACTTGCTCGGCGGTTTGACACTGAATTTTGAAGCCCTGAAAAGCGAAGCGCCCGCGCTGAATTCTCCCCATCAGATGATTGATTTTCTACGCGAAGCGAAAAACAAGCTTGATGAAACGGGTGTAAAAGGAATTCTCCTGATTCTTGATGAAATAAATGGCATTACGTCAAATGCGAAATTTGCCCACTTCATCAAAGGATTGATAGATGCAAACGCCCTCTCACCGGAGCCGCTTCCCTTGTTGCTGATGCTTTGCGGTGTAGAGGAACGCAGGAGAGAAATGATACAGAAACATGAACCCGTGGACCGTCTATTCGACATTGTGGAAATAGAGGCAATGACAGCGGAAGAGATGAGGAGCTTTTTTGAAAAAGCCTACGATTCAGTCCAAATCAAGGTTGACGAGAGCGCGATGAACGTGCTTGTTCATCATTCCGCTGGATTTCCCAAGATTATGCATCTCGTTGGGGATGCGGCGTATTGGCTTGACCAGGATGGTGTCATTGATGAAGATGACGCGGTAAAAGCGGTCTTAATCGCAGCAGAAGAGGTCGGAAAGAAATATGTTGACCAACAAGTTTATAGGGCATTGCGAAGCGAAGATTACCGGAAAATATTAAAAAAAATCGCCATGGTTGGCACACCGTCATCAATGTCCTTCCGGAAGGCGGAAATAGTTTCAAAACTTACGGAAACGGAAAAAAAGAAATTCAACAATTTCCTGATTCTGTTCTATATCGGTAAAACAAGATATTTTGCCAATTTTTCAAAGCGTTCTTTGTGCTTATCATAAAAAGGAAGTAGACGTTGATACTCGTTTATCATCCGCGCATCTTTTATTGAGGGCGTCCGCATCGAATTCATCCCCGGCGCGCAAGGCCAGCGGGTGATCGTCAACGGCGCCGACTGGACGCGGCGCGTCCGCGAGGCGGACGTGAACGCCGCCGTATCCCATGTGGCGGCGCACCCCGCCGTCCGCGAACGCATGGTGAAGCTCCAGCGCGCCATGGGAACCTATGGGCGGGTGGTTATGGAGGGGCGCGACATCGGCACGCACGTGTTTCCCGGCGCCGCATTCAAGTTTTTCCTTGTCGCCGGCGACCGGACGCGCGCCGGGCGGCGCCACGCGGAGTTGGCGGACGCGGGGATGGCGGCGGACGAAGGGGCGGTGCTCCACAACATCCGCGAACGCGACCGGATAGACAGTTCCCGCGCCGCCGCGCCCTTGCGCCGGGCGCCGGACGCGGTGGAGATAGACACCAGTAATATGAATGTTGACGAGGTGTTACAAAGAATGTTAGCGTTTATGGTTTCAGGAGGGGCCTGCCCCGCCTGACGCGGCCGCGGAACGCGGACGTGAAAATCAGAGAGAAAGGAAGCGTACACAACGTTATGACCGCAGCGAAGAAGAAATTCAGCAGGATCACGGAGAGCGATTTCGCCGATTCCGGCGTGGCGCTGGAGACGGCCGCCGCCGGGTCCGCCCGCGAGGAGTACGAGGCGTTGATAGACGCCAGCGTCGGCTCGTTCAAGCAGGGCGAGGTCACCCGCGGCGTCATCTCCGCGCGCCTGGCCGACACGGTGGTGGTGGACATCGGCTTTAAAAGCGAGGGCGTGATCGCCCTAGCCGAGTTTGGCCGCCGCGCCGCCGACCTGAAAGTGGGCGACGAAGTGGAGGTCCTGCTGGAAAAAAGCGAGGACAACGAGGGGATGGTGGTGCTTTCCAAGGAGAAGGCCGACCGCATCCGCGTGTGGGACGAAATGGCCAAGCGCTACGAGAATGACGATGTGATTGATGGCACGATCCTTTCCAAGATCAAGGGCGGGCTGACAGTGGACATCGGCCTTAAGGCGTTTTTGCCCGGCTCGCAGATTGACCTGCGCCCCATCAAGAACCTGGACCGGCTCATCGGCGAGCGGCTCAAGTTCAAGATCATCAAGATGAACAAGAAGCGGGGCAACATCGTGCTCTCGCGCCGCGTGCTGCTCGAAGAGGAGCGCAAGGTCACCAAGGAGAACACCCTGGCGCAACTGCGCGAGGGCGCCATGGTGGAAGGCATCGTCAAGAACATCACCGAGTACGGCGCCTTTATTGATCTCGGCGGCATAGACGGCCTGCTGCACATCACCGACATGTCCTGGGGCCGCGTCAACCACCCCAGCGAAATGTTCAACATCGGCGACACCGTGAAGGTGATCGTGCTCAAGTTCGACAAGGAGACCGAGCGCGTCTCCCTGGGCTACAAACAAGGCACCCCCGACCCGTGGAGCGCCGCCGAGGGCAGGTATCCCGCCGGCGCCCGCGTCACCGGCAAGGTGGTGTCCATCGCCGACTACGGCGCCTTTGTGGAGCTTGAGGAGGGCATCGAGGGCCTGGTCCACATTTCGGAGATGACCTGGAACAAGCATATCCGCCATCCGGGCAAGCTGGTCAACGTCGGCGACCAGGTGGAGGCGGTGGTCCTCGCGCTGGACAGGGAGAAAAAGCGCATTTCACTGGGCATGAAGCAGATCCAGGCCAACCCTTGGGAGGAGATCGAGAAGAAGTACCCCACCGGCGCGCTGGTGGAAGGCCGCGTGCGCAACGTGGCGGAGTTCGGCGCTTTTGTGGAACTCGAAGAGGGTGTGGACGGGCTGATCCACATCTCCGACATGAGTTGCACGCAGAAGATCAAGCATCCCTCCGAGGTGCTCAAGAAGCGCGACAAGGTGCGCTGCATGGTGCTCTCCATAGACAAGGAGAACGAGCGCCTGTCGCTGGGCCTCAAGCAGCTTGAGAAGGACCCGTGGGAGGAAGTGGAAGGCAAGTTCCCCGTGGGCGTGGACGTCAAGTGCAAGATCGTCAAGATCACCAATTTCGGCGCGTTTGCGGAGATCGAAAGCGGCGTGGAGGGGCTTATCCACGTCTCGCAGCTTTCCACCAACAAGGTGACCAATCCGCGCAAGGCCGTGCGGGTGGATCAGGAAATCACCGCCAAGGTGATCAAGGTGGATCTGCCGAACCGCAAGATCGGGCTGTCCATCAAGGCGTTCCTCGAGGGCCTGTCCCCCGAGGAGGTCGAACGCGAGCTGCGCGCCATGGAAGAGGCGGCGGCGGCGGCGGGCGAAGAGGAGCTTGAAGACGCCGGCGAGGGCGAGGATACTTCCTCCGCCGAAGGCGAAGAACACGAATAAACCATCCGCCACCCGCGCCGCGGCGCGGGGCGGGCGATAGCGGGGGCGGTCAGGCATGGCTGGCGCGGGCCGGAGGTTTTTCAAGGCTGGCGCCGTGTTCCTGCTTTTGGCCGCCCTGGGGCTTGCCGCGCTCTTCGTCCTGGGCTACCTGTTCTTCCCGGAGGATGACGGCGATCTTATCTCGTTTTCCACCGACCATGTGGCCGTGGTGGACGTCGAGGGCCTGATCAGCGAAAGCGACACCACCATCCGCCGCCTGCGCGGCTACGTCAAGGATCCCGCCGTCAGCGCCATCGTGCTGCGCATAGACAGCCCCGGCGGCGCCGTGGGCCCTTCGCAGGATATTTTCCGCGAAGTGGTCAAGGCGCGCGCCAAAAAACCGGTGGTGGCCAGCATGGGCGCCGTGGCCGCTTCCGGCGGCTACTACATCGCCGCCGCCTGTTCGCGCATCGTCGCCGGGCCGGGCGCCATCACCGGCTCCATCGGCGTGATCCTGTCGCTGTCCAACCTTGAAGGGCTTATGGACAAGATCGGCCTTAAACCCGAGGTGATAAAAAGCGGCAAGTTCAAGGACGCCGGTTCGCCCTACCGCCCCATGTCGGAGGAGGAGCGCGCGTTTTTGCAGGGGCTGGTGGACAACCTGTACCAGCAGTTCGTGGCCGACGTGGCGCGCGAGCGCAGAATGAGCGTGGATGCGGTGCGCGCCCTGGCCGACGGCCGGGTCTTCACCGGAACCCAGGCGCTGGAACATAAACTGGTGGACGAGTTAGGCAACCTGCAGGACGCCATCCGAGCCGCGGCGCGGCTCGGGGGCATCGAAGGCGAGCCGGTAGTGGAGCGCGCCCGTCATGACGGCGGCTTGTTGTGGATGCTGTTGGGCGAACGGGTGTCGGCGTACCTGCCGGAGCGCCCCATGCTCAAAAGCGGAGTGTACTTCCTTTGGCCGGGCTGGTAGCCGGGCCGCGTTCCCACGCGCCGTTTTTCATTTTCCTCGCGGCGCTCACCGCATTTCGCATCGCCTATTCCGGCTGGTTCGAGCTTTCCCTGGACGAGGCCTACTACTGGCTGTGGTCGCTGCATCCTTCGCTTAGCTACTACGACCATCCGCCCATGGTGGCGTGGATGGCGTGGCTCACCGGCGCGCTGGGCGAGTCCGAACGCGCGCTGAGGCTTGGCGCCGTCCTGTGCGTTTCGGGGGCCACTTGGGCGCTGTACCGGATGGCGGCGGAAGCCTCCGGCTCACCCGCCGCGGGGTTGTGGGCGGCGGTCATATTCAACCTCTGCGGCATTATCTCCGTCGGCGCCCTGGTGTTGACCCCCGACGCGCCGCTGTGGCTGTTCTCCATGCTGGCGCTGTACTGCGGTTTGCGGATCGCCGTCACCCCGGCGCCGGGTTGGTGGTACGCCCTGGGCGCCGCGTTCGGGCTGGCGTTGCTCTCCAAATATAACGCGGCGCTGTTCGCTCCGGCCTTCCTTGCGTTCCTGCTGGTATCCAGGGAGCATCGCCACTGGCTTTCCCGGCGCGAACCGTACCTGGCCTTCGCGCTGGCGCTGGCCCTGTTCTCCCCCGTCATCGTGTGGAACGCCGCGCATGACTGGGTTTCGTTCCGCTTCCAGTTCGCGCACGGTTTTTCCGGAGAGGAGCGCTCCTGGGCGCTCAACGCGGCGGAGTTCTGGGGCGGGCAGGCCGCCATGATGGGGCTGTTCATCTTCTTTTTCCTGATCGCCGCCGCGGCGTGGGCCTGGCGCGAGGGCCGGGCGGAGAACAACGCCGGGCTTGTGTACCTGTCGGTCATGTCGCTGGCGCTGCTGGCGTTTTTCTTCGCCAACAGTTTCCCCAGGCGGATGGAGGGCAACTGGTCCACCCACGCCTACTTTACGGCCATCGCCGCCGCGCCGGGCTTCGCCGCCGCCATGGGCCGCCGCGGCTGGTTCAGGTTCGCATGGAGGGCCTCCCTTGGCCTGGCGGC
Source organism: Nitrospinota bacterium (assembly GCA_016207925.1). Taxonomy (GTDB): domain Bacteria; phylum Nitrospinota_A; class UBA7883; order UBA7883; family UBA7883; genus JACQZB01. The sequence continues at coordinate 7,822 of JACQZB010000108.1, forward strand.
GCTGCCCCTTGCGTACCCGCACATCCCGATCGCCGAGCCGGTTCTGACGATGCCGC
>JACQZB010000108.1:7890-13270 GCA_016207925.1 Nitrospinota bacterium
GCGCCACCCTGCTCACCTTATACACCAGCGGCCACCGCGAAGCCTACATGACCAATGGCGAGGGGCGGTTCGGCTATTTAGGCCCCCTCGCCCGCCTGGCCGGGGCCAATGCGCTGTATGTCACCGAGACTTCGCGCGACGACATCGCCCGCGTGGGCGCCCATTTCGACCGGTGCGAGCCGTCCGGCGCGGTCCGCATCGAACGCCAGGGCGAGTTGATCCGCGAGTTCACGTTTCACGCATGCTACAATTACCGGGGCGGACTGATAAAAACCTGACGGACATGACACTTTCAGGGCCAGTGGCCCTCATCGGTTTCAAGGGCTGCGGCAAATCCACCGTGGGCCGCGCGCTGGCGGAATTGTTGGGCGTCGAGGCGTTCGACACCGATGAAATGCTGGAGACCACCCATCGCGTCCGCACGGGCCAGAACCTTACGTTCCGGGCGATTTATGGGCGCCACGGCGCCGCCTATTTCCGCGCGCTGGAAAAGGAAGTTCTCACCGCGGCGCTTACCCGCGGCCCCTGCGTCATCAGCACCGGCGGCAGCGCCCTGTCCACCGCCGCGGAGGCGGGCCTGGACCTTTCCGGCGTCACCTTCGTGTACCTTACCGTGGAGCCGGACACGCTGTACGAGCGCATCGTGAAAAACGGGATGCCCGCGTTTTTCGACAAGGACGAGCCAAGAAAGTTTTTCGACAAAATGGTGGCCGAACGCCGCGCCCTGTACGAGCGGTACGCTCACATCACCGTGGACAACACCAGCCGCACGCCGGGGGAGACCGCGCGCGAAATCGCCGATGCCCTGGCCGCGCGCTGATATAATACTGGAATAACCACGCGGCGCGGATATGGCTGGCAACTCCTTCGGACAACAGTTTCGGATAACCACCTGGGGCGAGTCCCACGGCCCCGGCGTGGGCGTGGTGATAGACGGCTGCCCCGCCGGCCTGCCGCTCGGCCTTGAGGCGGTACAGACGCAGCTTGACCGGCGCAAACCGGGCCAAAGCCAACTCACCAGCCAGCGGCGCGAAGCGGACACCGCCATGATCCTTTCCGGCGTGTTCGAGGGCGTCACCACGGGGGCGCCCATCGCCATCATGATCGAGAATAAAAACGTCCGTTCCACCGACTACGAGGCGATCAAGGAGCTGTTCCGTCCCGGCCACGCCGACTACACCTGGACAAAAAAATACGGCCTGCGCGACTGGCGCGGCGGCGGGCGCAGTTCCGCGCGCGAGACGGCGGCGCGCGTGGCCGCCGGGGCCGTGGCGCGCGAGCTGTTGCGCCGTTTTGGCGTGGACGTATTCGCCCACACCATCCGCGTGGGGGAGATCGCCGCGCAAAGCTTCAACCGCGCGGTGATCGAGTCCAACCCGGTCCGCTGCGCCGACCCGGTGGCCGCCGCGCGCATGGCGGAGTTGATCGAGGCCGTCCGCGCGGAGGGCGACAGCGTGGGCGGCGTCATCGAGGTCCACGCTCTGGACGCGCCCGCGGGCCTCGGCGAGCCTTCCTACGACCGCCTGGACGCTGACCTGGCCAAGGCGCTTATGTCCATCAACGCGGTCAAGGGCGTGGAGATCGGCGACGGGTTCGCCGCGGCGGCCCGGCGCGGCTCGGAGAACAACGACCAGATGCGCATGGCCGAAGGCGCGCCGTCGTTTCTCACCAATCATAGCGGCGGCATTGACGGCGGGCTTTCCAACGGGGCGCGGATCGTGGCCCGCGTGGCCGTTAAACCCACCCCTTCGATCCTCAAGGAACAGCTTACCGTGGACGCCAAGGGGCGCGACGCCACCGCCCGCGTGGAGGGCCGGCACGACCCATGTATCGTGCCGCGCGCCGTGCCGGTGGTGGAGGCGATGGTCTGCCTGACCTTGGCCGACCACCTGCTGCGCGACCGCGCGGCAAGGCTGTAGCTCCCCGTGACGGTTGAAAAGCTGCTGGAAGTTTTGTCCGCCGACAAGGCGCTTGGGCCAAACATCGTCCACCGCGCCGTTATCCCGCCCCGCAAGGCGCGGCTGGCGCCCATGCCGGAAGAGCTTGCCCCGCCGTTGCGCCAGCGGCTGGCCGCCATGGGGCTGGAGCGCTTGTACGCGCATCAGGCCGAGGCCATCACCGCCGCGCTGGACGGCGCGAACGTGATCGTGGCCACGCCCACCGCCAGCGGCAAGTCGCTGTGCTACCTGGCGCCGGTTCTGGACGCCTTCATCATGGAGCGCGACGCCACCGCGCTGTTCCTGTTCCCCCTCAAGGCGCTCGAGCATGACCAGATCGAAGCATACCGCGAACTGGCGTTCGGCCTGCCCGGCGACCTGCGCGCCGTCGTGTTCGACGGCGATACGAAGAAAAGCGCCCGCGAGGCCATTCTGGCCCACCCGCCGCGGGCGATTTTCACCAATCCCGACATGCTCCACCTTTCCATGCTCCCCTACCATGCCAAGTGGGAGAAGTTCCTGCGCGCGCTGCGTTACATTGTCATAGACGAAACACACACCTACCGCGGCGTGTTCGGCTCCCACGTGGCGCAGGTTTTGCGCCGACTTGAGCGCGTACTTAAACGCTACGGCGCCAACCCTCAAATCCTGGCCTCCTCCGCCACCATCGCCAACCCCGGCCAGTTCGCCGCCACGCTTACCGGCCGCGAATTCCGCGTGGTGGCGGACTCCGGCGCGCCCCGGCCCGGCGGGCATTTTGTGGTCTATAACACCGAGGCCAGCCCTTACACCGACGCCTCCAAAATCCTGCGCGCCGCCGTTCGCCAGAACCTTAAGACCATCGCGTTCACCAAGGCGCGCAAGATCACCGAGCTTATCTACACGTGGACTGTCCAGGCGGAACCGGAGCTTGCCGCGCGACTTGGCTGCTACCGCGCCGGATACCTGCCGGAGGAGCGGCGCCAGATCGAGCGCGACCTGTTCGGCGGCAAGCTCGACGGCGTGGTGACCACCTCGGCTTTGGAAATGGGGGTGGACATAGGCGGGCTGGACGTGTGCGTGCTGGTGGGCTATCCCGGCTCAATCATCAGTTCATGGCAGCGGGCCGGCCGGGTCGGGCGGGGCGAGCGCGAGTTCCTGGTGTTTCTGGTGGCGCAGCAGGACGCCCTGGATCAGTATTTCGTCCATCATCCCTCCGAGTTGTTCACGCGCGGTTACGAGGCGGCGATCATTGATCCGGAGAACGAGCCGATCCAGAAACACCACATCGTGCTGGCCGCCGCCGAGGCGCCCATCACCAATGATGGCGCCTGGCCCGACCCCGCCGCGCGCAAAAAATTAATTGATGAATTAGTCGCGGAGCGGCGGCTGGCCCTTTCCGCCGATGGAACCAAATGGCTCTGCCCGCGCCAGTACCCGCACCGGGACGTGTCCATCCGGGGCATCGGGGAGAGCTACGCCATTTTTATCGAAGGCGGCAAGGCGCCGCTTGGCCATGTGGGCGGCGGGCGGGTGTTCAGCGAGTGCCACGAGGGCGCCGTGTACCTGCACCGGGGCCAGCAGTACCATGTCTCCCGGCTGGATACGGAAAAACGGGTCATCCACGTCACACCCATGGACGAGCGTTACTACACCCGGCCCCGCGTGGAAAAGGAGACCGCCATCCTGGAAACCCTGCGCGAAAAAACCGTCCACGGCTTCACCGTAAAGCTTGGCCGGCTCAAAGTCTCCGAGCAGGTGACCGGGTATGAGCGCAAGTCAATATTCGGCCAGGAGGCGCTCGGCGCGTTTGACCTGGAAAGCCCCATCATCGAGTTTGAGACCATGGGCTACTGGGTGGAAATCCCGGACGCGGTGAAGGAGGACATCGAGGCGCGCCGCTTGCACTATATGGGCGGCATCCACGCTTTCGAACACGCCGCCATCGGCCTGTTCCCCCTGTTCACCCTGTGCGACCGCGACGACATCGGCGGCATCTCCTACGCGCTGTACCCGCCCCTGGGGATCAGCGCCGTGTTTTTTTACGACGGCTACCCCGGCGGCATCGGCCTGTGCGCCGCCGGGTATGACAAGGTGGAGGAGTTGTGGGGCGCCACGCTTAAGCTGGTGGCGGATTGCCCTTGCGACACCGGCTGCCCTTCGTGCGTCCATTCGCCCAAGTGCGGCTCCGGCAACAAGCCCCTGGACAAGGGCGCCGCGGGGGCGTTGCTTGAATACCTCACCGGCGCCAAGCCTGCGCCCAAACGGCGCGCCGCGGCGGTTCATCAGCCCGCGCCCGCGGTGATGGCCGCGGCGGAGAATTCCGCGCAGGCCGGCCATGATCCCGCGCCGGACAAGCGCATCCTGTTCTTCGATCTGGAAACGCAGCGCGGCGCCGATGAAGTGGGCGGGTGGGGCAACGTCCACCTGATGTCGCTGGCGGTGGCGGTGGTGTACGACTCCTTGGAGCGCCGCTACACCCGCTACTTCGAGCAGGACGTCCACCGGCTGCTCGACGCGCTTCTCGCCGCCGACCTGGTGGTGGGCTATAACCATGTCAAGTTCGACTATACCGTGCTGTCCGCCTATACGGACGCCAACCTGTCCGCCGCCGCGCGCTCATTCGACATCCTCACCGACGTCACCGCGCGGCTTGGCTGGCGGCCCAAGCTGGACCATCTGGCGCAGGCGACGCTCCGCCGCGCCAAGACCGCCGACGGCTTGGCCTCGTTGCGCTGGTGGAAGGAGGGCAAGCGCGACCAGGTGGCCGATTACTGCGAAAAGGACGTGGAGATCACCAAGGAGCTATTCGAGTACGGCCTGGAGCATGGCCACCTGATCTACACCCTCAAGAGCGGCGAGGCGGCGCGCCTGAAGGTGGATTGGGATTTGGACACAATCATCGCCCGCGCCGCGCAGGGCGCCGCGCCGCGCAAGCGGATACGGTTCTAGGCCATGCGCGTGGCGGCCGTTGTCCCCGCCGCGGGATCCGGCGCGCGCATGGGGGGCGTGAAAAAACAGTTCATGGACATCGCGGGCAAGCCGATGCTCGCCTGGACGCTTTTGCGGCTGGCCTCCTCTCCGCTGATAGACGGCATTGTAGTGGCGGTTCCCGATGGCGACGAGGAATTCGCGCGCGATCAGATCATCGCCCGCCACGGAATCGGCAAAATCGCCGCCGTTGTCGCGGGGGGCGCCACAAGGCAGCGCTCGGTGGCCAACGCGTTGGCCGCGGCGCCGGACGATGCGGAATACCTGCTCACCCACGACGGCGCGCGTCCTCTGGTGACGCCGGAAATCATCGCCGCCGCGCTGGCCGCCGCGGGGCGGACCGGCGCGGCCATCGCCGCCATCCCCGCCGCGGACACGCTAAAAACGGCGCGCGAAGGGATCATCACCGGCGCTATCCCGCGCGAGGGCGTGTTCCAGATCCAGACGCCGCAATGCTTCAAGGCGGATATTTT
>JACQZB010000109.1 GCA_016207925.1 Nitrospinota bacterium
GAACCTTCAAATGCGCGCGGCCACGGGGGGCCGCCCCTACCAACGCCGGGCGGTTCACGAACCGCCCCTACCATCGGATTGCGCGCGGCGCCCCCTACAACGTCTTCATCTCTATCCCCAGCTTGGCGATGCGGTAGCCGATTTGGCGGGGCGTCATGTTCAACAGCCGCGCGGCCTTGGCCTGCACCCACCCGGCGCGCTGCAACGCGGCGACCACCCGGTCGCGCTCGTTGACGATAGACGCCAACTCTCCCACAGGCGCGGCGGCGGGCGCCGCATCAGCCGCCCGGTTCCGCATAAGGTGGCTGATGCATCCCGCGCCCGCGCAAGGCACGTCGGCGGCGGCGATGGCGGCTCCGCCGGATTTCACCGCGGCGCGGCGGACGCAGTTCTCCAGTTCGCGCACGTTGCCGGGGAAGTCGCAGGCTTTTAAATACTCCAGCGCGTCCGGCGCTATGGCGATGCCGTGCCCGATCTCCGTTCCCAGCTTGTCCAGGAAAAATTCCACCAGGCTGGGGATGTCCTCGCGCCGCTCCCGCAACGGCGGCATGAACAGGGTCATCACGTTGAGCCGGTAGTACAGGTCCTCGCGGAACTCGCGGGCGGCCACGGCGCGCTCCAAGTCCACGTTGGTGGCGGCCACCACGCGCACGTCCACGGTCAGCGTGCGCGAGCCGCCTAACCGCTCGAACTGCCCCTCCTGCAGCACGCGCAGCAGCTTGGCCTGGAACGCGGACGACGTGTCGCCGATTTCATCGAGAAACAGCGTGCCCTTGTGCGCCAGCTCGAACCGGCCCGGCTTGGACGCCACCGCGCCGGTGAACGCGCCCTTTTCGTACCCGAACAGTTCCGACTCCAGCAACGTGTCGGGCAGCGCGGCGCAGTTGAGCTTGACGAACGGCCCCTGCGCGCGCAGGCTCTGGTAATGGATCGCCTTGGCGGCAAGCTCCTTGCCGGTGCCGGACTCGCCCCGGATCAGCACGGTGGTGTTCCACTTGGCCACCTGGGCGATGTCGTGGAACACGTCGAGCATCATCTTGCTGACGCCGGCCATGTTCTCCGGACGGTAGGCGCCCTTCAACTGCCCTTCCAGGCGGCGCTTTTCGCGGATGATCTGCTCCTTCTCACGTTCCGCCTGCAGCAGCCGCGTCACCACCGCGCCGATCAGGTTGGCGAAGGTTACCGCGACGCGGATATGCTCGTCGAGCCGGAAGCGTTCCCCGGCGTCCACACTGATGGTCAGCACCCCGCCCGATTCGCCATTGACGGTGATGGGCACGCCAACCAGCGCGCATTCGGGCGGATACACCGCCAGGCGGTTGACCATGCGCGGGTCGGCGCCGGCGCGGGGGATGGCCAAAGGCGCGCCGGTTTGCAGGATCAACCCGGTGATCCCCTCCCCCTTGCGGTAGCGCACGTCCTTGTAGCGCTCCTCCGGAATGCCGTGCGCGGCCTCCACTAATAGATCGCCGCTCTGGCCGTCGAGCAGCGTCACCACGCCGCTTTTATAGCCCATGACCTGGTCGAGGATTTCCAGGATTTCATTTACCGTGTCGCGCGCGCGGGTGGAACGCGCGATGCGTTCCGAGACCCGGAAGACGCCTTCAACCGCCCGCGCCGCCAGATCGTTCACCACGCGCTACTCCATGGGAAAGGTGATGATGAATTTGGCGCCGCCCAGTTCCGAGCGCCCGGTTTCGATACGTCCGCCGATCTTGTTGAGCATCTGCGCCACCAGCGCCAGCGACAAACCCTGCCGGCCCGGCTTGGTGGTGTGGAACGGCTCGAAGATGCGATAGACATCCGCTTCCGCCACGCCCGGCCCGCCGTCTTCAACGATGAATTCCCACTCCGTTTCCCGCGTCTCGCCAATATGCGCGGCGGCGACGCGATGTTCCGCTTCCGATACCGCGTCGAACGCGTTGTCCATCACCAGCGCGGCGATCATCAAAGCGACATCTTCGGGAACGCGCGCGGCCAGCGTGTCCGGCGCGGCGCCGATGTCCAGTTTCACCCGTTCGGCCCCCGCGCGCTCCGCATACAGCACTTCCAGCGAACGCAATATCTCACCCGCGCGGCATGCACCGCTGGCGGGAGCGGCGCGGGGCGACACTTTGCGGAACTCCTTAAGGTCCGCGTCAAGCGCCCGCAACTGCTCGCCGAGCAGTTGTATGCTGTCGCCCATGCCGTTTGCGCCGCATTCCCCCGCAAGGGCCACCAGCCGGGCCTGAATCGCCCGCGCGACGTTAAGGGGCTGGATCATCCGGTACACAAGCCCGTTGGCCATTTCCTCGCGGGCGTATTCGCGTTCTCGCTGCAAGGAGGCGATGGCCTTTTGGCGGATGATGATCTCCTGGCTTTTTCGTTCCAGTTCGGTGACGTCGGTCATGGTCACCAGGTCCAGGCTTTTCGCGCCGCTATCGGGAATAAGATAGTTCGCCGGGATGCGCTCCGCGTGAAGCGAGTACCATACGTGCCCGCCGCGCCGGTCCATGGAAATCACGCGGGGCCGCGCCATGCCTTTTTCCAGTTCGCGCAGCAGCATCGCCGCCAGCCGCGCGCGCCCGTCCGGCCCCATGTCGGCGAACAGGGTTTTGGCCGCGAGGTTGTCGAGCCATATTTTGCCGTCCGGCCCCAGCGCAAGGATAACGTTGGGGGTCAGGTTAAGCAGCTTTTCCAGAAACACGCTTTGAGCGCGGGCGCGTTTCTCCGCGTTGACGCGCGCGGTAACGTCGCGCTGGGTGAACACGTAGTGGGTTATTTCACCGTACAGATTCACGATTGGCCCCACCGTGATGTCCACGATCAGCTCCGCGCCGCTTTTCGGGCGCAGACTGGCCTCCCCGCGCCATACCGCGCCTTCGTCCATCGCCTGCCTCATGCCCGCCAACACACCGGCGTGAGTATGGCGCCACAACGGCTCGTGCGGGCGGCCGATCATTTCCGCCCCGTAGCCCGTCAGCCGCTCAAAGGCCGGATTGATGAGGCGGATTTCACCCGCCCGGTTGGTGACGGATACCGCGTCTTCTATATGGCACAGGGCTATTTCAAGCTGCGCCTCCTGCGCCTGGCGCGCCTCCATCTCCACCGCCAGCCGGCCCACACCGTCGTCCAGCCGTTCGATAAATTCGGCGACGCTGGCCTTCATCCGCTCGCTGGCCGGGTCATTGGGTTTCCACCCTTTCAAGGCGACGTTCAACCCCGTCAACTCATTCATCCAATGCTCAAGCATGGCTTACTTTCCTGGATATAGACTGGCTTACACAGCGAATAGCAATTTGGATACCAGCGCGAATTGTAAGGTTAACGACATGATTTTGAGGAAATGCAGACGCTCACTGCACATAAGTAAGGCGCCGGGCGCCCGGCAAATGTGCAGTGGAGAGCAGCGGGCGACATCAGACAATTTGTCGGGCTTTGTCGTATTCCCTACACAACCTTAATTACGCGCGTTGCGCTGCCGCTACGCCGTCACGCCTTGATTTTCATCGCTATTCGCCGCCATCAAATCGCGTGGCCGTCGAATGGCACAAGCGATGCTCTACCCACCGGGTAAGCGGCGTTCTGACAACGCTAACCAACGCAGGAGATAGTGACCATGAGACAGTGCGCGATATATGGCAAAGGCGGCATCGGCAAATCCACCACCACGCAGAACCTTGTGGCGGCCATGGCCGAGCAGGGCCAAAAGGTGATGATTATCGGGTGCGACCCGAAAGCCGACTCCACCCGCCTGATGCTGCACTCCAAGGCGCAGAGAACCGTAATGGAGTTGGCGTCCAAGGCCGGCTCCGTTGAGGATTTGGAACTCGATGACGTTCTGCAGATCGGTTACGGCGGCGTGCGGTGCGTGGAAGCCGGCGGGCCGGAGCCGGGCGTGGGCTGCGCGGGCCGGGGCGTCATAACGGCGATCAACTTCCTCGAGGAAGAAGGCGCATACACCCCCGACCTGGACTTTGTGTTCTACGACGTGCTGGGCGACGTGGTGTGCGGCGGCTTCGCCATGCCGATCCGCGAAAACAAGGCGCAGGAGATTTACATCGTCGTATCCGGCGAGATGATGGCGATGTACGCGGCCAACAACATCGCCAAGGGCATCCTCAAATACGCCAGTTCCGGCGGCGTGCGCCTGGGCGGGCTTATCTGCAACAGCCGCAACACCGACCGCGAAGCGGACCTGATCAATGCGCTGGCCGAGGGGCTGGGCACACAGATGATCCACTTCGTCCCGCGCGACAACGTGGTGCAGCGCGCGGAACTGCGGCGCATGTCGGTGATTGAATACGACCCGAAGGCCGGTCAGGCGGACGAATACCGGGAATTGGCCCGCAAGATCGCCAACAACACGAAAAAGGTCATCCCCACGCCCCTGACCATGGACGAGCTTGAAGACCTGCTGATGAAGTACGGGATCATGGAGGAGGCGGACGAGTCCATCGTGGGCAAAACGGCGGCGGAAGAAGCCGTGGCCTCTAACTAACGGAGCGCGCCATGGAGAAGTTGACCAAGGATACGGGATCCGCGCTGATCGAGGAGGCGCTGGCCGCCTACCCCGAAGAGGCGCGCGCCGACCGCAAACAGCATTTGTACATGAACGACCCGGAAACGGATACGGTCTCCGGCTGCGTCACCGCCAACCGCAAGTCGCTGCCGGGCGTGATGACGGTGCGCGGCTGCGCCTACGCGGGCAGCAAAGGCGTGGTGTGGGGTCCCGTCAAGGACATGGTGCACATCTCCCACGGCCCCGTGGGCTGCGGCCAGTACTCCTGGGGCACGCGGCGCAACTACTCCACCGGCGAAACGGGTCTGGACAATTTCGTGGCCCTGCAAGTCACCAGCGACTTTCAGGAACGCGATATTGTGTTCGGCGGCGACAAGAAACTTGAACAGCTCATCCGCGAGGCCGTCCAGATGTTCCCGCTGGCCAAGGGCATCAGCATCCAGTCGGAATGCCCCGTGGGGCTGATCGGCGACGATATCGAATCGGTGGCCAAGCGCATGGCGGTGGAGATCGGCAAGCCCATCGTGCCGGTGCGGTGCGAGGGGTTCCGGGGCGTGTCGCAGTCGTTGGGCCATCACATCGCCAACGACACCGTGCGCGACCATGTGCTGGGCACGGCGGAGCCTGCCGAGGTGACGCCCTACGACGTTTCGATCCTCGGCGACTATAACATCGGCGGCGACGCCTGGGCGTCGCGGGTGATCCTTGAGGAAATGGGACTGCGCGTGGTGTCGCAGTGGTCGGGCTACGGCACACTGGCGGAATTGGCGCGCGGGCACCGGGCAAAGCTCAACCTGCTGCACTGCTACCGTTCCATGAACTACATCTCCCGCTACATGGAGGAAAAGTTCGGCATCCCCTGGATGGAGTACAACTTCTTCGGGCCAACGAAGATCGCGGAGTCCATCCGCAAGATCGCGGCCAATTTCGACGCGACGATACAGGAGAACGCGGAAAAGATCATCGCGCGGCACAGGCCGCGGATGCAGGCCGGCATCGAGCGCTTCCGGCCCCGGCTGGAAGGCAAGAAGGTGATGCTGTACGTTGGAGGATTGCGCCCGCGCCACGTCATCGGCGCCTATGAAGACCTGGGCATGGAAGTCGTGGGGTTGGGCTACGAGTTCGGCCATAACGACGATTACGACCGCACCAGCAAGGAGGCCTCCGGCGCCACGCTGGTGTACGACGACGCCACGGCGTTCGAGCTTGAGATGTTCGTGGACCGCATCCGGCCCGACCTGGTGGGCAGCGGCGTCAAGGAGAAATACACGTTCCAGAAAATGGGTGTGCCCTTCCGCCAGATGCACTCGTGGGACTATTCCGGCCCCTATCACGGCTACGACGGGTTCGAGGTGTTCGCGCGCGACATGGACATGGCGGTCAACGCCCCGGTGTACAAATCCCTCACGCCGCCCTGGAAGGGCCGCGTGTGACAGGCAGGAGTAACGACAATGGCCGATACGATGCGGATCAAGGATCATAACGAGATTTTCCACGAGGAGCGCTACGCCAAGACGTGGGAGGGCAAGCGCGCCTTCGAGCATCGCTGCGACGCGGCGGCGCTGGAGAAGACCCGCGCGTATATCCGCGGCGGCGAGTACAAGGAGAAGAACTTCGCGCGTGAAGCGCTCACCATCAATCCCGCCAAGGCGTGCCAGCCCTTGGGGGCGCTGCTGGCCTCGGTGGGGTTTAAGGGGTGCCTGCCCTATGTTCACGGTTCGCAGGGGTGCGCCGCTTACTTCCGCTCCCATTTCAACCGCCACTTCAAGGAGCCGTTCGCCTCGGTCAGCGACTCGATGACGGAAGACGCGGCGGTGTTCGGCGGGCAGAAAAACATGGTCGAGGGATTGAAAAACGCCTACGCGCTCTACAAACCGGAGATGATGGCCGTATGCACCACCTGCATGGCGGAAGTCATCGGCGACGACCTTAACGCCTTTATCAAGAACGCGCGCAAGGCTGGCTCCGTGCCTGATGAGTTCCCTATCCCTTTCGCCCATACTCCCTCCTTCGTCGGCAGCCACGTCACCGGCTACGACAACATGATGAAGGGGATGTTGTTCCATCTGTCCGCCGGCGAGCCCAAGGCGGACAAGGACAATGGCGCCATCGGGATCATTCCCGGATTCGACGGCTACACCGTGGGGAACATCCGCGAAATAAAGCGCATTCTGTCAATGATGGGAGTTGATCACATCATCCTGGGTGACAACTCCGGCGTGCTGGACTCGCCCATGACCGGGCAGTACGCCATGTACTACGGCGGCACCACCGTCGAGGACGTGAAAAGGGCCAAGAACGCCAAGGCCATTATCGCCTTGCTGCCCGACAGCGCGGAGAAAACCACCGGAACATTCGTGAAGGATGAATGGAATTCAACGTTCGCATCCGGCCCCACCCCGTTGGGCATCGCGGGCACGGACGCATTCCTGCTCAAGGTCGCGGAAATCACCGGAACGGATATTCCCGCGGAACTGGAAGCCGAACGGGGCCGCGCGCTGGACGCCATGGCGGACTCCAATTACTACCTGCACGGCAAGCGGTTCGCCATCTACGGCGATCCCTCGTATGTCGAGGCGTTGGTTGAGTTCTACATGGAAATGGGCGCGGAGCCGGTACACGTGGTCATCACCAACGCCACCAAGCGCGTGGGCAAGGCGTTGACCAAGAAGTGGGCCGATAAACCCTTCGCCAAGGGGGTGACCGTGCATAACGGCGCCGATCTGTGGCATCTGCGCTCATTGATGATCAGCGATCCGGTGGACTTTCTGGTGGGCGGCACGCACGGCAAGCAACTGTCAACCGAGATGGGCATTCCGCTCATCCGCATCGGGTTTCCGATTTTCGACAGGCACCACCTGCACCGGTACGCGACGTTCGGCTACCAGGGCGTCATCAACATGCTGCAGTGGAGCGTGAACACGCTCCTGGACGATCTGGATCGCAAGGCGATGCCGTTCAACAACGATTTCGTGCGGTAAACGATGCACACCGCGGCCATGCGCGAGGCCCGGCGCGAGCCGGGCTGCGCCCACAACGCCACGAAGAAGGACAACGCCTGCCCCCGCCCCAACCCCGGCAAGGCGGCGGGCGGCTGCGCCTTCGACGGAGCCCTGATTACGCTCCTGCCAATCACGGACGCGGCGCACGTTATCCACGGCCCCATTGGTTGCGTGGGGAATACATGGAACAATCGCGGCGCACTCTCTTCCGGCCCGATGATGTACCGCGTCGCCCTCACTACCGACTTGACCAACGAGGACGTGGTCTTCGGCGGCGAGAAGAAGCTTTATAAAGCCGTCCGCGAGGTGATCCGCGATTACCATCCGCCCGCGGTGTTTGTGTACCAGACCTGCGTCACCTCCATGATCGGCGACGACGTGGGCGCCGTGTGCAAGGCGCTGACGGAGAAAACGGGGGTTCCTGTAATTCCCGTGGACGCGCCCGGCTATACCGGCACAAAGAATTTCGGCAACCGCCTGGCGGGCGGCGCGTTGCTGGAGCATCTCATCGGTACGCGCGAGCCGTCACCGTACCCCTATAACGTCAACCTCATCGGCGAATTCAACATCGCCGGTGAGCTATGGCTGATCCTGCCGATACTGGATCGCATCGGTATCCGTGTGATTTGTTCGCTCTCCGGCGACGCCCGGTTCGAGCGGATCGCGATGATGCATCGGGCCAACGTGAACATGATGGTCTGTTCGCGCGCATTGCTCAACGTAGCGCGCAAGATGGAAGAAAAATACGGCATCCCGTATTTTGAAGGCTCGTTCCATGGCTCCCGCAACACGGAGCGCTCCATCATTCGGATGGCTGAACTTATGAACGATGAGGCGCTTCTGGCGCGCGCCCGGGCAGTGCTGGATGAAGAACGCGCCCGCGTAGAGCCGCGCATCGCCACGTTGCGCGCGAAGCTTTCGGGCAAGCGCGCCCTGCTCTATACCGGCGGCGTGAAGAGTTGGTCCATCATTTCCGCGCTTCAGGAATTGGGCATGACGGTTGTCGCCACCGGGACGAAGAAGTCCACGGAGGAGGATAAGGCGCGCATTGTGGAACTGATGGGCGAGGACGCCCACATGATCGAGGAAGGCGCTCCGGAGAAGCTTCTTAAAATATTCCGTGACGAAAAAGCGGATATTCTGCTGGCCGGAGGGCGCAACCAGTACACCGCGGTGAAGGCGCGTCGGCC
>JACQZB010000107.1 GCA_016207925.1 Nitrospinota bacterium
ATATCGCGGCCCTCGATATTGCCGATGAAATTCAACTCCGAGCGGGCCAGCAAATCATACGAGGCCAGCGTCAACTCGTTCCCCTTTTCATTGTAGGAAAGGCCGGAGGAGAGGGCCTTCATGATGATCAGGCCCCTGCCATGCGGCAGTTCGGCGGGGGACGTTTCCTCCTCGAGCGCGCGGCGCCAGTCGAACCCCGGCCCCTCGTCGCGTATGGTCACCTTAAGGCGGCGCGGCGAGTAGTCGTAATGGATTTCCACCTTGCGCGACCGGTAGGGCGCCTCCCCGCGGCGGCGCAGCGCCAAGGCGTAGAAAGCGTCGAAATCCTCGCTTTTCAGGCTGGAGGGGACCTCCAGGTTGCCATGATAAATGGCGTTGTTGAGCGCTTCGTCCACCGCCAGTTCCATGGTGCGGCCTTTGACCCCTTCCAGGCTCACCTCCGACACCGCGGAAATATAGCTGCCAACGGCGGGGATCAGGTCGGGGTCGTTGGGAATCACCACGCGGCTGCGCTCCTCCTCGACGAACCGGAACACCTGCATCCGCAGCCGGTGTTTTTCCACCTCGTCCACGGCGGTGGTAAGCCGCCCGATGATCTCGGGTATCTCCGAGTCCACGTCCACGCCCAGCGCCGAGGCGCGCGAGCGCAGCAGGCGCTCCAATTCCCGTTTGTGGGCGCGTTCATCCTGTATCTCCCGTTCCCGGTCGCGCCGGCGGGCGGCCAGGTTGGCGGCGGTTTTACGCACCTCGGTGGCCATGATGTCAATTTCGCGGGTGGAGTATTCGGGCAGGCTCACATCGAAGTTTTCGTTCTGCAAGCCGGTGATAGCTTCGGCGATATCGTGGATGGGGCGCGTGACCACGCGGTTGATGATGGAGAGGAACACCAGGAAAAACCCGGCCGTCAACACCGACATGAGGATCATGATGTTGCGGATGATCTCCCGCGTTTTCTGCTGCGGGCCGGAAAGGTCGAACTGGATCACCGCCGCGCCGTTGACCATGCCGGGCTTGACCGGCTGGCCGTCGTTGTCCATGTGGCACGAGCCGCACCGCTCGTCGGTGACGAAGGGATAGATGATCCGCAGCGACGAGGGGGTGTCCATGTGTTCGACCACCTCGCCGGTGGACAGCGCCTTGCGTTCCAGCGCGTCCATGGGCAACTGCTCGGCATTGGCGCCGTGCTGGCGGATGACGTGGCTGTTCTTGATGATGCGGAATTCGAAGTTGAGGTCCTTGCGCATGTCCTGCACGATCTGGCGGATGCGGACATAGTCGCCGGTCTGGATCATGGTGTTCAAAAGGCCGGTGCGGATGAGCGCGGCGGTCTGGCGCACGCTGCGCCGGATGTCGCTAAGGTCGCGGCCCGTCAGGTGGAAATACAGCGCCACATTGGCGAACACCACCGCCAACAGGCCGAAGACCGCCACGATTAGGGCGACCCTCACATGAAGCTTCATAGTTCCCCGTGCGCCGTTACGGCGCCCTCCCCATGGCCACGCCTATCGCGCGGCGGGTGTGCGGCTGTAAAAGGATACCCCTTCCACCTTCACCGGTAAACGGGCGAATTTCTTCGATTCGGGAAGGTGGTCGTTTATCCTTTCAAACAGCGCCGCGCCCATAAGCCCCGCGGCGTCCACAATATCCTGCGCGCCGGCGTCATCGCGGATCACCATGCGCCCGCCGGGGGCGGGTTCGATGGTGATCCCCGCGAAATCCTCGATGGTGCGCGCGACGCTTTCCGCCGAGGCGCGCTCCCGTATCCACACCAGCCCCTTGATGAATTGCGCGCGGCCTTCGCGGGGAACCGGCGCCGCGCGGAAGATGGCGTCCAGCCACTGGCGCTGCTGGAACGGCGAGGGGACGAACGCGTCGTCGCCCTGCGCTTCCTCCGGTCCTCCGGGCGCCGCGGCGGGCGCGCGCAGCCGGTCGGCCTCCTGCTGCTCGCGCTCGTACACATGGGCGCGCAACCGGGTAAAGATGTTGGAGAAAAAAGCGGGCGCCCCTTCTGGCGGCGTGGGCGGCTTTTGCCGGGAGCCGCGGATTTCCAGCTTGTGGCGGCGGATGAGCTGATCCGCCGCCGCGCCGGGATAATTGAACAGCGGCATGCCGTGGGGCCGCGATGCCGTGGCCGCGCCCTCCTCCGCGGAACTGGTGGTGATCACGCGCCCGTCGTGGTATTCGGTTACCAGGTTCACCCATACGCGGTCCCGCGGGTCGCGGTAAATGAAACCCAGCAGCGACTGCGCGGGATGGGTGAACACGCGGACATGGTAGCCGGGCATCTCCTCGATAGTGAAATCGCCCACCCGCTCAAGCCCCGCTTTTTCAATCAGCGCGGCGTGAGCCTCCAGAGCGGTTGGCTGGCCTGCGAATGGATCCGGCCCGGCATGGGGAACCAGGCGCGCCGTGTCGGGCGGAGCCTCCGGCGCCGCCGGGGTTGGCGGAAAAGGGGCTACGCGGCCCCCGCCGGCGGGAGCGCCCGCGCCGCCCGCGGGCCGGCTTTGGCTGTTGAGCGCCTGGAGTATCCGGTACACAAGATAGAGCAATATCCCCAACAGGATCAGCGAGCCAAACGGGCTTGGCGCGGTGGAATTGAACATCGTTTCCGTAATTCGTTCTTGTTCGGTTATGGTTGTTAGCTTAACGCGGCTCCGGCGCCCCTCGCCACAGCCGCCGCCCGGTCCGCCGCGCGGCCGCGCCGCTTCCACGGCGAGCGGACCAGCGCCAGGCGCAGCACCTCGTCCATGTTTTCCACCGGCGTGATCGTAAGCCGCGCGCGCACGCTGTGCGGCGTTTCGGACAGGTCGCGCTCGTTATCACGGGGGATGAGCACGGTCTTGACACCCGCGCGCTGCGCGGCCAGCAGCTTTTCGTTCAACCCGCCTACGGGCAACGCATGGCCCCGCAACGTTATCTCGCCGGTCATGGCCACATCCGCCCGCACCGGTATGTTCAACAACGCCGACACGATGGAAGTGGCCAGCGTGATGCCCGCCGAGGGGCCGTCCTTGGGAATGGCGCCTTCCGGGATATGGGTATGGATGTCGAGCTTGGAATGGAATCCCGGCGCCAGGCCAAAGTCCCGCGCCCGCGCGCGGATGTAGGAGAGCGCCGCCTGTGCGGACTCCTTCATTACATCCCCCAGCTTGCCGGTGAGGATAAAGCTGGTTTTCCCTTCCAGAATGATGGTTTCGATTTTCAGGATGGAGCCGCCCGTCTCCGTCCAGGCAAGCCCGGTGGCCACGCCCACGGCGTCGCGCTGTTCGGCGGCTTCGTCGCGGAACTTGATCTCGCCCAGCAGCTCTACCAGCTTGTGGCCGTCCACCACCACCGTGCGCCGCCGTTCGCGCGTTTTGCCGGAGCCCATCCCTTCCGCCACGTTTCGCGCCAGCTTGCGGCAGATGGCCCCCAGCGAGCGCTCCAGCGCGCGCACGCCCGACTCGCGGGTGTAGTTGCGGATCACGCGGCGCAACTGCGCGTCGGGCAGTTGCGCGTCGCCGGGTTTAAGCCCGTTGGCCGCCAGTTGGCGCGGCAGCAGGAACCGGCGCGCGATCTGCTCCTTCTCCTCGTCGTTGTAGCCGGGGATCTCGATCACCTCCATCCGGTCCACCAGCGCGCGCGGGATGGTGTGCAGCACGTTGGCCGTGGTGATGAACATCACCTCGGA
>JACQZB010000139.1:0-6072 GCA_016207925.1 Nitrospinota bacterium
GGCGGCCCCCCGTGGCCGCCCGCGTTTGAAGGTTCAACTCCCCCTCACCCGGCGGCGGACCGCCACCCTCTCCCGCGAGGGGAGAGGGCCAGGAAGTTGGCGGCGCGGCCGCTGGTGGGGCGCCGCTTGCCGCTCTTCTCTTTTGCTCCCCCTTGGCAAGGGGGAGTACGCCCTTTGGGCAGGAGGGGGTTCTTCTCCTGTGATGCGGTCAGTCAAGAACCCCTTCGCAGGGGTCGCACCCCCTCGCAGGGGTCGCACCCCCTCGTCGCGGAAGACCGCGCCACTCCCCCTTGCCAAGGGGGAGCAAAGGAGGGGGCGCCGCGCGCAATCCGATGGTAGGGGCGGTTCGTGAACCGCCTGGCGTTGGTAGGGGCGGCCCCCCGTGGCCGCCCGTCTTCGGCGCAATGCGAAACGCACAACGGGCAGGCACGGGGGCCTGCCCCTACAACCAGAGGATGGGGCGGCTATTCAACGCTGGCTTTGTCTTAATTGCGCCAATTAATCTTTTTATCTCTTAGGTAGGTTGGCAATAGGGTTGTGTCATCGCCATAGGCTTGTTCGAGTTGTTCAACGGTAAGGCCAACGGCGTCAATAGTAGGATCGTCGCCGCCAAACAGTGCGCCCTGAAGATGCGCCCACCGCAAGTCGGCCTTCTCAAGATGCGCCTCTCTCAATTTGGCGTTATCAATAAGGGCATTCTTAAATATGGCGCCCTCAAGATGCGCCTTCTCCAAGTTGGCGCCTGTAAGAAGCGCAAACTCCAAGTCGGCGCCTTCAAGATGCGTCCCCAACAAAAGAGCAGCCTGAAGATGCGCCCCCGTTAAATTCAATTTGCCCGCGTCAAGTCTATTCATATTTATCTGTTGTAAATTGGTCATGGACAAGTCGGGAACGCGATCCCGGTCCTTATCTTTTGGCCGTCGTCCGATGACGGTCACGATAGCCTGAATGTCCTTCTGGGGAGCGCTTAAGGCGCCGATATTTGCAATTTTACTGGGGGAGTTCTTCCGGACATAGGCGGTAAGGGTCTCCACGATTTGCCAATAAAAATCGTGATCGCCGGTCTCCTTCATCAACCGTTCCAGCGTGTATATGCCGCCAAGCCGCATTTCCAGTATCGGTTTGCCGCCGTCCCTGGCGCCCAACTGTTCGATGGCCCGGCTGAAGGTTTCCGTGTCCAGCCGTTGCCGGTCGGTCTGTGCGCTTTTGTCCGCGATGGAGGTCCGCCAATAGGCGAAAGAGAGGGTGACCAGCGCCGCCGCGAAGCTAAAGACGCCGAACAGAGTTCGCCACCCCGCGTCGTGGTGGCGGCTCTCCGCCGCGTACTTCTGCTCCAGCGTAAGCGTGGAGCCAGGCTGCACCTGCGTATCGGGGACGTTGTAGGTAAGCTCATTCATGGCGAGCCAGAAAAAATAGAGCGCGGCCAAATAGGCTATAAACGCCAAGGCCATTTTCGCGATATTATCCCAATCTGGTTTGCCGCTCGCCGTTTCCCCGTTCCCCTTGCCGCGCATCGGTATTTTCTATCCATGGTAAAAGCCGCACTAATTGTAACCTAACGCATGGCGATTGTGGAAACACCATGCCGCCGGACGCATCAATCCGCTTCTCCCGCGCGCCGGATTCGGCTAGAATTATTCCAACAATAACCCGCGCGGCTGGGGAGACGCGCCATGGGAGGAGTCAGGTGATGGATCGCAAGCCCAGGGCAAAGGTGGTGGAGATACTCAACGAGGCGTTCAATTCCGAAGTGGGCGCCATCGGCGTGTACATGGATCAGCATTTCCACATGGACGACGCGGGATACGACAAGCTCGCCGAATTGCTGAAATCCAACGCGAAGGACGAAATGGGCCACGCCGAAAAGCTGGCCGAACGCATCCTGATGACCGGCGGCGCCATGGCCTATGGCAAGCACGTGATCCCCGATCCCAAGCGCCGCTCGATCACCGAGATCATCAAGGTGAACATCGAACTGGAGACGGAGGCGGTGGCCATGTACAACCGGGGCATCATGATCTGCGCCGCGGAAGGGGACAACGCCAGCCGCCGCCTGCTGGAAGAAATCCTGATGGACGAGGAGCGCCATCTGGACGACATGATAACGCGCCTGCAATTGCTTAAGGATCACGGCGACCATTACATCGCCGAAAAGTTGATGTAGCGTCCGCCACGCCCCGCCGGGCGCCCCATGCCCGGCGCGGCGGAGGTTGTCACTTCGCGCGGGACGCTTCGTCCTTGACGCTGAAAAGTTTCAGCAGAACCGTCAGGATCATCAAGGGCAGCAGCGTTAACAGGATCGCCGGCAGGATGCCCTCCTTCTCCAGCCATTCCGGGTGGAAGTCGCGGAAGCCGACATAGCTTTTGGAGAATTGCTGACCGCCGATCACGATGTTCCAGCGCATCATCCACACTTCGAACAGGATGACGGCCGAGGATAACGCCGTGAGCGCGATGAACGTCCGCTCCTTCACATCCGCCATCAGCAGGTAGCTTAGCAGGACGAAGGGTATGGTCACGCCGATTCCGATCTGCAGCACAACGAACGTGTTCCACAGCTTGTCGAAGATAAGCGTGGAGATGACGTACCATGCGTCCGACGACTCGTAGAAGAAGAACAGGATTTCCAGCCCCTCCGACACGATGTAGAACACCAAAAACAGCCACAGGAAAAACGCCATGGACCTGAAACAGGCGAACGACCATGTGGTCAGGCCCCGCCACGCCAGCAGCAGGTATATCAGCATCAGCATCGCCATGCCGGAGATCACCGCCGACAACAGGAACACCTGCGGCATCAGCGGCGTGCTCCACCACGGGTTGGACTTGAGCGAGCCGAACAGGAACCCGACGTAGCCGTGCAGCGTGCAGGCCGCCGGCAGGCCGATCACGCTCAACACGTAGATGACCTTGGCGTCCAGCCGCAAGGCCTCCTCGCTGACATTGTGAGTTCCCAGCGCCAGCGCGTTCCAGAACCGCTTTTTCAAGCCGGCGCTTTGATGATAGGCGCGCACGATGTCCGGCCGGTACGACAGCCACACCTCCAGAGCCAGCACGGTGAGGTAGAAGGTATAGATAAAGCCGAAGCCCGCGATGGCGGAACGGAAATTGGGCGTTATCATGATGTTGAACGCCCGTTCCGGATGGCCCAGGTGGTTGAGCAGCGGCAGCGTGGCGCACAGCATGAACGCCAGCGACGTCAGCAACGCAAGCCGGTTGACGGGCGCCAGCTCATCGCGCCCGAACACATGGTACAGGGCGGAGGCGACGAACGCCCCGGCGATAAGCCCCGTGATGAACGGGTAGGTGACGATCATCAGCGACCAGTAAATGTGCATGTCGTTGGGGAAGGAGAATTCCGTGTAGATCATCGTCCGCCCCCCTTCACCGTATGGCCCGGTCGAAGCCGATGTAAAAACAGAACGGCTCCGTGTTCAAGTCAGGTTTCAATACGCTGCTGCGTGCGTTGTGGATCAATTCGCGGATTTGGTCATCCTCGTCCTTAAGGTCGCCGAACCGGCGGGTATTGGTGGGGCACACTGTCACGCAGGCGGGCAGCAGACCCTTGGTGATGCGATGGTAGCACCAGGTGCACTTGTCGGCGGTGTGCGTCCGCGGATCAATGAAGCGCGAGCCGTAGGGGCACGCCTGGACGCAGTAGGCGCAGCCGATGCAACGCTTTTTGTCCACCAGGATCACCCCTTCGGGCGTTTGATACGAGGCATGGACGGGGCATACCTGCGTGCAGGGGGTGTTGCGGCAGTGGTTGCACATTTTGGGGACGAAAAAGGAGCGCGTCACCTTGCCGTGGGCGACGTTCCCCGAAAAGCCGTCGTGGCCGCCGTTGGGCGACTCCACGTACACATGATCCTCGTCGGTGATCTGGTACCGCTCCACCCAGGTGCGGAAAAACTTTTCGTGCACCTTGTTTTCACGCTTGCAGGCGCGCACGCAGTTGCCGCAGCCGATGCACTTGTTGAGGTCAATGACATAGGCGTAGTAATGATCCATCCAGTCGGGAACCTGCAGCGACGGGTCTATGTGATGCACACGCTGCGCGGCGCCGGGGCGGGGGATCAGCAAGACCCATACGCCGGCGGCTCCCGCGGCGGCGCAGGCTTTTAAAAACTCCCGGCGGTTCTTGGGATCGTTATGCATTGACGTTTTTCTTTACAATGCTGGGGATGTGCGCCTTGTGGCACCGCAGGCACGGCGCGCCAAGATCCACCGGACCCATGTCCGCCTTCCATCCCTTTTTGATATGCTCGTCGAAATCCTTGACCTGCGGATGCTTTTCCGGCCTGGAATTGAGGAAGCGGTGGCACACCTGGCACGCCTCGCGCGAACGGTCCACGGGCATGTCCGCCAGCTTGGTGTGCATTTTGAGCTTCATGCGGTTTAACGGATATAGCAGCTCGATCACGCCGTTCACTTCACCAATGCGCGCCTTGGTATGGCATTCCAGGCAGGGCGTTTCCACCTTGAGCGGGAACAGGTACCGCGCCACTTCCGCGTCCCTTTCCCCCTCGATCTTGAGCGACTCCTCGCCTGACAAGAGCGCCTTGCGGATGTCCACGTCGCCCGCGGGCGCCTGCCGCGCGGGGAGGGCCTCGCCGAACTGGCGTATCACCGGCTCGCCGCGATAGACCCGCACCCTCATGCCCCACTCGTTTTGGCTTAACATCAGCGACAGCTTTTCGATGTCGTCCTGATCCCACCCCTCTTTCATGGCGGCGAACAGGCTTTTGAACACCATTTGAGAATTCTTCCTCGACTCCGCAAGCGCGAATTCATTAAGCGACTGGTCGCCCTCCAGCGGCCGGGCGTGCTCCCCATCAAGGAAATGGCAGTCGGCGCACGGCACGTTGGCGTGCTTGCCGTCGGCCATGTCCCACTCTTTTTCATGGCAATCCAGGCAGGAGTCGTCAGCCTTGATCAACGGCTTGCGATCCCGCTCCTCGTCAATGTGATCGGCGCGGTAGGCGCCCCACTTGCCGAACGAGGCAGGCACAAAGTTGGCCCGGAGCACAATCCCGGCGAACAGGAGTATCGCAAGGAGTGTCGCCGCGCGGGAAAGGTGCTGGTAGGAGTTCATGCGTACGCCATGTCACCCAACAAAAGGCGTCCCCCCTCAAGGACGCCTGGATTATACCACGCGGCGCGATTCAGTGCTTGTAGAGAAGTTTGCGCGCCGTGT
The DNA here is from genome assembly GCA_016207925.1 of Nitrospinota bacterium. GTDB lineage: Bacteria > Nitrospinota_A > UBA7883 > UBA7883 > UBA7883 > JACQZB01. The sequence goes on from JACQZB010000139.1 coordinate 5,198, forward strand.
GCCAGGCTTTCGCGCCATTTTCCAGCCGCTTCTTGAAATCGAACGCGTACTTTGGATCGGACGCGCCGCTGAAAACCGACTCCTGGTTATCGTGACATTTGCGGCAATCTTCTTCCGATGGCGGATACACCTCGCCGAGGGCCGCCGCCTCGGCCACGGTGAAGGTCTTCTCCTTCTCCTTATGCAGCACCCGGTACAGGCTGCCGGGGCCATGGCAGCTTTCACACCCCACACCCTTGAGATCATCCTTCATGTTCGTCCCGGAGTAGCCGCCGGGTTTGTTGAATCCGGTGGTATGGCACTCCAGGCATTTGGGATCATCGTCATAATCCTTCGTATGGTCAAGCTTTACGTCCTTGAGGGCCTTGTTCTCCTTCCGGGATCGCTTGGCGGCAAGCAATTGATCGAATGCGCGGGCGTGGATTGAGTTTTGGAATTCCTCATACTGCTGTTTATGGCACTTGCACCCAACATTGCCGGTGTACACCGGAGCCTCGGCGAAGGCGGATGGCGCATTGAGCATAAAAGCGCTAATGGCGGTTAAAATCAGGTATCGCATGATTCTTCTATCTGAAATTCAACTGTAAACGGTCAATCTTCCGCCGCCGGAGCCGTTCTTATACTCAACACTCTTGTGAGCAGGAAGAACACCAGCAAGGGAAGCACCGTGAAAAACAAGGTGGCGAGGATGCCCTCCCTGTCCAGCCAGTGGGGGAAGTAGCCGCGGAACCCCACGTAGCTTTTCGAGAACAACTGGCCCCCGATCACGATGTTCCACCGCATCATCCACACTTCGAACAGGATGAACGCCGAGGCCACCGCCGCCAGCCGCGCGAACGTGGTCTCGCCTATTTTAAGCGCGAACATGAACGTCA
>JACQZB010000139.1:6078-13108 GCA_016207925.1 Nitrospinota bacterium
TCAGCAGCTTGGTGAACAGCAGTGTGGAAATGACGAACCATGCGTCCGACGACTCGTAGTAGAAGTACAACAACTCCACCGACTCCGCGATCACGTACAACAGCGTGGCCCACCACAGGTAAGCGCTCAGTGACCGCAAGCATTCATACGAGCGGTCCAGCCACCCCTTCCAGCCCAGCCACAGGTACAAAAGCAGCACCAGCGCCAGACCCGACATCAACCCCGAAAACAGGAAAACGAACGGCATCAACGGAGTGCTCCACCACGGGTTGGACTTGAGCGAGCCGAACAAGAACCCCACATAGCCCGACAGCACCGCCACCGTGGGTATCCCCACCATCATCAGTATCCGTACCACCCGGCGGTCCACCGCCAGCGCTTCCGGCGAGTCGTCATCCATCCCCAAGGCCAGCGCGCGCCATATTTTTTGCCTCAAACCGGAGCTAGTCCGCCAGCGCGCGATGATTTCCCCCCGCCACATAAACCAGATGATCAACGTCAGCGTGATGAAAAAAGTACCGTAGAACACGCCGAACCCGCCGATGGCGGACCGGAAGTTGGGGATGATGGCGATATTGAAACTTCGCTCCGGATGCCCAAGATGATTGAGCAGTGGAAGCGTCAGGCACAATAAAAAGGAGTAGCAGATCAATAGCGAGAACTTGCTTACCGGCCGCAGTTCCGTGCGGTTGAACACCACGTGCAACGCCGGCACAGAGAAAGCGCCCAACACCATCCCGGAAAGGTAGGGGTAGGTGACGATCATCAGCGACCAGAAGATGAACAGGTCGTTAGGAAACGAAAATTCCGAGTACGTCATCGGCTCATCTCCTCACCGCACCGCCCGGTCCAGCCCCAGGTAAAAGCAAAACGGCTCCGTATTCAATTCCGGTTTGAGCGTGGTAACGCGCAGTGTTTCGACGATTTCGCGCGCCAGAGAATTTTCGTCCTTCATGTCGCCGAACACGCGCGTCTTGGTGGGGCATACCGTCACGCACGCGGGTAAAAGCCCCTTGGTGATCCGGTGGTAGCACCAGGTGCATTTGTCCGCCGTGTGGTCGCGCGGGTCCAGGTAGCGCGAGCCGTAAGGGCACGCCTGCACGCAATAGCCGCAGCCGATGCACACTTTTTTGTCCACCAGCACCACACCATCGGGCGTTTCGTAGGAGGCGTGCACCGGGCATACCTGCGTGCAGGGCGTATTGCGGCAATGGTTGCACATCTTGGGGACGAAAAAACCCTTGGTCACCTTGCCGGGCGCCTCGTGGTGGAGCGGGAATCCCTCCATGCCGCCCTTGGGCGACTCGACGAACACATGCCCCTCGTCGTTCACCTGGTAGCGCTCCACCCAGGTGCGGTGATACCCGGCGGGCACGTTGTTCTCCCGCTCACAGGCGCGCACGCAGCCCCCGCAGCCGATGCACTTGGCGGTGTCAATCACGTACACGTAATAGTGGTTCAGCCATTCCGGCAGCCCCTTGGCCTTGGCCTCCTCGATCACGTGCACCCGCTGGGCGGCGCCGGGCTTGGGGATCAACACCACCCACAACCCCGCCGCGCCCGCCGCGGCGGCGGCTTTGAGGAACTCCCGGCGGTTTTTCCCCGCGTCAGGCATCTTCCTGCCTTTTTACGATGCTGGGGAAATGCGCCCGGTGGCAGCGTAAGCACTCCGCTTCCGGTTCAAACTCACCCAAATCCGGCTTCCACCCATCCTTTATGTGCTTCTTCACGTCCTTTACCTGCGGAAACTTTTCAGGACGGGACGACAGGTGCGCATGGCAGTTCAGGCACGCCTCGCGCGAACGGTCCACCGCCATATCCGCCAGTTTGCGGTATTTCGCCATGTCAGGGTCCTTCACCGGCTGGCCGGCCTTGCCCTCGTCCGCGTGGGGAACCGCGCTGAAATGGCAATACTCGCAAGGGACGTCCGCGTGTTTGCCATCGGCCATGTCCCATTCCTTTTCATGGCATTCAAGGCAGGCATCGTCGCCCTGGTGCAGGGCGGGGAAGGCGCGGGCTTCATCAAGGTGCGCGGCGCGGTATTTGCCGTATTGGCCGTAGGTCTCTGGAGTAAGGTAGGCGCGCCCAGCGAGGATAACAAACAGCAAGACCCCGGTCACCACGAAGGCGCGGTACACATGCCTGTGATGATTCATGCTTCCACCCATAGCCCCGGTAAATCACTCGGCCCGCCATAAAAGCTATAAGATTTGGCCGCTGATGGCAAGGTGATTCAGGGGGGCTGAATATCCGGATGAAGGCCCAAAATAACGAGCGTCAAATATAACGCCCCGGAGGACTTCCGTCTTCCGGGGCGTCGAGGAGCCGCTTTGTCGGATTACGCCACGTTGCGCATCATGGCGCTGGCCACATCACCCGTGGAGGGGTGATACGATCCACTCGCCATCTGCGCCTTGATCTGCGCCACTTTGAGCGGTATCGCCAGCCGGGGCCGGGTCTGCATCGCGATCCGGTACGCCTTGACCGCCGCGCGGCTGCGCTCGGATACGGCCACTTCCGCGTCAAACTCGCCGCCACCGGAGCCGGTTGAAACCGGATTGCGCGCCGGAGCCGTGCTCGTGTCCGCTTTTTCAGCGGCTTTCAGTTCATGGGGCTTGCCGCCCGTAAGGCCTTCGATAACCATAGTGCCATTTCTCCTGGCTTATTTTTCTTATCGGCCAAACGGCAAATGGGATTAGACTTTTATCATGTATGCCGAACCGGCCAAGGGCAAAAAAATCGCCATGACGGCTGGGGAGGCAACCGTCATGGCATTACGAGTTCACTTATGAATATCGTACTTTGGCGCAAATCGCATGAGGATTTTTTTGAGTCCGTGGGACCCGCCCAACACGCCAGACTAGCTCAACGATAATGAATCACCGGGTATCTTGCATGATAACAAATAGGTATGCCGCGCCGATCATTGCCGTGGCATACGCCATTTTATTGACGATCAGCATGTCCACCTTTGCGGATGAACCGAAGTCCTGGAATAACGGCGATGGCGCGAAGCTTTACTTGGAATATTGTTCCATGTGCCATGGCGACAAAGGGCAAGGCATACCGCCGCTGCCGCCCGGCGCCGTTTCCTTGATACCGCCTGCGCCACCCCTGAACGGCGGCGCGGTCACCACAAAATCCCGTTCCCTGATGGTGGATTATATCCGGAATGGTGGAGCGGGCAGGGGCGGGGTTATGGAAGGCTTCCACGAAACTATGGAAGGAAAAGGATAAAGCGGCGTCCAAATAATTTATGTGAATTCGCGGTTCACCGGAAAACGGTTTACGAATACTGGTACAGAAAAACGCCAATCGCCACTACGCCCGCCGTTTCCGTCCGCATAATGCGCTCACCAAGCGAAACAAGGTGATAACCATTATCTTTCAGTAAGTTAGCCTCTACGGTAGCGAATCCCCCTTCTGGCCCGATGACAACGATTACGGACGCCGGGCGGGGGGTACTGGAAAGCAGCGGTTTAAGTGGAGCGCTGGCCGATTCCCACAGGGCAAGCTTTAACTCCGCCCCAATCCGGGTCAGCGAGGCTATGTCCATGGGTTCCATGACCTCCGCGGGCCACGGGGCGCGGGACTGTTTCGCGGCCGCGTCCGCCACAGCCTGCCAACGCTCCCGTTTCGCTTTCGCGCCCGTCTCATCCAGCTTCACGGAACAACGGCTGGTAACTAGCGGAATAACCCGGGCCACGCCCAACTCACACGCCATGCGGACGATGTCGTCCATTTTGCGCCCCTTGGGAATGGCTTGCGCGAGGGTGATTTCTGGAAGGCCGTCCCGGATGGTTTCCACCGTTCGCTCAATGTGCGCGACTACCTTGTCCGGGGACGCCTCGTGGATCACGCATTCATGGCTTGCGCCGGGCGCCAGAGCGATGATTCTCGCGCCGGGGCGCAACCGCAGGACCAGCGCGATATGGCGCGCCTCCGCGCCGGAAAAGGAAACAAGCGAACCGCTGATGTTTTCAGGCGCGCAAAGGAATCGCCGGGACACGGATCGTCAGGAAACCGGCTGAGACCCGGTTTTGATCGAGCACAGCGACGCGCACATGGTGCATACGGACTCATCGGCGGGCGCGGTTTCCTCGCGGCGGCGGCGCGCCGTCTCCGGATCGAGGGAGAGGTTTATCTGCGCCGTCCAGTCCAGCCGTTTACGGGCGCGGGCCATGTCGTCGTCGCGCTGCCGGGCGCCGGGTAACCCACGGGCGATGTCAGCGGCGTGGCCGGCGATACGCGCGGCGATCACCCCTTGACGCACATCCTCCGGGGTCGGCAGGCGCAGGTGCTCGGCGGGAGTGACGTAGCATAAAAAGTCCGCCCCCGACATGGCCGCGATTGCCCCGCCGATGGCGGAAGTTATATGGTCGTAACCGGGGGCGATGTCCGTCACCAGCGGTCCCAGCACATAGAAGGGCGCGCCGCCACACAGCCGCTTTTGCAGCTTCATGTTGGCGGCGATCTGATCCATCGGCATGTGGCCGGGTCCTTCGATCATCACCTGTGCTCCCGCCTTGCGGGCGCGAGCGGCAAGCTCTCCTAATACAATGGTTTCCTGCACCTGCGCCCGGTCGGTGGCGTCCGCCAAACATCCGGGACGCAACCCGTCGCCCAGGCTTAAGGTCATGTCATATTCGCGCGCGATTTCAACCAGTTCGTCGAAACGGGCGTAGAGGGGGTTTTCTTCCCGGTGGTATTCGATCCATTTGGCGTGGATGGCCCCGCCCCGGCTTACGATGTCCAGCAACCGGCCTTCGTCCGAAAGGCGCTTGACCGACTCCTTGGTGACCCCGCAATGGATGGTGATAAAGTCCACCCCGTCGCGCCCATGCCGCTCGATGGCGGCCAGCATTTCATCGGCGGTCATGTCCATCAGGTGCTTGCCGTCGGCCAGCAGGTCCGCGGCGCATTGGTAGATGGGCACCGTGCCCATGGGGACGGCGCATCCGGCCAAAGCCGTTTTGCGGATCAGGCCGATATCGCCCCCGGTGGAAAGGTCCATGACGGCGTCCGCCCCGGCGGCGATGGCCACGCGCATCTTGCACAACTCGTTTTCCATGTCCGCGTCATCGCGCGACGAGCCGAAATTGGCGTTCACTTTAACCCGCAAGCCCGCGCCGATAGCCAGCCCGTCTATGGCGCGCCGGTTGTTTCTGGTGATGACGATGGAGCCGTCCAGAATGCCGGCTTGGATATGGTCAACGGCGACGTTCTCGGAGCGCGCGGCGGTTTCCATTTCGCGGGTGATTTCGCCTTTACGCGCGGATAACAGTTGCGTGGTCATTCAGGTTCAGGGAAAAACGTCCCATGAAGGTTGCGTGTCAAGACCGGTCAATCCTGCAATGACAGGATAAGGTCAAGATAGCGAAGGGCAGGGGAGTTGTCAACAAAGCGGCCCGTTACGCCGTGGATTTCCCGTGCGCGCCGGGGGATACGCCGAATTTTTTGCGGTAGGTGTTTATGAACGCGCTGGAATGACGGTATCCAAGCGCGGAGGCCGTTTCCTTCACGCTCCGCCCCGCTTTGAGCATCCTTTGGCCCTGTTCCAGCCGGTAGTCGTATAGAAATTCATGCATAGTAACGCCGAATTCCCGGCGGAATTTATTGTTGAGCGTCTTATGGTTCATGCCCGCCGCCGCGGCAAGCTCGAGCAACGAGGGTGGGTCGTCGTACCGCGCCAGCAATATGTCGCGCGTGTCGTTCAGGCGTTGCCGGTCCGTCGTGGTGATGACGTGTTTCTCTCTTGGCGCCGACTGGTCCAGAATCACCGCCAGACCCGACAACAGTTCCAGCGCCTTGGACTCCAGAAAAAACTGCTTCGCCGCCCCCCGGTAGGGGCTGGCGATGATCTCCTTGGCGATCCGCATGAACAGCGGTGACATCGGCATGTCCCAGACAAACCTCGTCTCGATATGCTCCTTGGTTAATTCCGCCAGTTCCGGCGGCAGTGTGACATCCTTGAAGGTCTCCAGCCGCTCCTCCCGCGAATAAGTGATATTCACGGTTTCATACACCTGGTTTGGATGGATGACCCATTCAAGCGCCCCCCGTCCATGGGTGGCTATCAGGGAGCAAAGCCCGTCCTTGAACACGTACGAGAAACCATCGCTAAAATGCATTTCCGCCGTGCCGCTGAAGGGAATCCTGACACCCAAGGCTTCGGAGCCTGTAGGCCGTGTGACATTGAGCGGGAACGGTTCCGGCCTGTTCACTTCTATCTTGGAATACATGACCATCGCGTCCGGCGTTCTGCGAGCGATGATGTGGATTCGCGAACGGATATTGTCGTCCGAGGAAACGAACGTCACCTCGCCGTCCGTAGGATGCTCATCGGACAGCGCGGTGTTATCCCGTTTGCCTAACTTTATGGCATATATTTTGTTCGCGGAATCCATCCCGTCAGCACCCATACTTGCTTCGCAATATTTTAGGACAGGTAGGGAAATGTAACAAAGCAAAAATTCCATATAGCGCAACTTTTAGTCTAAATCTCGCAATTCGACTTGTTTGAAAATTACGTGGAATACCCTCGCGCGTGGCGAGGTTTGCGTCGCCACTGCGTTGGTACTGGCGGACCCCTGTGACCGCCATTGATTGGTAGGGGCGGTTCGCGAACCGCCACTGCGGAATATGGCACTGAAACGAAACATGAGGAAGTAATCATGACAAGGGGATTGGGATATACGTTGGCGGTTTTCTTTATGGCGCTGGCGTTCATGGCCGCGCCCGCCCACGCGGCCACGTTCACGGTGGATGATTTCAATGATGTGACTGACGTGGCTCCCGGCGCGGGGGGGTGCGCCACCGCCGGTGGAAAATGCACCTTGCGCGCCGCCATCCGGGAGGCCAACGCCCTGTTCGATGCGGATACCATCATTCTTCCTGCGGGCGTATATACCTTGACCATCGGGGGGGCGGGTGAGGAAGACGGCGACACCGGCGACTTGGACATCAACAACCCCGTCACCATCATCGGCGCGGGGGCGGGGACCACGGAGATAAACGGAAACGGCATTGA
>JACQZB010000140.1 GCA_016207925.1 Nitrospinota bacterium
CCGCTTGTTTCGGCGGCGGTTTCCGGGGCGGCCTGTTTCGGCTCGGCCACTTCCAGAATTTCGCTCAACATGTATTTAAGGTCGCCGATGTGGGCGTAGCCCACGCCGTTCTCGAACGAGATGCGGTCCACGATGCCGCGGGTGAAGGTGGAAACATCCATCACGCGGCCTTCGGCGTCGCGCGCCACCACGGTGTACTTGTACACGCCGTTGTCCAGGGGGACGCCGTAGTCGTCCGCGCCGTCCCACTCCACCGAGTGCGCCCCGGCGGCCATGGAGGTTTTTTCGATGGAACGCATGATCTCGCCGTTGGCGTTTTCGATGTTGATGGTCACCGAGGCGGCGGTCTGCGGCAGTTCGAACCCGATGTCGGAGGCTACGCCGCCGTTGACATGCACGCCGCGCCCCTCGGCCTTGATCTCCTTGCCGATCAGGCCCATGGCCTGGGCGGTGTTGGTGGCGTTGGCGGCGGTGGTCAGGGCCTCGAGGCCCTTGTTGATGGTCATCAACTGCTCCAGCGAGCTGAACTGGGCCATCTGCGCGGTGAAATCGGCGTTCTCCATGGGGTTCATGGGGTCCTGGTTCTTAAGCTGCGCCACCAGAAGCGTGAGGAATTCCGACTGGCCAAGCTGCGCCTTGCTCAACTGGCTCGTGTCGGCCTTGGTGGCGCTTGCGGCGCCGATGGTGGCGGTGGAGGCGATCATGGCCCTATCCTTATCTTACGCGATGACATGCACCGCGCCGTCATGGACGGCGCCGGAAGTTTCGAGGGACGCGGCGGTGAATTCTTCCTCATCAGCGGACGCCGCGGCGCCGAACAGGGCCGGTTCCTCACCGGCGTGGCCGCCGTTGGCCTGGTCGAACTGCTGGGCGAAGCTGGAGTCGCGCCCGTCCAGCCCGGATTCGGGCGCGGCGACCACGATCTGGTCAACCTTAAGCCCCTGGCCCTGCAGGGAGGCGCGCAACGTCTCCAGATTGGCCTCTATGGCGCCGCGGACCTCCGGGTTTTCGGCGATCATCATCGCCTTGACCACGTTGTCCTGCACGGTGATTTTCATGTTCACCTTGCCCAGATGCGCCGGTTCAAGGTGGATGACCATGTTGGAGACGCCGTTGGCCCGCGTGGAGAACCGCGCGTTTTTGATGATCTGGTCAATGAGCGAGCGGTCGAACTCCCCGCGCGGGGCCTGCGGAGTTTTTACGGCTCCGGCGTTGGCCGCCTGCGCTTTGCCATGGGTATGGCCCGCGGCGGCGCCCATTTCCACGGAGCCGCCGGTGACTTTGGCCGCGGCGCCGCGCGCGGACTGGCCGTTGGCGGTTTCCTGCGCGGCGGCGTATGCCTCCGCGCCATGGGCGCGGCCCTGCTGCTGGCCGGCGGCGGACTGCGAATTTTTCCCCTCGGCGTTCTGGGCTGCGGGGGTTTTGGAACGTTCGGCTTTCGACTCCTTGAGCGCGTCGCTGAAGGGCTGTTCGCCGCTCGTGGAAGCCTGTTCATTTTTGTGGGTCTGGGCGCCGTTAAGCTGCGCGGCGGCCAGGCGGGCGATGAGCTTGTCGAGCTTGCCTTCCTCGAAGGAATTGGCGATGGGCTGGTCCAGGTCAACGAACTCGGCCAGTTTTTCGCTGGCGCGCAGGCTTACATCCAACTCACGGGCCAGGTCGCGCATGGTCATGCCGGAGAATTTTTCCATAAGCTTGTCGAACTGGCCGGGATCGCGCGCCGCCAGTTCGTTGAGCTTGGCGGTGAGCAGGTTGGCCAGACGGTCAATCTTTTTGAGTTCCTCGCCGGTAAGCTCCCCTTCGCGCCCGGAAAGTTTTTGCAACAGGGCGGCGAAGATTTTCTTGACCTCTTCTTTGTTGATGGCGTCGCCGGGCTTGGGGGCCACGGGTGCTGCTTCCTTCACCGCGGCGCTGGCGGCATAAGCCGCGGCGTCAGCGGCCGCATCGGTGGTGGTATCCTTGGGCGCGGAGGTTTTGGTGTCGGTGACGTTTTCATCGGGCGACGGGACATACACCACCTGTTCGCCGTTGACGGTGTTGTCATCCGTATGGGGATTGAACAGACGGTTACCTTCATCTTCCAGCTTGCGGCCGGTGTCCTGGATGGCCTGGAAAATGGCGCTGAACGTCATGTCCATCACCGCAAGGCCGGTTTCGGCGGCGCCTTGGGCGCCGGGGATGACGCCTTTTACGAAGTCGCTTACGATCCTGTCGAGCATCGTTAATTCCTTCCAGTTACCTAGTCAGGTTCCTTACGCCCGCCTTCAAGTACAACGGTTGTGCCAAACCAGGCTGAATCTTACATATCGTTATTTTTCAAATAGATGCATTCGACATGACCGGCTAAAGTTTTTGTATGTTGGCGCCGACGGGCAGAACTTGCCGGGGAGCGGGGGATGGAAAAGGCGGTAATTTCCCGCGGGGTAAAGTTGACGCTTACGCCGGTTTTGTGTCCAGCGCCGCTAATTCACGGTCAACTTGGCGCCGCGCGACGCCCTGTTCCTTGGAATTGCTCACGACACTTTCGCCAGCAGGTCGCGCAGTTCGACGGAAGGTTTGTCGGGCTGCTCGAACATGGCGCTGGCGTGGAGCACCTCGATTCCCACCAATTTTTCACCAGTAGCAAAATCCAAGGCGATGTCCTCCGTCAGGCGCACGACCCTGCATTGGTGATCGCCATCCAGCAAGCGGATATACAGAGCGTCGGCGTCCCGGTCATAAGTAAGTTTCATGATCTGCCGCCCTCCTGGAAATAGAACGTATACACCGTTATTACCACTATTCTATCCTGTTCCTCCGCCACAACGGGAGCGATTTGCTGGACGCGGTAAAATTTACCGTCTCATACCATATTGAATTCGCGGTTCATCCGGCAAAGAACCAACCCCCGATGCGCTGTTTCACGTTGGCCAATTCGTATAGCTTCACGCACATTGTCTTCATTCGCGCCACGCTGCCGCATCCGCTCACGCGCATGATGCGTGAAGACGATGATTTTTTCCATTCGTCTAACATACTACACTGGCGCTCCCTTGGCGATATTGCCTGACCATAAGCGCGTGTTAGCTTCTCCTCATGCGCTGTCACGGCCCGCGCTGGCGCTACGCCCTTAGCAACTCCCCGGCGTGATAGGAGGAGCGGACGAACGGCCCGGCGAAAACCTTTCTAAATCCCAGACCTTCGCCCAGTTGGGTGTACTGCTCAAACCGTTCCGGAGGGATATATTCAACTACGGGCAGGTTGCTTTTCGAAGGGCGCAAGTATTGGCCGATGGTCAGGATGTCGCACGCCGCCGCCCGCAGGTCGCGCATGACCTCTATCACTTGTTCATGTGTTTCGCCCAGGCCCAGCATTACGCCGCTTTTGGTGGTGATGGCTGGATGGCGGGCCTTGACCATTTCCAGCAACCTCAACGACCGCCGGTATTCCGCCTTTGGGCGGACGGTGGAATATAGGGCGGGCACGGTTTCGACGTTGTGGTTATACACGCCGGGCGCGGCGGCGGCCACGGCGAGGATGGACTCCTCTTGGCCCAAAAAGTCCGGCGTCAACACCTCGATGGTGGCGCCGGGCAAGGCGGCGCGCGCGGCGCCAATGGTTTGGACGAAGGCGTCCGCGCCGCCATCGGGCAGGTCGTCGCGCGTCACCGAGGTGATGACCACATGGCTTAACCCCATGGCGCGGGCGGCTTGGGCCACGCGCTCCGGTTCATCACGATCCCATTCGCCGTCATCCGATCCGCGCGTGACGGCGCAAAATCCGCACCCGCGCGCGCAGGTGTCGCCCAGAATCAGGAATGTTGCCACGCCGGCGGCGTAGCATTCTGAAAGGTTCGGGCAGCGGGCGGAGCGGCAGACAGTGTTCAGCGCGCCGTCGTGAATGGCGCGGCGGACGGGCGCCGTATCCGCCACAGGCGTGTGGGGCTTGCGGAGCCATTCGGGCTTGCGCGCGGGAATCGTCATCCCAAGTCCTTGATAATGCGTAGCATGATGAGGATGGACATGACCACCGCCATCAGGATGTAGAACGCCATGCCCACCAGGGCCATTTTCCTTAAAGGGCGCGTGTCGCCTTCTTTCTGGCGCGCGATCCAGCGGTCCAGCGGCTTGTTGATCAGCAGGAATATCAGTGTGGCGAGGACCACTGCGATGGCGATGGCGATTGTTTTCATGCGGTACTACTCTTTCTGTGCCCATGATGGCGCCATGAGGGGAACGAGTCCATACATTTCGATAAACAACTTGACTTGCGTCCTTGCGCTCCGATATAGTTCTGCCCAGAGGGAGGGTTAGGCGCGCGCGTGGAGGCGATTTCGGCGCTTCTTCGTTGCCAAGCCCTGAACGGAGCGCGGTTTTATGGGGGTGGCTTCCGCTTCGGCTAAACCGGGTGAGAGGATTTACCTTGTCGTCCGCACCCGTTCCATCTTTGCCTGCCTGCTTCATTGGATTCTGTTCACCGCGATAATGATCCTTGCGGTCACCGGATTGTATATCGGCGACCCTGAATATTATTTCGGACGGGGCGAGGCGTGGCAGGCGTTCGCCATGGCCAATATGCGGACGATCCACATGGTGGCCGGATTCACCGTCATCGCCGTTCTGCTGATGCGGTTCTACTTGAGTTTCACCCCCGGTTGCCACTTTGACTTGAAGCAGATTCTTCCCACCTGGAGCAATATCAGCGGCGCGGTGAAGCTGGCGAAGTTTTTTGTCACGCTGCGCGGCCCCCACGCGCACTACCGGTTTATCAATCCGCTGGGCGGCATTGGGGTGTTCATGATGATCCTGTTCATGGCCGCGCAGGTGGTGACGGGCGTGCTGTTGTTCCTGCCGGGGGCGGATCCGGGCGCGTGGGGCTGGGCGATGGGGATCGGCGGCTGGCTGGAACGCGCGCTGGGCGGCCCGCAGGAAGCGCGGGTGATCCATCACCTGGTGATGTACCTGCTGATGGCCACGGTGGTGATCCACGTATATATGCAGATATGGAAAGGCTGTTTTTTCCCGGAGGCGGACATCGCTTCGATCATCGCGGGGTACAAGGTGTTTCCGCAGGACATGCTGGGGCATTTCGCCGACCGGTACGGCGTGCCCAGGGCGGAGCATATTCCCACGCCGGATGAATTGGACCGGGCTTCCACCGCCATGCGAGAGGCGCCGGGCAGCTAAGTTACGGCAAAGCAGGGCTTTTGCCCCATTGTAAAGATATAGGAGAAATTGTATGTGTGACACCATCCACGGAGTCGCCGGCATGAGCGTGGCGGAAAAAGAGGAAGTATATAGCTCCCTCGACCGGCGCGAGTTCATGGGCTTTTGCGCCAAGATCACCGCCGCGCTGGGATTGGGCGCCGCGTTCATCCCCAAGGTGGCGGAGGCGGTGGAGAAAGGCATCCGCAAGCCGTCGGTGATATGGCTGCACTTCGCGGAGTGCACGGGGGACTCGGAAGCGTTCATCCGCTCGTCGTACCCCTCCACCGAGGAGTTGGTGCTAAACCTGTTGTCCGTGGATTATCACGAAACGATCATGGCGGCTTCCGGCGACCAGGCGGAGGCGGCGTTGCAACAGGCGATGAAGGACAACAAGGGCAAGTACATCGCCGTGTGCGAGGGGGCCATCCCCACCGCCACCCCGCCGGGGCCGGGCGGCAAGCCGGGCGCGTACCTGACCATCGCGGGCAAGACAGGCATCGAGCTGGCCCGCGAGGTGTGCGGGAACGCAGGGGCGGTGATGTGCGTGGGCCCGTGCTCGGGCTTCGGCGGGGTGCAGGCGCAGGCGCCCAACCCCACCGGCGCCATGGGGGTGGAGGACGCCATCGGCGTGCCGACGCTTAAAATCCCCGGCTGCCCGCACAACGTCATTAACTCCGTTGCCACGGTGGTCAACTTCCTTTTGATGGGGGCGCTACCCAAGACAGACCGGCTGAACCGTCCGCTGTTCGCTTTCGGCAAGCGCATCCACGACACCTGCCCGCGCCGGGCGCATTTTGACGCGGGGCAATTCGTGGAAAAGTTCGGCGATCAGGGCGCGCAGGACAAGTGGTGC
>JACQZB010000115.1 GCA_016207925.1 Nitrospinota bacterium
GGAATCTGACATAGCCATGAAATGGGAACATTTGCGGGCCGATCTTAAAAGCGAATTTAAAAAACTTGATGCCTTTCGCCATGCGAAGAACTATTTGTTGGCCATAGACCGGCTCAACGAACTCTTGAATGAATCTCATGATCCTGAAGAAATAGCCTGGATTCTTAGAGAACGTTCAAGCTATTATTTCTTGCTATCGGACGACGAAAAAGCGGTGGAAGATACTATCTATATAATTGAAAACCTAACGGCGGAAGTCAGAGACTATTTTAGTGTTGGGGATGCCCTTGTGAAATGGCATGAGTATGAAAAAGCGTTGGTGTATTTGAATTACGGAATAATCAAATCCTGCGATGATAATAATATGTACTACTACGACACGTTGCTGTTCCTTAAAGCATTTGCGTTAATTAAACTTCATCAATACGACCAGGCAAGTGAAGCGCTGGAAAACATGGATCCTACTTGCAAAGGTTGGATTGACAGGCCATGCAAGCCCTATACAAAGGAAGAATTGCTTCGGATGATGCAAGATTCCGTCTGACAATTCTTCCCATGACCGCCGTAACTCTCGCCCATTACCGCAAACCCCGACACTCATTCCGGGCGCTATTTGTTCTGATCGGCGCGGCGCTGCTCCTCCTCACGGCTTCCACCTTCGTTAAATCCTCCCTGACCCGCGCCACCGCCTCGCCCACGCGGGACAGGGAAAAACCGGAGGCGTTGGCCCTGCGGCACGGCGCCAACTTTTTCTGAGGTTTCCGATAAAAAATTGCCATGTCTATGAGGCTAGGCGCGCTTTAAGTGCATCCCCGGCAGGTTCAAATGACCAGCCATCGGCGCCGGATTGACAACGAATCTCCGGGAGGCATTCCATCAGCAAAGCTTTGCCGACACGAGGGTTGAGCTTAAGGGTATTGAGGAAGTATTTGAAATAGGGCTTAACCTCCTTCTCGCTTATCCTCATAATTGCCACATCCCTGTCTTTCCGGAGAATTTCCACGCGAGTGGTAAGTTCCCCGAATCGAATTGCGTTCTTGACGTTGTCCAATTCCCGCTGGGCGCGGCGGAGTTCCTTTTCGGAGGCCGAAAGTCTCCAAGTGGCGGAATCGTCCTCTCGCCGCTTTTCGAGAATCCAGTTAACCCGTACGGTCACTTCTGAAAGAGCATCCCTGGGTGCGATTGCACAGGATAAAAGTTCCACTATTTGCCGGTCTAGCTCACGGCGGGGAACCCGGTGATCATTGGGACAGATAGCATCCCCTTTGTGCCAGTTGTTGGAGCAGCCATATTTACCGTTTTCGCGGCCATAAACGACAACAATGTTGCCGCCACAATGGCCGCATCTTAACAGGCCGGTTAGCAGGTTGCCGGAGTAGAGCGCTTTTCCATTGGTGTACTTTCCGCCGCAAAAGGCACGCGCTTTTTTGCGCCGTTCTTGGGCTTTCCGCCACAGATCATCCGGCACGATTTGCAGTTCAGGATGCAGGGCGAGCCGCCAATGCGACTTGTCCTTATAGAAAAGTTTCTTTGCGCCATGCGGGGATTTGCGGATCGTTGTCTTGTTCCAGTGGTACCTGCCGATGTACATTTCATTATTCAAAATGCCGCGCAAGCTGGATCGTCCGCCAAGGATCGTATTGAGCGTCCAACTTTCTCCATTCGGGGGCACAGGCGTGCCGGTATTCTTGAATTCGTGGTTCAACGTTTTTACGATCCGGGCGGCGCTTATCTTGTCGTCTGCGTACATGCGGAACACCTGAACCACTGTTTCCGCCTCATCGGGTTTAATGTTGAACTTGTAACCCTCCACTTCCGGGTTCCCATAGATATCCACCCTGCCGTTGTGCACGGGCTCCGTGCGATAGCCATACCTCCGCCCGCCGGCGCTATAACCCTTCAGAAATCGCCCTTCCATTCCGCGATGTGTTTCCTTGGCGATGACGCGGAGGAAGCGGGAGTCGGCCAACCCGTTGATCGTGATCAGATCCTCCGCGGAATCCTGCGCGGTGTCTATCCCCTGGGCCACATAGCTTACATGGATGCCGTAATACGTAAGCAGGGCGAAAACCTCCAGCGCTTCGCGAGTGTTCCGGGCCGTTCGTGACGTGTCATCCACGAGAATACGCTGGAACGGAGCGGAGCCGCTGGTGGCGATGGCAAGCATCTGCTTGAGTCCTTCGCGGGGCGCGATAAAGGACCCAGTAACGGCCTGATCCGTATAGATATGGTTTTCCAAAATTTCCCAACTCCGCTCCTGGGCGAAGCGTCGGCACACGCGGATCTGATCTTCGATCGAGGTGGCTCGCTGGCGTGTCGAACTGTACCGGGCATAAACGGCGCATGAGAATGATCCGCTCATTTGTTTGCACTCTGCGCGCGCAACAGGTCGTCGGCGATAAGTTCGGCCAATAATTCAAGGGCGCGGCGCCTGCTGTCGCTGTCCAATTCGCGGACATAAGCGGTCAGCGGTTCCGTGATCAATACTCGCTTTTCCCTGCGTGGTTTGGCTTTATGTGTAAGGGATCGCACGTCCTGAAACCGATCAGGCGGCGGTGTGAAGGCGATTGTTGCTCTCCAGCCAGTTCCAGACCAGACGCATCGCCTCTGCGGTGGTCAGCGTCCTGTAGGAATCGCTATCGTGTGTATGGCCAGCGTGGGCCAGCGCCTGTTCGAGCCAGCGCTGACCGGACACTTGGAAAAAGCCGCATCCGGCTTGCATACGCTCGATGAACCTTTTACGGATACAAATCAATTCGCCCGCGCCGTTCAATCCATCGGGGAAAAAATGGCGTGTAGCGTCGGCGTCGGGGACGATCACCCTGCTCCCTTTCAGAAAGCCGTGAATCTCCGGCCACAGGTCATCGAGGGTAGGCGACAGGGCGACCATGCCATTGGTTATGCCATGCCTGGCGACTACTACGCCGGAGATGGAAGCCAGGGGATTTACCAACGTATCAAGGATGACATGGCCATCCGCGTCGAGAATCGTCAACTCTATTATCCGGTCGAGATGCGGGTTGCGGCCCGTTGTAATGATGTTTAGGAAATAGCTGTTCATGTGTTCCTCCAGTTTTTGAGTCATGATTGCAATAGCTCGGTTAGCAAATGTGGGTATTCATCCACCTACTTGCCTTGGTGGCCCTCGAATCGAGACTCCAAGAGCTTTGTGCTTAATGTTCACGTGACTATCAAATGCTCATAATGCTTATCTAGCGATCATTGTGCATGTCAAACGTGATTTTGTCAAGCATAATGTTCGTTTGGCGAGCATATTTTCTGCCGAAGAGGTATAATGGGCGAAGAAACAGCGGCATTTACATTATGGGGCTATGATAAAAATCCACCTGTCCCGGCTCATGGGGGAGAGAAAAATCAAGACGGCGGAACTGGCCCGTGAGCTTGGGCTAAGCCGTGGGACGATCTCCGCCCTTTATTACGAACGGGCGCAGAAGATAGACGTGGCCGTTCTCAATAGCCTGTGCAAGTATTTCGGCTGTACCCTGCAAGACCTCATCGAATACCGTCCGGAAAATAAATAAGACCCCCTCAAGGGCGCTGGGTAGTATGAGAGCGTTTATCTGAACGCTGACGATCCTGGCCGGAGGCGAGGCCAAAATTTGGAAACGAGTATCGTTTAACAACGGTTCCCGCCCCCACTCAGGCTTTGACGACCTCGCCCAAGGAAAAGAGCATAATGTTCTACTGCGGGCTGGGCACTGGCAAAATAACTTGAACACGGTGATGCTGCCTAACCTGTTCGGACGAGAGGGAGATTCCCGCGCAACAGCTAGCCGCATCGCTAGCCAAGCGATCACCGTGGGTTATAAAAATGCATTAATCCATTGATATATTGGAGCCAGCGGTGGGGATTGAACCCACGACCTGCTGATTACGAATCAGCTGCTCTACCACTGAGCTACGCTGGCTCAAAAGAGCTGATATTGTAGCATAAGGCATGAACCGGAATATCGGGATCATGCGTGGCTCAATGAAAAATTGCAGGTTATATCATTAATCCCATCTGGCGCCACGATTTCACCTCACACAAAACATGCGCTACGTTTTCGTATCTATGAGATATGTGATTGATTTATATCGCATAACTCATTTGGGTGCTTTGGGTGTGAAGCGGGTGGGTAGCATTTTAGTCGGGCTTGGCGCTGGTTGGCGCATCAGCCGCAGTGAGTATAATCATATAAATCAAATACATATATGATTAGATCGTGTTGGCATAAGTGATGCATAAACCTATATCAGCTAGCTAGGATGTAAGGACGCCTCCTCATCTCGCCCTTACATTTCGATAGCATTCGGATCAAATCCGGATAACTTAGGGCAACGGCCTCGAGAGCTCCTCCTCGAGGCCGTATTTTTTTGTATAAAAATTAAACTTACGATTATTGTGATTGACCGGGCCATTGGGTTTTGTTATTCTTTCCTGCAAAATATCTGGAAATTCAGGGTTTTATAATCGCTTGGCGCGGGCGGCGGTTCAAGACAGCACGAGGATAAAACAGCTCCATGGGTGACCTTAAGAACCAGATTTTCCTTCAGCATATTGACGGAGCCTTGGCCAGAGTGCGCGAGGAAATGATCCGCAAATACACGCCCAAAAAAGAGAACCGTTTCCTCTTCAAGGACATAACTTATGAAATCGGTTCTTGCCACATTAATGCCAACGGCAAGTTCGAGTTTGAAATAAGCTCCAAAATTCCGCAGAACATTCTTCCCAATCAGGCGGGTATCAACCGCTATTTCCGGGAAGTGGTGCGGGTGATGAACAAATCCGCCAAGCGCCCCTTGACTTCCAAGATGGAAAACATCATTCATAACGCCGAGTTGGAGTACAAGGAACGCGATTACGTGAAGCTTGCCTTTGAGTACGATGAAGACGATCTGTATTCCACGCAGGAGGTGGAAAAACGGCTGCGGCATCACGTCGCCAAGCGCATTCCCGTGCCGGACATTCCGGGTGTGGCCACGCCGTTCGGCAAGCTGGTGATTGTCATGATGACGGAAAGCATGGAAGAATTCATCCGTCAGAACATAAACGACCTGATAAAAGCCAATGAATTGGTGAAGGCGAATTACAAAGCGCCGGCTCCCAAAAAGGCGGCGAAAAAACATGCGGCGAAAAAGCCTCACCGGCCCGCCAAACGTTCCGTGGCGGTTAAAAAACCCCCCAGAAAAAAAGCGGCCTCCCGCCCCGCGATGAAAAAGAAAAAAGGGGCGGGGTGGAAACCGGCGCGCAAACGATGAACGAGGAGTTCAAGACCCAACTCGAGCGCGCCCGCCAAAAGCTGGCGCGGCTCCGGGGCCATCTTTGACATCCCCGGCAAACGCAAGGAACTAGCCTCCATAGAGGAAAAGGTGGCCGCGCCCGATTTCTGGGGCGACCCCAACGCCTCCAAGCCCATCCTCAAACGCCGGGCGCAACTCGCCCGCGCCATTGACGGCTTTGACGGGCTGAAAAAGCGGCTCGACAACGTCGAGGAAATCGCCGCGCTGCTGGCCGAGGAGGAGGACGCCGGGCTGGAGCGTGAAACCATGGCCGAACTGGGCGCCGTCTCCGCGGAAATCGAGAAGGCGGAACTTGCCGCCATGCTCTCCGGCGAGCACGACACCGCCAACGCAATTCTTGAAATCCATCCCGGCGCTGGCGGCACGGAAAGCCAGGACTGGGCGGAGATGCTGTTGCGCATGTACCTGCGCTGGGCGGAACGGCGCGGGTTCAAGGCGCAAGTGCTGGACTACTTGCCCGGCGAGGAGGCGGGGCTAAAAAGCGCCACCGTGCTGGTCTCCGGCGAGTACGCTTACGGCTACCTTAAAGCGGAGGCGGGCGTCCACCGGCTGGTCCGCATCAGCCCGTTCGACGCCAACAAACGCCGCCATACCTCGTTCTCCTCCGTGGCCGTGACGCCGGATATCGAGGAGGATATTGAAATTGACATCCGGCCCGAGGATTTGAAGGTGGACACCTACCGATCTTCCGGCGCGGGCGGCCAGCACGTCAACGTCACCGACAGCGCGATTCGCATCACCCACCTGCCCTCCGGCATCGTGGTGGCCTGCCAGAGCGAACGCAGCCAGCATAAAAACCGCGCCTCGGCCATGAAAATCCTCAAGGGCAAGCTGTACGCGCTCGAAGAGCAAAAACACCAGGCCAAGCTACAAGGGATCACCGGCGAGAAAAAGGAGATCAAGTGGGGTAGCCAGATCCGCAGTTACGTGCTCCAGCCCTACCAGATGGTAAAGGATCTGCGGACGCGGATCGAAGTGGGCGACGTCAACCGCGTCCTCGACGGCGACCTGGACGGATTTATTGAGGGTTACTTGTTAAAAGGCCCTTCCACCGGCCCCGTGGAGGATCTGGAGTAGGCGGCGTCCCGTGAGGATGAACGCTTGCGCGCGTTGAAGTAGAAAGTTATTGGCGTCGCGTGGTCCAGAGATATCCCTCCGGCAGGGAGATCAGGGCGCATTATCGCTCTCAAGCCTCATGTTTCCTCAGAAGATGCTTTGAATGCAGTTAAGGAAGTTGACCAAATGCTATCGCAGGCTAAGCATAATTTTCCTCATCAGCTTGCGACCAGGTAATTAAGACAACCGTACCCCGCCGCCCCCAACAAGACGCACGCCGGTATCGTCACCAGCCATGCGTTGAGGATCGAAAGAACCACCACGCGGGGCGCGCGGCCATAGCTTTTCACCGCGCCGACACCCACCACGGAGGAGACCATCACGTGCGTGGTACTCACCGGCATCCCCGCCAGCGTGGCGCCCAGCGTCACCGCGCCGCTGGAAAGTTCCGCGCATAAACCCTGAACGGGTTGCAGGCCGGTCAGTTTTTTCGCCACGGTGCGGATGACGCGGAATCCGCCCGCCACCATTCCCAGGCTTACCGCCAGCGCGCAGGACACCGTCACCCACAACGGCACATAAAATTCAGGAAGCGCGCCCGCATGGAACATCGCCAGGGCCATAAGGCCCATGGTTTTCTGCGCGTCGTTGGCGCCGTTGGCGAAGCTCATGGCCGCCGCGCTGAACACCTGCGCGCGCGCCGCCATCCTGTTCGGCTTGCGCGTGGCCACGCCCCTGCCGCCCATCAGCCGCGCCGCCAGCGTGAACAGCGCGTACGCGGCCACAAACCCCAGCGCGGGCGAAATAATCAACGCCAGCAGAATCGTCACCAGCCAGCCCCATTCCACCGGCGCCTGACCGCCGCCAAGCCACCCCTTGGCCAGCGCCGCGCCGGTCAGCCCCGCTACCAGCGAATGGGTGGAACTGGTAGGCAATCCCTGGCGCCACGTAACCAGATTCCACACGATGCCCGCCGCGCAGGCGGAGGCCAACAGCGGAGCGTCCACGAAGTCCGCCACGGCCACCGACTGCGCCATGGTGAACGCCACCTTGTGGGAGACAAACGCGCCCGCGAAACTCGCGGCGGCTCCCAGCATCAACGCGGCGGGTAGGGTAAGCGCCCGCGTGGCGATGGAGGTGGCCACGGTGTTGGAGGGGTCATGGAATCCGTTGACGAAGTTGAAAACCAGCGCCAGCGCCAGCGCCAATAACAGCGACGCGCTCCACGGGTCAGGCATGTTCTATGACCATGTCCTCCACCACCTGGATCACCGCCACCAGCCGGTCCAGCGTCCATTCCAGGTGGTCGAGGGTTTTCTCATCCATCGTGGCGCGGCGGAAATCGGCCAGCCTGCCGTCGCGCGCGGCGGCGTTGATCTCGGCGGCCAGCGCGCGTTTGTTGCGCCAGTAGATTTCATCGCCCCGCTTTTCGCAGTCGCTGATGGAGGCGACAAGGCTGGACAGCGCCTTGGCGTTGCGCCGCGGATCGCGCAACAGCGCCACCGTGCCGCGCGCGTATTCGATGCCGGCCGTCAGCGCGTCCAACTGTTCGGCCACAAACGGGGGGAAATCCTCCCGGTGCCCGGCGTGGACATGGGTTTTGGCGGCCTCGTCCAGCCCGTCGAGGATGTCGTCCAGCGCGTCGAACAGGCGGCGCAGTTCCAGCGGCGAGAACGGCGGCGTAAACGAGTGCTTAAGCCCGGTCACCACCAGGCGAACGATCTCGTCACCGGCGCTTTCATGATTTTTCAGTTCGGTCACCAGCGTTTGCTTATCGTTGGGAGCCATCGCGCCGCGCTGCGCCGCCGCGCGGAACAGCCGGGCGCTTTCCAGGATCAGGGCGTACACCCGCTCCATGGGGGTGAAAAAATCCATCTCCTCCGGGTAGAGGAAGCGCGTCAGCCAGCTCATGTATCCATTGTAGCGGGAGCGGAACGCAGAACGCGACCCGCGTTAATGCGCCGGGCCGGGAGGCGGAGCGAAGCGCAGCGAAGTATCGCGCAGATGGTGGCGCAGGCGGGTCATTACCGGGTCGGGGAGCAGTTCATCCGATTCGTGCAGGTAGCGCAGCACGGACACGCTCCAGGCGGCCTCGTCGGGCGTTTCGATGATGGCGATGTTGCGTCCGCCGAATTCGGCGAACACCATGTCGCGCAGTTGATCCAGCGACTCGGCCTTTTCATTGCGTGTGATCTCGATGGGGCGCAGCGGGGCGACGTGGTACACCTCGAGGCCCGCCAGTTCGTCCGGGATGTCGCCGCCGGAAAGCTCCTCAATGGTCATCATGCCGGGGCCGCCCACCTGGTCCGGATCGCCCACGGCGGCCAGGTACACGGCGGCGCGCTGGATCATCATCTGTTCGGCGGCTCCGCCACCTTGCGGCGGGCGCGCTCTTCTTGCGCGCGCAACGAAATTTTGCCCATGCTCCCTAGTGTGGCGCGCCGCGGCGGCGAAGTCAAATTTGACATGCAAGACAACCAATGCGCCGTGTACTACAATCAAACGCAATGGGAGCGGCCCGCGCGGGTGAAGTACGGATGA
The DNA here is from genome assembly GCA_016207925.1 of Nitrospinota bacterium. GTDB lineage: Bacteria > Nitrospinota_A > UBA7883 > UBA7883 > UBA7883 > JACQZB01. Next base: position 8,902 of record JACQZB010000115.1, read on the forward strand.
AAGACACGAACCTGATCGTCATAACCCTGCTGTTCGGCCTGGCGGCGGCGGCGATGGTGGCCTATGGCTATGTCAAGGGCGGCGGGCAGGGCGCCTTGGGAATCAAACTGGCGGCCACCAACCTGGGCCGCGTGCTGCCCTTGCTGATTTTCGCCTTTATCATCGCGGGGATGGTGCAGGCGCTGGTACCGCAGGATCTGATAGCGCATTGGGTGGGCGAAGGCTCCGGTTGGCGCGGCATCATGGTGGGCACGGTGGCCGGGGCGATGACCCCGGCGGGGCCGTTTGTCAGTTTTCCCATCGCCGCCGCGCTGCTGAAAGCGGGCGCGTGCGTCGGCCCGCTGGTGGCGTTTTTGACGGCGTGGATGCTGCTCTCCGTCTCGCGCATTCCCATCGAGCTTGGCATTCTGGGATGGAAGCTGACGCTTATCCGCGTGGCGTGCTGTTTCTTTGTGCCGCCCGTGGCGGGCTGGCTGGCGTGGCGGGTGTTCGGCTGTTATGAGTGATGCCGCCGCCGCGCCCATCGTGTCGCTAACCAAAGTCACCCGCGTCTATGAACAGGGCGCCGCGCGGGTGACGGCGGTGGACAACCTTACGCTCCACATCAACAAAGGCGAGTTCAGCGCGCTGTGCGGCCCCTCCGGCAGCGGCAAAACCACCACGCTGAACCTAATCGGCGCGCTGGACGCCCCCACGTCCGGCGCCGTGACGGTGGAAGAGCGCGCGCTTTCCTCGCTCTCCCGTTCGGAGTTGGCCCGCGTCCGGCGTGACCGGATCGGGTTCGTCTTCCAGTCCTACAACCTGGTGCAGACGCTCACCGCGTTTGAGAACGCGGAGTTCGTTCTGGCGCTGCAGGGCATGGCGGTGAAACAACGGCGCGCGCGCGTCATGGAGGTATTGGGGCAGGTGGGGCTTGGCGGATTGGAAGACCGGCGGCCCGACGAGCTTTCCGGCGGCCAGCAGCAACGGGTGGCCATCGCGCGCGCCATCGCGCCGCGCCCGGCCATCGTGCTGGCGGACGAGCCGACGGCCAACGTGGACTCCGCCACCGCCGACGCGCTGATGAACCTAATGGAAAGCCTCAACCGCGACAGCGGCGTCACGTTTTTGTTCTCCACCCACGATCCGCGCGTGATGGCCCGCGCCCGGCGCGTCATCACCATGCGCGACGGCAGGCTGGCCCATGACCACCATAAAACTTAGCCTGCCGCTGGCGGTTGCGCTGTGGCTGATTTCTTCCGCCGCATGGGCTTTTTACGAAACCGAAACGCTGGACGCGCGCGGATCGCTGCGCGTCACCGCTTCCGCCGCGCGCAATCCCGATAACCGCTGGCTGTTCCCGTCCGAGTATTCCGCCTCCACCGGCGCCGAGGGAAGGCTGTTGGTCAAATGGGAGGCGTCAAAGCTCCGATTCGACTTTAACGGCTACGCTATCGCCAGCCATGTATCCGTCGCGTCCGCATTGGCGGCGCCGCGCGGAGTGGACGACACGGAACGCTCGCCCTCGCTGTTCACCCGATGGATGAATGAGGAACGCAGCGGCGGCATGGCGGCGGTGGATCGTTTGAGCGCCGCGTATTCGGTGGACTGGCTGGATGTCATCATCGGCCGCCAGCCGGTGAGCCTGGCCACCTGCTTCTTTTTCACCCCGAACGACTTTTTCGCCCCTTTCGCCGCGCAGACCTTTTACCGGGTCTATAAACCCGGCGTGGACGCGGCGCGGGTGGAGGCGCGGTTGGGCGAGTTAGCGCAGTTGTCATTAATCGGCGCGTTGGGCTACCGGCGCGATGCGGATGGCGGCTGGTCCGGCGATGTGGAGTGGGAGCGCGCGGCGGCAGTGGCGCGCGTGACGGCGGTGGTGGCCGGTTATGAGCTGGGCGCGTTGGGCGGCCGGGCGCAGGGGGAGGAGAAATACGGCGCGTCGTTGCAGGGCGAGTTGTTTATGGGCGTGGGCCTGCGGGCGGAGGGGAACCTTGCGCGCGGCGCCGGGGATCGAGTGGAAGCGGCGGTGGAGTTGGAGACACGCTACCCCAGTTCGCTCAATGCGCGGCTGGCGTATTTCTGGCACGGGGCGGGGGTGGATGATCCGGCGCGGTACCTATCGGTGTTGTCCGTCACCGGCGGTTATCTTGGCAAGAGTTATTCTGTGTTGGGGCTTGGTTACGAGTTCGGCCCTTTGACGGCGGGCGACGCCGCGCTGATCCGCAACATGAGCGACGGCTCGATGCTGCTGGCGTTGTACCTTGTCCGGTCGCTCTCCGACGAGTCGGAGCTTGCGTTGACGCTTAGCGCCCCCATGGGCCGCGAGCCGCGCGGCGTTGCGCTGGAGAGCGAATACGGCGCCGCGCCGTTGACGGCCGGGGTGGAGATGCGCGGATATTTCTGATCGCTTACACTGGCGCCAGCGTGTAGCTAACACTCCTGCCTCCGCCGGGGCGATGTACCAGTATTCCTTTGTCAACAAGGTCAGTGATCTCCCGGTACGCGGTCGCGCGGCTCACCTTGGCCATGCTGACGAACTTTCGAGTGGTCAGCCCACCCTCAAATCCATCCGGCCCCGCATCAAGGAGCTTTACTATCACCTTGCGTTGGTGCGCGCTCAACGGAGCCGAATTGAACTTTGCCCAGAATCGGGCCTTATAAAATACGCCGCCCATGACGTTTTCAGAATGATCAATGGCGCGTTCAAGACACTCAAGGAACCACCGCAGCCAACTGGTTATATCGAGCGAGGATTTTTGCGCGCGCTCCAAGGTCTCGTAATAAGCGTTTCGCTCGGAAGCGATCTGGGCGGACATGCTGTAAAAGCGTTCCGGGCGCCGCTCATCCTGGGCGAGCGCCACATCGGTCAGGGCGCGCGCCAGACGCCCATTGCCATCTTCGTAGGGATGGATGGTGACAAAATAAAAGTGCGCGACACCCGCCCGAAGCAGCCCGTCAAGGTTCTCGCGGCTGACATGCCACCAGCGCAAAAACCGCTTCATCTCGCCGGGTACCCGCCTTGGCGGCGGGGCTGAAAAATGAACCTTCTCCTTGCCTACCGGGCCGGAGAGCACATTGATTTCGCCAGGCCGGTATTTCCCCGCGGTGATTTTGTGCAATCCTGAATATCCGGACGGGAATAACGCGGCGTGCCACCGGTTGAGCCGGGATACGGATAACTTTTCATCAAATCGCGCCGTTCCGTCCAAAAGCAGTTCCACCAGACCATCCGCCCGGCGGTCGGTAAACGGTACGCCGGCATAAACAAGACCAAGCCGGTTGGCGACTGATGACCGGACCGCCGCAAGGTTTAACGGCGCGCCTTCGATCAGCGAGGTTTGGATCGCTTCAGTCACTAAAATCTCGGAGCGCGCCTCGGTGGCCAGTTCCAGCCCCATGGCGGACATGGCGCCAAGAAGCGTCCCTTGGCGTTTTCGGCATTGGCTTAGCGCCGGCATCAGGTCTTCGCCGCGCCAGGTCAAGGCCGGCCACCGCGCATGTTTCCAAATATAGCGAGGCATTATTCAGATTATATGCTTCATGTAATGAAGCGATTATAGCGTGTATTCGCTTCACGCGCAAGGGGCGTTCAAGGGATGGGAAGACTAACACAAGCAACAATCAGGCATTCACAACTAGCTAAAGCTCTAGCCTACCCGTACCATCACCTGCCGTACCCGTGGCCCGTCGAACTCGCAGAAGTAAATCCCCTGCCATGTGCCCAGCGCCAAACGGCCATGGCGGACGATGAAGGTTTGCGAGCAGCCCACCAGCGACGATTTTACATGCGCCGCGCTGTTGCCCTCGCCGTGACGGTAGGCCGGGTCGCGCCAGGGAACGGCGCGCTCCAATGAGTGCAGAAGATCGGCGACAACGGAGGGATCGGCGTTTTCGTTGACCGTCACGCCCGCGGTGGTGTGGGGGACGTACACGACGCACGTCCCCTCTTCCACTCCGCTTTGCGAAACGAATTTGCGAACCTCGCCCGTGATGTCTATCAACTCGGCGTGGTTACGCGAATGAACCGTAAACTCGCCGGTCATACGGGCGTATGGTTACGCGGCGCCCGCGCTGGCCGCAGCCATCGCCGAGGAGCGCACCCGCACGGTCACGTCCACGCCCACCAATTCCATGCCTTCGGGGACGGAGGCCATTTCGCGCAAGGCGGGAAGCTCCGCCTCGAAGTCAATCAACTCGCCGGTGTCCACGTTGAAATAGTGGTGATGGTCGGTGGTCTTCGGCTCGTAGAACACCTTGGAGGGGTCCACGATGACCTCCTTGATCATCCCTTTTTCCCGTGATGCCGTGATCACGGAGCAGATTCGCCAGTTCCGTTGTGGTGCGTGGATGTACGTTCATGACAATACCCGTTCTTGTTAGCGTATTAACTGTAACACAGGCGCCCGAATAAATCTAACCGCCCGCATGGACTCAACAGCTTTGGTGTCCAACCATTGCCATCATACGCATGATTATTCTTGATCCGGGAATGACACAATGACAAAAGTCATGCTTTTTCCAGGCTCGATTAACGCCTTGAAACAGCATTAGCCACAATATGGTCTTATGTCCTTTTTGGACACACGCCCTTCTGCTATATAATGACAACTAGATATGGTGGGTAACAAAAACCATGGGATTCTTTGGTTTCGGTAAAGACAAAATCCCGTCCCTGGTGGAAAAATTCCCCAAGGCCGACCCCGGCCGCCGCCGCGAAATACTCTCCGAGCTTTCGCAATCATCGGAACGGGCGGTGGACGCCGTGGTGGAGTTGGCCCAAGGGGGATCGTTGACCGCCGCCGACGCCGAATTGATCTTAGGCTCCTTGCGCGACCGTCCGGCGTATGAGCGCCTGCTGATCCATCTGGGCAGCCGGTTCGAGGCGGTCCGCAACCTGGCGTTCAAGGTCATCCGGCAGAAGTGGGGTCCTATCGCCATGCCGGATTTCGCCAACCTATTGGGCAGCGACGACTCATTCGTGCGCGCCATGGCGGCGGATTTCATCCGCGAGTATCCCAAAAAAGCGCCCGTCCACAAGGTGGCGCAACTGCTCAAAAGCCAGGACCGGGGCAAACGGCGCAAGGCCATGGAGGTGCTGGCGGCCATCGGCGCGCGCGAAGCGGTGGCGGCGCTGGAGGAGGCGCTGGAAAGCGACGATCCCTGGATGCGCGGACGGGCGCTGGAGGCGCTGCGCGAGCTTGGCGGCAAGGAGGCCATCGGCGGCATCCGCAAGCTGCTGGCCACGGAGACCGATCCGGGCGTAACCCAGCTTGCCATAGAGGCGTTGCGGGCGGTGGGCGCCCCGCAGGACGCCATGGCGCTGCTCGAACGGCTTAAATCCCCCGACCTAGTGACGCGCCAGCTCGCCGCGGACGCCATCGCCCATATCGGCGACGCCTCCGTGGTGCCCGCCGTGGTCAAACTTATGCGCGACAGCGACGTGAACACCCGCCGCATGGCCGCCGACGTGCTGCGCGGCCTGCGCGATCCGGACACGGTCACCACACTGGTAAGCGCGCTTAAAGACGCCGACTGGTGGGTGCGCGAAATCGCCGTTGAAGCCCTGGCCGGAATGAAAATGGAAGGGGTGCGCGACACCCTGCGTCAGCTTTTGTACGACGGCGACCACTACACGCGGCGCATGGCCGCCGAATATTTTACCCACGTGGCCGAGCCTGCCGCCTTTGACCGGCTGGTGGAACTGCTCAAGGACGACGACTGGTGGGTGCGGGAGAAAAGCGTGCTGGCCCTTGGCAAGTTGGGCGACCCGCGCGCCATCAAGCACATCGCCCCCTACGTGGAGGACCGCAACATCCGCCTGACGGTGCCGGAGGCGGTGGGAATGATCGGCGGCATGGAGTCCAAGCGCGCGCTGTTGGTCATGGCCGGCCACCGCGAAAGCGCCGTGCGGATAAAGGTTGTGCGCGCGCTGGAAGCCATTGGAGACTCCGACGCCGGAAAAATCCTGCGCCAGATGACGCGCGACCCCAGCCCCGACGTGGCCGAACAGGCCACCCGCGCGCTCGCGGTTGTCACCGCCGCCAATCCCGCGCCCCCCTCGTCGCGCGTCGCCACCTAGCGGCGGTAACCTGCAACGGGCACGGCAACCCCTGCCCTTACACTCGCGCCATCCGCCCCCTCGCCCCTCGCCCCTTGCGGGTGGCCTCCTTCGCATTCGCTCAGGATAAACTCCGGGCCGGGTGAGGGGGACACGGTAAGTGATTAGGGAAAACCTATTTTCCGCGACATGGAAAGCGATCAGTTACAGGTTCCGCTTCTCTCTTTTGACAGGCATTGATTGCATAATTCTCCTGTGGTTGGTTTTGCGTCTCTTCCTGCCCACCGCCCTGTTCGGGCAGATTGCCATGGGGGTAATCGGATTGTACGTCTGGATATCCCTGTGGGGGGTGATAGACGTGCTGCTGCACCGCTTCGCCATGGACTACGCCTACCGGACCTTCGCCGAAGTCCGCAACCTGGGGCTGGGGTCCGCCGCCATCCAGACATTCTCCACCAGTTCGCTCAAGACACTCTCGAATTTCGCCACCATGCGGTGGCTGGCGGGCGGCATCGCCGCCGCGGTGGGCGGGATGATCGGGTTCAAGGGAGCCGCCGCGCTGACTTCCGTGGCCAACCGCATGACCTCCACGCAGGAAAGCGCCGCGCAGCGGGCGGGGGCCATGGCCTCGCCGGAAGGCCGGGCGCAGATGCTCACCAGCCAGGAAATGGCCGGCGCCACCCTGGGCAACCACCCGGAATTCGGCGCCGGGGCGTACATGGACCGCATGTTGGCCAAGCAGCGCGCCGATATGCGGGAATTCGGCATGACGCGGGGCCATTTCGGCTCCACCGAGGCCATGACGGACGCGCAAGCGCATGCGGGCACGGCGAGAAGCATGGCATCCATCGAGGATGCGAGGATAACAGGCGTCGAAGGCGCCATGGAGATCGCCGGACGCGGAGCATCTCGCCGGCTGGACCACGCCATAGGCACCACGAATGAAGATATGAGCAAACTTGGCGCGCTTGACGCCGCGAGAGACCGAATCACCGCGGATAAGATCACCCCCGATATGCAGGCCGAAATGACCGAGGCCCGGCTTGGCGCCGAATACGGCGCCGCGATCAAGCAGGGGAATTTCGAACAGGCGGCTGAACTTGCGTCCAAGAAAATGACCGCCGACGTGGAGCGATTCGGGCATCTCTCCGAAGGAGAACTCCGCCAACTTGGGGCGCTTCAAGCGTCGGCGGACTCCGCCCGCGCCAAGCACGGCGACACGTCGAAGGAATATCACGCGGCGGCGGTTAAATTGGAACAGGCGTATGGGGCCGCCGGCGTGTATTCCAGCCCGCGGGCCGCCGGCGCGGTCGCCGGGACACGGGAGCAGCAAAGCATCGCCGATACCATGGCGACCGATAAGTTCTGGCGCGGCGACTACGGCAGCATGGGCGAAGCGAAACTCATCGATCATGTTTCCAAGAACGCGGGCTATCTCATTGGTCAGGGCGATGCCCGCCTTGGCGCCAGCATGCGGACCTCCGAAGGCGCCGAACGCGCCGGGCTGGTGGCTTCCGGCAAGGCTATTGGTGATTTCGTGCAAAGGTCGGGCATGACCTACGATTCAAGCACGGGAGTGCTTCGCATCGAAGCCAAACAGGACACGGGGATTATCGGAACCGTTCTCGGAACTAAACTATCGGGCGCGGGCGCGGCAACGATTGATATTGGCTCCAAGGACAGCAAGAACATTGATCTCAACACGGCGATGTCCACCGCGGTGTGGAATGCCGTCAACAAGGAAGCCTCCCAACATGCCGGAGGCGCGGAATGGGCGAACCAGGAATATGCCCGGCGGATGAACATGATGGTCGGCCGCGCGCAGGGGGAGGCAGCCTCAACCCAAGATAACCCCATGCAATCAAACCAGCCTTCCGGGGCGCACTATGGGGCCACCGGCCCCGCCCGGGCCGCAATTGGGGCGGCGGGCGACATCGCGCAATCAGTAATGGATGCCAACAAGCATCCCTTGGAACGAAAGTAATTTCAGTTAAGCGGGGGCAACAAAAAGAAGAAGATTGAGTGGTATGGCGGTATTGCGCGGCTACTGATCAATCATCGAAGTGGGGACGATATCCAATAGCATGAGCAGAAGTGTCAGTGCCCGTATACGCATGAAGCACTTCATGAAGCCGCTCCGATTCTTCGTCGGAGCAACCGAGGTCGGCGCGGCCCTTGCAGGTCTTAACAACCACGGGGAATAGGACTACCGTGGCGGCGAACATCACCAGCGCCACCATCTTCCCGGGCTCCAACCCCATCAAAAAGTTCAACGCCAAGTCCATCATCGTCCTTCGCCTTCTCTCGAATTGCCATCATCATCGTTCATGCTGGATATACTATCGCACATTCCCCATCCCCTTGTCAAGAAATATTTACATATTTTCCGGCTATTGATTAATCCATGGATTATGGGTATACTGTCCCCGTGAATAACCACTCAAGGCGCGGCGGTATGATCATCATTGACGCAACGGCCTTTCAAAGGAACGGCGGGCTGTATTTCCAGAAAGCGGCGGCGGAACCCGTCACCATCACCAAACACGGGCGCCCCGCCGTGACACTTATCAGCCACGACGAATACGAACGCCTGAAAGCCATGGAGGACGCCTATTGGGCCATCCGGGCAAAGGCCGCGGAATCCTCCGGCGCCCTGGGCCACAAGAAAGCCCTCAGGCTGATCGAGGAGGCGGCCAGGGGATGACCCTTTCGATCAGCCGCGCCGCCGCCGCCAGCCTTGCGGAGCTTGCGCCGGGCGTCCGGCGGGCGGCGGCGTACGCCATCCTAGCCCTGCTGGACGACCCTCACGGGCCTGGAACCGCGCGCATGACCAATCACCCGTACTGGTATAAGGACGCGGCGGGCGCCAGGATTGTGTATGCGGAGTCCCCCGGCGCCGTGAAGATAGTGGAAATTGGGTTGAAATAACCATCCGGCGGCATGGCATCGGTTCACTTTTACGTGTACCATTTTAGCCAATGAAATATCGCGAGTTAATCAGAAGAATCCGCGAATTGGGATACTACCTGCCGCGCGAAGGCGCAAATCATGAGATATGGACCAATGGAGAACGGAGCCTCATCATCCCCCGCCATCCAGAGATCAGGGAAGGAACAGCGGCGGGCATCATCAAGAAAGCGGAAGGGAGGGATTAAGATGTTCATTGCAGGCCATTTGATTAAACCGGATCGGACTGGTTATTGGGGCGTGGAGATTCAGGCCCTCGACATTCTTACCCAAGGGAAGACGAGAAGGAACGCCCACGCCATGGCGAAAGAAGCCGTGGAGTTATTAGCCGAAGCGGAGGGGTATGCCAACCTGAACGTTACCATCACGCCGGCGGAGGGAGATGTGTTTTTCGTCGGGTCGGACGATCCAAAAACACTCATTGCGTTTATACTCCGAAGGCTCCGGAAACGGCGCGGGTTGACCATTGAGCAAGTGGCTAACCGGATGGGGTCCGCGTCGAAGAATGCTTATGCCAGGTACGAACAGGGTAAATCAGCGCCGAGCTTTGAAAAGCTTGATGAGCTTCTTAACGCCATAGATCCGGGGTCACGAATGTACCTCAACGTCGCCTAGCCGCTCTCCCCCGTACCCCTTGGCGTACATTGACCGTCAAGATGCCATTGGGGCGAAAAATTCCGCCTTCCGTGGCGGAATTTTTCGAGCCTCCCCCTATTGCCCGAACCTGATCTTCAACCCCGCCCCCGCCCGCGGCGGATCATTGATGTCCAGGGGCAAGGCCGCCTCCCTATCCTCGCGGGGATTGGGGGGGATGGGTTGACACATCCCGATCATGCGCACATAATGTAGCCACCGATGAGAATTATATCCAAGCGGCGCATCAATGAATTCGCGGGCTTGCGTAGTGATGCGCGGGAACCGTTGGAACGATGGTACAGAATCACTAAACGCGCTGAATGGAAAAATTTTCCTGATATCAGGAAGGTGTTCCCCCACGCGGACTGGATTACCCTTGCAAGCGGGAAAACGGTCATCGTTTTCAACATCGCCGGGACAAAGTACAGGCTGGTGACAGCGGCGCATTTTAACATCGGAAGGGTATATGTGTTGGTGATTTTGACCCACGCCGAATATTCGCGTGAGTCATGGAAGGAGACATTATGAAAACGGTTGCTGGCGATTTTCCTGACACCTATCAGGAACTGGCGGGTATGTATATGCCCCGCCCCATCCATGGCGAAAAGGATTATAAGCGCGCGGCCAGGATCATTGACCGCTTGGCGGGGCATGACTTGAGCCGTGACCAGGAGGACTACCTGTTGGCCGTTTCCCTATTTGTTGAGGCTTACGAAGACGATCATCACCCCATTAAACTCAAGCCAGTCACTCCCTTGGAAGCCCTGCGAATATTGGTTGAGGAACGCGGCATGAGCGCATCGGAACTTGGCCGGTTGTTGGGGAACAGAACCTTGGGGAGCGCGTTGCTGCGGGGGGACAGGGATCTAAGCAAGACGCACATACGGATTTTGGCTGATTACTTCAAGATCGAGCCGGGATATTTCATTACGGGTTGACCCATGCCGGGAAAGCGGAGCGCGCGGGCCTTCACAAGCCCGTGGTGACCGGGATATTGAGCGGGAGCCTGCGCAAGGTCTCATTGGACAGGATCATCTACCCGTCTTTCAGCCGCTCCCAAAACGCTCTGGGCGTGAGGATTCTAACGGTTCGATGATGTTTCAACGTCAATAAATCGCCGTCGCCGGTTATGATAATTCCGGCTCCGCCGCCCATGGCCGTCCCGATTATTTTTATATCGTCCTTATCCCTGCATTGCGAGTGTTCAATCTTTGCGGGTTCTACTACTTCCGAAATCTCCTTTAAGTAGCTTATCGCGGATTCAACGGTGTCCTTGGGCAGCCGTAATTTCCTGATAAGGTTCCTTTCGACCTCGGAAAGAATGTGCCCGCTCATTACAATGGTATGGCGGGCAAGGCACACCTCCAATACGTCGGCGCAAAGCCCCCGGGCCGCAAACGCGGCGATGATGACATTCGTATCGAGAACAACCCTCACGAGATGGCCTTGAAAACGTCCTCATCCGAGATCAAACCCTGCGCCTCCGCGAATGGCAGGATGCGCTTCCTCAAATGGCGGAACCGTTTGATGGCAAGATAATGGGAGACCGCGTCCCTGATGATCTCGCTCCTTGACGTTCCCTCAGCCTTGACGGCGGCGGCCAACTCCTTGCGGAGTTTCCCGGTAAGCCTGATGGTGATGGTGTCTTTCATGCGCCCGCTCCTTTTGTAAGACAATGTAACACAGCGGCGGGGACATGTCAAAGAGACGGCCCTTGGGCGCCCCCGGGGCGAATACGATCAAGGGGAAGGGAAACGGCCGGAAAAGGGGGCAAGGCTGGTTCAGCCGGCAACGGATTGCCGCACGGTTCGCCGGAGCGGCTATGAAAAAATGGCAAACGGCCGTTTACACAAAATATCTGTCAGACTCACTCGCGTTGCGCTTAATCATTGAACTTGGGCGTCCGTCACTCAATAAGACAACACCTGCCTGCCAGTCTTTCTCTGGGCCTGTTCGCCAGTATGCGACCTGTTTTCTATGTCAACTGGCATATCATTGCCTTAACCATGCTTGCCAATTATAACAGCGGGCGCCAGGCCCGATATTGCCATTCGCGTATCAATTTATCCCACCCCCACGGCGGCCAGTTGGCGCAGGTAGTCGTCGGCCTCGGCGAAACCGGGGTCAAGCTCCTTAACCTTTCTGAAATGCTTGAGGCTTTCCTTTTTGTCACCCGCCTTGAAGTGCGCCACGCCCAAGTTGAAAAACAGGCCGGAGTTGCTGGGATCCAGCGTAACCGCGTGGGAGTATTCGCCCAGCGCGCTGGTAAAGTCGCCCCGGTTGCGGAAAATGATGCCTTTAAGGTTGTAGGTGAAAATATCGCTGGGATTGATTTCCCGCGCGCGGTCTATATACGGAATCGAGTCGTCGTACATCCGGCGATCGAAATAGGCTTGGGCCATCTCCTCATACACGGCGAACCGGCCGTTGCCCAGCCCCTCGGCCTTGTTGAAGGCGAATTTTGCCTTGGCCTTCTCGCCGCGTTCCAGATACGCCTTGCCCATCGCGATCCAGCCTTCGGCGTCCTTTGGTTCCATGGACTGGATGCGTTCAAGCACCTGCGCGGCCTCCCGCGCGTGGCCGGTGGATTTATACGCCACCATCAGGTTGTAGTGCGCCGCCACCAGCGACGGGTCCTGGCGCACCGCGTCGGTAAGGTCCTCCACCGCCGCGCGTTTCATCCCCTCGTCGTGGTCTTTTTCGCCCTTGGCCAATTTTGTCTGACCCAAGGCGTTTTTCGTGCGCGCCATGGACCCGTTGGCCGATTGCGCCTCCAGCAACTGGATCGCCTCGGTGAGCGTCAGCATCGCCTTGTCCAGCCGCCCCTCCTTGAGGTAGGCTTCGCCGAGACGCTGCTTGAGTTCGCCGGAATGGGGCCGCTCGATGAGGGCGATTTCCAACTCCTGCACGGATTCGGGGATTTTGCCCAACGACCGCAGTGTCATGGCCAACAGGCTATGCGCTTCCGGAGCGCCGAAATCAGTTGCCAAAGCCTTACGCAGCCACTTTTCCGCCTCCTCGTAATCGCCCGCGGTAAAATGCAGCCGTCCTATTTCAACGGGGATTATGGAACTCCAGACCGACATTTCCTGCAACTTGTTGAATCGTTGCCGGTATTCTTTCAACCCCCGTTCGCTTTCCTCGCGAACGGCCAACTCGTCCAAGGCCCCCTTGGGGCGGCTGAAAAACTCCTCGTACTCCTTTCGCAGCTCCCGCGAGCGTTTGCGAATCAGGTTGTTTATTTTCTCCTTCACCACCTTGGGGGTGAAGGGTTTGATGATGTAATCGTCCACGCCCGCTTGCAGGGCGGCTATGACGTTATCCTGCAACTGCTCCGCAGTGATCATTACAAACACCATGTCGCGCGTGCGTTTTTCCTGCCGGATCATCTTGAGCAAATCAAGCCCCGTGACCGGGCGCATATTCCAGTCCACAAAACCTATTTCGATCTGTTTGCCGGGAATGTCGGCGAAGGCGAGAATTTTTTCGAAAGCTTCGCGGCCGTTTTTGGCTTCGTAAATATCGGTGAAGCCAAGGCTTTGAAGGGTAAGGGACACAGTGCGCCGCATCGGCCCCATGTCATCAACAACGATGCAGCCTATGCCCATGGGATGCTCTTTGCGCGTTACGTCAATGTTTGAACCACCAAGTTAAAATTATATCAAAAATCAATGAAATTGTCACTAATTACATTAAATTAATCATCATTAAGTATAATTCACATTCTTAACTATACTCCTTGTTCACCTTGTACACCCAGGCCAGCACCTCGGCGATGACGCTATAAAGCTCCGGCGGGATGTCCTGATTCAAATCCAGCGCGCTTAGCGTTTCCACCAAATCGGCGTCTTCCTTGACGGGAATTCCGTGGGCGCGCGCGATCTCCAGTATCTTTTCCGCGATAGGCCCCGCCCCCTTGGCCACCACGGTGGGCGCGGCCTGCTCCATGGGGCGGTACTTGAGCGCCACCGCTTTCTTGCGCTTGTCCTGGCGTTTCATGCGCGCACGTCCACCATCCCCCGCGCCTGTACCAGCGGGCGCATTTCCAACTCCTCGGTGACAAAGCCGCGCTGGGCCGTGGACACCGTGAACCGCGCGGCGTAACCGAGCCGGTCCAACGGCGCCGCCAGCTCCGGCAGGCGGCCGCGCAGGTAGTCCGCGGTATCCGCCGCGGTGACGTACACCGCGCCTTCGATGGTTTTGCCTTCCATCCGCGCGTCCAGGCGCACGGGGCCAAGGGCGCTCATTTCCAGCATGAACACCAGCGTGGGAGGTTTTCTCGTCCCTTTTCCTCCCTTGCCGCCGTCGCGCGGCGTCACGTACAGCCGCGCGGTTTTCGCTTCTTGCCCGTCCAGCCACGGAATCTGGAACAGTTGCGGCTGGTTCTCCGCGCCCCTCTCCTTCACCTGCGCGTTGAGCAGTTGGTTGAGTTCGATGACGTTCATCGCCTCACGCAACGTTTTTGCCGCATTACCCAGCGCCCGCAGTTCCGCCGCGAATGGCTCGCCCTGTTTAGCCGATTCCGCGCGTTTGAGGGTCGCCGCGATTTCAGCCTCCACCGAGGTCAGCGTTTTGCCGAGCGCCGCCTTGCCGTCGGACGCAAGCGCCGCCGCCAGCCCCTCGCGCGTTAGGTTCCCCAACGCGGCCTGTTTGAGCGTAGACTCCAGGAACAGCCCGGAGCGCGACAACAATTCGCGCGCCTGATCCGGGGTGAGCTTTTCAAAATCAAGCGCCAGCGCCTGTTGGATGGTTTTAACCAACAGCGCCAGCGTGTCACGGATTTTCGCCGGCGTTCCGCTGGTGTCCAGCGCCGCAAGGCGCGCCAAGGCCGCTCCCAACGGCTGCCGGGAAGGCATCAACATCCGCATCAGCGCCGTTTCCTTTAAGTCCCTGGCCGACTCGCCGCGCAGAAGGCTGATGGTGATTTCCGGTTCCACCGACTCGATTTTGCCGACGATGTTCTGCCCTTCGGCCAGCTTGGTGGGTGTGGTGGCGACCAGGTCCACCCCGCCCAGGCGCACCACCGCTTGGCTGCCGGAGAGAATCTTGAGCACCCTTCCTTCCACCATGTCCCCCTCGCGGAACACGATCTCGCGCTCGGCGGGGTTAAGGTACGCAAGCGCCGCGTGAAGCAAGGTGGAGGAAAGCTGTGGGGGGATCATGGCCGCCGCGCGGCGTTAGGTGGTGAGGTTGCGGATAAGGCTTATTTCGTTGGCGGGCAGGCCGACGCGCTTTTCGATTTCCTGATCGGACAGCCCTTTTTTGATCAGCTTGGTGGCGGCGGCGTACTTTTCCTCGTCGTAATCCGCCGGTTCAACGGATTGCGCGGGCGCGGGGACCTTGCGTTGAGGCGCGGCCTCCGGCGCGGCTGGGGCGGCTTGCGCCGCGCCCCGCTCCAGCTTGGCGGCGACTTTTTCCGCCCGCACGATCAGTTTGGCCAACTCGTCCATGAGCGCCTCGATCTGCGCGGTGTCCACCGGCTCCACCGGCGGGGGCGGGGTTTGGGCGAGGGCCTGCGCGCGGGCGGCGCGCCCGTCACGGAAAATGTAGGCGATGACCAGCGCGAACAGCGCCACGTCCACCAGGAGTTGGAACAGTATCCACCCGCTCATGCGTGACTACGCGACGATGTTGATGAGCGTGCCTTCGCCGGTTTCGGAGGCGGCGGGCTTGGGCGCCTCTTCCTCCTTGACGGCTTCTTCGGCGGGGCGCTGGCGGCGCGGCATGGCGTAATGCTTGCGCTTGCGCTGACCCTCGTCGCGGATTTTGGCTTCCTCGGTCTGCTGGGTTTCCTTGGCCAGGTCGCGGTCGTGGTCAACCTTTTTTTCCAGTTCGCGGTCGAATCCCCTCGCCTGCTCGGCGCCTTGGGCCTGCTGGGCCATCTGCACACGCTCCACCGTGCTGGAGAGCTGCAACACCTGCTGTAAACCAAGCGCTTCGACCATGATTCGCTATCCTAAATCGCGCCTTCCACAACCCTAATTATAACAATTTATTACGAATAGTCAAGCCCATTCGCCGGTTTGGCTGAGCGGCTTGCCCATCCTCCAATTTCATTATCGTCATCCGTTCGCTTTGGCTGTAACGAGAACGCGTTGAAATCATGGGAGGCGTGTGCGAATATGTCGGTGACTGGGCGTGAGGTGGTTTGTGGGCCATCGCCCGTGGGGAGGGCGCGGCTCCGTGGGAATGATCGTCATGGCGTGGAGGGGATCGCATGAAGACGTACACACCCGATAAAATCCGCAACGTCGGCCTGTTGGGCCATAGCGGCGCGGGGAAGACCTGCATCGCCGAGGCCATGCTGTACGACTCCGGAGGCATCACCCGGATGGGGAAGATCATCGAGGGCAACACCACGATGGATTTCGACCCGGAAGAGATCAAGCGCCAACTTTCCATCTCCGCCTCCATCGCCTCGTGCGAGTGGAAGAATCACAAGATAAACGTCATAGACACGCCCGGCGACCAGAACTTCGTCTCCGAGGCGTTTTTGTGCATTCCCATCATGGACGCGGCCATCGTGGTTATCGCCGCCGACGAGGGCATCCGCGCCAACACCGAACGGTTGTGGAGGCGCGCGGCGGAACGCAAGCTGCCGCGCGTGCTGTTCATCAACAAGATGGACGCCGAGCGCGCCTCCTACGCCACGGTGATTGACCATATCCACGACACCTTCCATCAAAAAATACTCCGCCTGACCATACCCATCGGGCATGGGGCCGCCTTCAAGGGCGTGGTGGACCTTCTCTACATGCGCGCCTACATTTACGAAAAAGACGGCGAGGGCAAGTTCACCACCGAAGAGATTCCCGCGGACTTAAAAGACCTCGCCCAAAAGGAGCGGCAGGAGTTGGTGGAATCCGTGGCGGAGACGGACGAAAAACTGCTGGACCAGTTCATGTCCACCGGCGCCTTGAAAGACGAGGACCTGTACGCCGGATTCCGCCGCGCGGTACTGGCGGGCGATGTGTCGCCCGTGGTGGCCGGATCGGCCGCGCTGAACATCGTCATCCGCAAGACACTGGACCTGATCGTGAACTTCCTTCCCTCGCCGCTGGACGCCCCGCCGCGCCCGGCGGAGGATGAATCGGGCGCCGCCGTGGAGATCAAGCCCGATCCGGCCGGCCCCGCCGCCGCGTTTGTCTTCAAAACCATCGCCGACCCTTACGCGGGCAAGCTTTCCGTGTTCCGCGTTTTCTCCGGCGTGTTCGCTT
The DNA here is from genome assembly GCA_016207925.1 of Nitrospinota bacterium. Lineage (GTDB taxonomy): Bacteria > Nitrospinota_A > UBA7883 > UBA7883 > UBA7883 > JACQZB01. The sequence continues at coordinate 25,762 of JACQZB010000115.1, forward strand.
CCGACAGCAACGTGATCAACTCCCAGCGGGGCGAGAAGGAGCATCTGGGCCAGCTTGAGGCGCTGCAAGGCAAAAAACAGAATCCCGTCAAGGAAGCGGTGGTAGGCGACATCGCCGCGGTCGCCAAGCTAAAGTTGACCACCACCGGCGACACCTTGACCGGCGGCAAGGAGCGGATCGTGTTCCCCAAGGTGGCGGCGCAGCAGCCGGTGATCTCCTACGCCATTGTCCCCAAGTCAAAAAGCGACGAGGACAAAGTCTCCGGCGCCCTGCACCGGCTGGAGGAGGAGGACCCCACATTGCGCGTGGGGGTGGACCGGCAAACCAAGGAGCGCATCCTGTCGGGCATGGGGCAGACCCATATTGAAGTGGTGGTCAGCAAGCTGCGCGACAAGTTCGGCGTGGAAGTGGACCTCAAGCCGCCGCGCATCGCCTACAAGGAGACCATCAAAACCAAGGCCAAGGGACACGGGCGGCATAAAAAACAGACCGGCGGCCACGGTCAATTCGCCGACTGCCACCTGGAGATCGAGCCGCTGCGCAACGGGCAGGAGTTCGAATTCGTCAACGGCATCGTGGGCGGCGTGATCCCGCGCCAATACATCCCCGGAGTGGAAAAGGGGGCGCTGGAGGCCATGGCCGACGGCGTGCTGGCGGGGTACCCCATCACCGGCGTGCGCGTGACGGTGTATGACGGCAAGTACCATGAAGTTGATTCGTCGGAGCTGGCGTTCAAGATCGCCTCGCGGACAGCCTTCAAGGAGGCCTTCATGCAAGCCAAGCCGGCGCTGCTCGAACCGATGGCCAGCTTGGAAATCACGGTGCCCGACGAGTGCGTGGGCGATGTGATGGGCGACCTTAACCACCGGCGCGGCCGGGTGCAGGGGGTGGATTCGCGGGGGGGCGCGCAGGTTATCTCCGCCACCGTGCCGATGGCGGAAATCATGACCTACGCGCCTGATCTGCGCTCCATGACCGGCGGGCGGGGCCAGTTCACCATGCAGCCGGGCGCTTACGAGGAGGCCCCCGCGCATATCGCCCAAAAGATCATCGAAGCCGCCGCCAAGGAAAAGGAGGAGGGCAAATGAGCGTTTCCCACCACGCCGGGAGAAGTGATGCCAAGGGTCAACCTGCTGCGGGAGATTGAGAACATTCGCAACACCGTGACCCCGGATACGCGCGCGCCCCGGCGGGGGCGCGGGGGGGCGCGCACAACCGCGCTGCTGTTGGTCCTGCTGGGCGCGGGGGCCGTTTACGCCGCGCTGCAAATGGGGATCACCGTGGAACCCGGCCCCGCCTATTATGAACTTGCGGAGGCGGTGAAAGGTTTAACGGGAACGCGGCAAACGGAAACGCCATCGCCCCCGGCGCCGAACATGGAACAGGAAGTGGCCGCCCTTGTGGAACAGACCGCTGTCCCCGCGCCCGATGAAAAGGCCATGCCGGAATCGGCGGCTGCGCCATCCCTCCCGGCTCAATCAGCCAAACCAGAGCCGGTCTCCGCTTTGCCCGCCGCGCCGGAAGCTCAAGCCCCAGCCCCGGCGCCGGTGAAGGCCGCTCCCGCGGCGGCGCCGAAAACCACTCCTCCCGCGAAAACAGAACCGGTACCCGCCCCGGCGATAAAACACGAGGCCGCTCCAGTCCCGCTGACACCGGACCAAGCCGCGCCGGGCGGAGGATGGCGGCTGCGGTTCGGGGTGTGCATGCTCAAGCAAAGTTGCGAGGGCATCGTGTCGCGCCTGACCGGCATGGGTGTTCCGGTGGTCATGGAACGCGGCGCCGCCGAGATCACCACGCACCGGGTTACCGTGGGGCCGTGGACCGCGCGCGCCCAGGCTGAATCGGCGCAAGCGGCGCTGGCGGCGGCGGGCGTGGCCATATCACTCCAACCGGCGGGTTCGGGGTATCATGGGCAGGGCGGGCCGTTCGCCACCGCCGCGCTGGCGGAGCAGGCGGCCAAAACGGCGCGCGAGCGCGGCTACGCGGCCAACGCTGTCAAGGCGCGCGGCGTGGTGGAGGTGTACAAGGTGTACGGCGAACGGTTCGATACCCGCGCCAACGCGGCGCGCGCCTGCGAGGGGCTGGGCCGCGGCGGGGTGGATTGTTTTGCCGAGGAGGCGCGCTGAGATGAGCATGGGAACACCGGCCCACGTGGAAATCCCGGACAAGATGTTTTTCAAAATCCGCGAGGTGGCCCAGATTGTGGGCGTAAAGCCCCATGTGCTGCGCTACTGGGAGTCGGAGTTTCCCACGCTGTCGCCCAAGAAAAACCGGAACGGCCAGCGCATCTATACCAAGAAGGACATCGAACATGCGTTGGAGATCCGGCGGCTTTTGCACGTGGAGCGCTTCTCCATCGCCGGCGCCCGCCAGAGCCTGAAAAAACGCAAAGGCTCCGCCCCCCCCGGATCGCTGGCGGATATCCGCGCGGACCTGGAGGAACTGGTCCGCATGCTGGAACCCGCTTCATGACACTATAATCGCGCGGACACGGTTTAATCTGCTTCTTGGCGAAAGAAGGCGGTCATTTGCTGCTGTGAAAACACGGGATATTACTTTCCGGGCGGACGTGATGCCGCTTACGCGAAAACGGGAACACGCTTGACGCGCGTTAACCATTGGTTTACACTTTACCCGTGATACAGACAATACACCATAAGGCGCTGGAAGCCTTGTATCAGGAGGGCGCGGGCGGAAAGCTTCCCCAAAAACTTGTTAAGCGGATTACCGCCATGCTGCCGGTTCTGGACTCCGCGGAAAGCCTTGATGAAATGGATTTGCCTGGTTTCCGCCTTCACCGGTTGAAGGGTGAACTGAAAGGGTATTGGGCGGTGTCCGTATCGGGAAACTGGCGGTTAATTTTCCGTTTCAAGGACAAGGGCGTATTTGACCTTGATCTTGTGGATTATCATTAAAGGGAGAGCGAGCGATGCCAATGAAGAATCCGCCTCATCCGGGAGAAGTGATTCGGGAGCTGTGCTTGCGGCCGCTCAAGCTTTCCGTGACAGCGGCGGCGGCGGCCCTGGGCGTAAGCCGTGTGTCGCTTTCGGAGCTTGTAAACAGCAAGAATGGCGTTTCGCCGGAAATGGCCTACCGCCTATCCAAGGCGTTCGGCTCCACCCCGGAGTTTTGGCTTCGGCTCCAGATGGCCTTCGATCTGGCGCAGGTGAGAAAATCGGCCTCCAAATTCAAAATCAAACGGGTCGCGGCGTGATCCACGACAAAAAAACTAGGGGTGGTTTGGTTCAAGGACTTCTTTTCCTGTTGCCCTCTCCAGGGAAACACGGTAACCTTCTTGAAGCATAAGCGCTTGTCATTGCGGGCGAAACGAAGCAATCTCACTATTCACGTCCATGCATTCTAGATTCCTGCGCATCTTGATTCTGGCGATAGTGTCGCTGGGGCTGTTTCCCAGCCGGGCGCTGGCGTTCTCCATGGGCGAAATCCGCGTGATGTCCGCCTACAACCTGCCTTTCCGCGCGGAAATACCCGCGCTAACCGACGGACGGCGCGACCTGGACGCTTCCCTGGGCGACGATTTGGACTATGAACGGGTGGGCGTGGAGCGTCCGGCGTTCCTGAAGGATTTCAAGGTCGCGGTCGCCGATCACCCCACCATGGCCGGCCAGATGCTTATCACCATCACCAGCGCCGCGCCGGTGAGTCTTCCCTCGTTCAACCTGGTGGTCAAGGCGCGGCTGGGCGGCGGGGTGATACTGGAGAATTATTTTTTGGCGCTCGACCTCAAGCGTAACGTGGGGCTGGAACTGCCCGCGCCCAGCGAGGACGAAAAACAGGCGATGACGAAAATCGCCGAGGAGCTTTCCGCGCTCAAGCCGGGCGCGCCGCCGCGCAAGGAGCAACCCGCCGCGCCCCCGGTTGATGAACTGGATCGCATCCGCCGCGAGGAGCAAGAAGCGGCCGCCAGCGAACAAGCCGCTCCGGCGTCCGCCGCGCCCGCGCCCCCGGTTGAAGAAAAAATCGTGGCGCAGGACATCGTTCCCCCGCCCCCGCCGGTGGTGGCGGCAACTCCCGCGCCCGCCGTGGAGGAGAAGAGAATCGAAACGCCACCGCCCGCGCCCAAGATTGAGTGCGCCGCGCCCGTGGCGGTGGCCGCGCCGGTTACGGAGGAAGGGTTGTACCTGGTGCGCGGCGGCGACACGCTGTACCGCGTGGCGGGCGGGTTCGCCTCCGGCGCGGAGCGCGACCGCGTTGTAGTGGCGCTCTGGCGCGACAATCCGGACGCCTTTATCAAGGGCAACCTGCATGGGCTTAAGGCGGGCGCGCGGCTGGACACCTCGCGTCTTGACGAAACGGTAAAGACGATTTCCCCGGAGGAGGCGCGCCGCATCATCGCCGGACAGTGGCCCGCGTGGAGGGATAAAGCGCCATCCGCCGCCGCGGCCGCCGTGGCCGCTGAAAAGAAACCTTCCTCCCCCGCCGCCGCGCCCGTGGGGGAGACGCGCGTGGCGCTGGGCAAACCGTTGGTGGACGTCAAGGCGCCGGTGGACAAGCTGCCCTTCAAGAACGCCATCATGGCCGCGCTGGCGGGGTGGAAAGCAAGCCACGACAAGGGCGACCTTGCCACGTATCTGGAGAGTTACGCCGCCGCGTACCGGACGGGGAACGAAGACCGCACGGCGCTTGAAACACGCGCCCGCAAGGAAGGCGTGGGCCAACAGCCGCTGCCCGTGGATCTGGCCGGCGCGGTGATCACCCAGCGCGACGGTTATGTGGAGGTGGTATTGCCCGCGCCGCCCGGCGCCAAAACCGGCGCGCGCACGCTGTACCTGGTACAGGAAAAGGGGCAGTGGCGCATTGCGCGCGAGGAGGCCGCGCCCGTCCGCGCGGAAGTGAAACAGGCGGAGGCCGCCGCGCCTTCGCGGCCCGCGGCGGGCCGCCCGTTCGTGGTGCATGTGGCCTCGTTCAAAACCGCCGAACCGGCGGCGCGGCTGGTGGAACTGCTGCGGCTCAAGGGCTATAACGCCTTCGAGGTGTACAGCCACGTGGCCGGGTCCGGAGAGTGGCGGCGCGTGGTCATAGACCGGTTCCCCACCGCGCGGGAGGCGGACGCCTTCGCGCAGGAGGTCAAGGTCACCGGCCTGGCACGGTATGCCCGCATCCTGCGTCTGCCCTACGCCATCCGCCTTGGCCCGCCCACCGATGAAACCCAGGCGAAGGCGGCCGAGCGCGCGTTCGCGGCGATGGGCATACCCGCCTACGTGGCGGTGGATGAAAAGAGCGGCGCCGCCATCACCCTGGTGGGCGCCTATGAAACGGAGGCGCAGGCGCGCATGGCCATGGGCAAGCTGCCCGGCGTGGGCGCGCAGGCAGAAGTTGTGGCGCCGTAACCCCCAGCGCGGCGCGAAATCTTGAAAGGAATCCATGGCTACGATTGAACCGTTCACGGGCGTCATTTACAACCAGCGGGTGGAGCATGACCTGGGCACGGTGCTGGCGCCCCCCTATGACGTGATCTCCTCCGGCATGCAGGACGAACTGTACGGGCGCAGCCCGCACAACGTGGTGCGGCTTATCCTGGGCCGCCAGTTCAGCGACGACAGCGACGCCAACAACCGCTACACCCGCGCCGCGGGCGTGTTGCGCAACTGGATGGACGACGGCACGCTTACCCGCACGGAAGCGCCCGCCATCTACCTGTACGCCCAGCGCTACACCGTGGAGGGAACCGCGCGCGAACGGGTGGGCTTCATGTGCCGCATCAAGCTCTCCCCGCTGGGCAAGGACGTGCATCCCCACGAACGCACCCTGGCCGGCCCCAAGCTGGACCGCCTGATGCTCACCCGCGCCTGCCGCATGAACTTCTCGCCCGTGTTCGGCCTGTACGCCGACGAGGGCCGCGCGCTGGACACGCTGTTCGCGCGGCACATGGAACACGCCGTGCCGGATGTGGACGTGACCGACGCGGAAAATGTTGAGCATCGCATGTGGATCATCACCGATCCCGCCGTCACCGGCGAGGCCAAGCGCTTCATGGCGGATAAGCCCGTGGTCATCGCCGACGGCCATCACCGCTACGAGACCGCGCTTAACTACCGCAACGAGCGCCGCGCGGCGGAAGGAGACCCCGCCGGGGACCAGCCCTATGATTTCGGCTTGATGTACCTGTCCAACATCCACGGGCAGGGGTTCACCGTGCTGCCCACCCACCGCATGGTAGGCGAACTGGAGTCCCCGCCCACCGCCGAGGCGCTGGCGAACAAGCTCGCCGCCGATTTCGACATCACGCCCCTGCGGGCGAACCACGCGCGCGCGGAGGAGCTTGTGGCCGGACTGCGCGGGGCGGGCCGCAAAGGCCCCAGTTTCGCCGTGTACACCGGCGGCGGCAAGGCGCTTATGATCACGCTCAAGCCCGGCGTGGCGGCCTCCGTCACGGGGCCGGCGGCGGAGTTGCTTGGCCGGCTGGACGTGATCGCGCTTCAGGAACTGGTGTTTGAAAAAACCCTGGGCGTCACCAAGGCGGACGTGGAGGCCAAGCGGCGCGTCAGCTACACCATTGACCCGCGCGAGGCCATGGGCCGCGTGGACGAAGGCGCGGTGAACTTCGCGTTTTTGATGAACCCCACCGGCGCGGAGCAGGTGATGCGGGTGGCGTTGGGCGGCGGGGTGATGCCGCAGAAGTCCACCTACTTCTACCCCAAGCTCATCAGCGGGCTGGTGATGAATCCGCTGTATTGAGCCGGGTGGCTGATATTTCATGAAGGTCACCGGCGCGCGTTTTATCTCCTCCGCCGTGGCGCCGGGACATTACCCCGCCAGCCGCGCGCCGGAGATCGCCATTGCTGGCCGCTCCAACGTGGGCAAGTCGTCGCTGATTAACCTGTTGCTGGGCCGCAAGGGACTGGTGAAAGTCAGCCGCACGCCCGGCAAAACCCGCGCGCTCAACTTTTTCCTGGTCAACGAGTCGCTGATGTTCGTGGACCTGCCCGGCTATGGTTTCGCGGCCGTGTCCCAGACCGAACGGCGGAGTTGGCGAAAAATGGTGGAAACCTACCTGGCCATGCGCGAACCGCTCAAGGCGGTGGTGACGCTCATTGACCTGCGCCGCGGCTTTAATGACGACGATCTGACGCTGTTGGGCTGGCTGGCCCATCACGGCGTGCCTTCCATCATCGCCTTCACCAAGTGCGACAAACTGCCCAAATCGCGCCGCGCGAATGCGCTGAAGGAAGCGCTGGCGCAGGCGGGGATCCCGGAGGACGCGCCGCGGGCGCTCACCTCGGCGCACACCGGCGAGGGCAAACGCGAACTGTGGGCGATGATTGCCCGCGCGGTTGAATCCCAACGGCCATGAGGGAATCCGGTTCACGGAGCGCCACTGGCAAGCCATTCCGTCATTGCGGGCGAAGCGAAGCAATCTCATAGCCCAAAAAATCAAAGTCACCACCTTCAAACCCGAAGCAGACGCGGTACTGGCCGTGGCATGGGGCCGGCGGCTGTATAATGTCCTCAACAAACGCCTTTTTCCATGAATACATGAAACTTTCGCGCTTCCGTTATGTCACTCTTCTCGCCGCCTCCGCGCTCATCTCATTATTGTCGGTGACCGCGTCGTCGGATAATTGCGAAAACGCCTTCAACCTGCAGCGCTATGCGGAGGCGCTCACCGCCTGCCAGGAGCGCGCGGCCCGCGACGATCCGCACGCCATGTACCTGCTGGGCGTGATGTATTCCGGGGGCCTGGGCGCCCCCGCGGATCCGGCGGAGGCCGTAAAGTGGTTCACCATGGCAGCCGGAAAGGAACACGGCGCGGCGCAGTCCCGGTTGGGCGACGCCTATTACTTTGGCGAGGGCGCGCCCCAAAGCTATTCCGACGCCGCCTGGTGGTACCTGCCCGCCGCCCAAAAGGGCGACGCCCACGCACAGGCCCAACTCGCCGGAATGTACGAGTACGGATTCGGCGTCTCCTTCAGTTATGAGGAGGCGATGGAGTGGTACAAAAAATCCGCGGCGCGGGGCTACGCCGCCGGCCAGTACGGCCTCGCCGTGATGTACGGCGAGGGGCGCGGAGTTCCCGTGGACAAACCGCAGGCCGTCACATGGTACGCCAAGGCTTCCGACCAGGGTTATGTCGCCGCCACGCTGGCCCTCACGGACATCTACCAGCGCGGCGACGGCGTGGAAGCAGACATGGCGAAAGCCGCCCATTATCTCCAACGGGCCGCCGAATGGGGCCACCGCGACGCGCAATTCGCGCTGGGCCGGCTGCATGAAACCGGCCAAGGCGCCGCTCAGGACGTTTCGCAAGCCCTGATGTGGTACAACCTTGCGGCCGAGCGCGGATCCGCCCCGGCGGCGGAGGCCATCAAATCCCTGACGCCACACCTGACCCCGGCGCAAAAACTGACCGCGGAACGCATGGCAAAAGAATGGCGGCCCGCGGAGCAGTGAGCTACCCCGGTCAATCCCGCGCAAGCTCGCCCACGTGCGCCACCACGGACTTCGCCAGCGCCTCAAGATTGTAACCCCCTTCCAGCGCCGACACCACCCGCCCATGCCCCAATTCGCGCGCCAGCGCCACCAGCATCGCCGTCATGCCCGCGTAGCCCCGCTCGGTCAGGTCCATGCCGCCCAGGGGGTCGTCGCGGTGAGCGTCAAATCCCGCGGACACCAGAATCAACTCCGGCGCGAACTTGCGCACGGTGGGGATGATGGTGGCGTCGAACAGCGCCATGAACTCGCGGTCGCCCGCGCCCGCCTCCAGCGGCAGGTTCAGGTTGGTTCCCTCCCCCGCCCCGGCGCCGCGCTCCTCCGGCCAGCCGGTGCCCGGATAATGATGTATCTGGTGCGTTGAAATGTACAGCACGGCAGGATCGTCATAAAACGCCTTCTGCGTACCGTTGCCGTGATGCACGTCGAAGTCCACAATGGCGGCCCGCCGGGCGCCGCGCCCGTTGATGGCGTGGCGCGCGGCGATGGCGATGTTGTTGAGCAGACAAAACCCCATCGCCCGGCCCGGTTCGGCGTGGTGCCCCGGCGGACGCACGGGGCAAAAGGCCGTGGCGTAGCGCCCCTCGTACACCCCATCCACCGCGGTGACCGCCGCGCCCGCGGCCATCACCGCCGCGTCCCACGACTCGTGACACACCGGCGTATCCCTGTCCAGCGCGCCCGCGCCGGACAGGATGCGCTCCTCCAGCCAGCGGACGTAATCATGGGCGTGAACGGCTTCAATTTGCTTGATCGTGGCGGGCTGGGGTTTCTCCCATTCAAGCTGATTGGCGAAGGGCGCCTCCGCCAGCGCCCGGGTGATTGCCCGCAACCGGTTGGGATGTTCGGGATGATCGCCGGTGTCGTGGAGAAGGAAAATGGAGTTGTAGATGATGCCGGTCCGGCCCACGTCCGCTACTCCCGCTGTGTCACCCCCAAGAATATCATCCCGCGCCCGGCGGGACTAGCATCCGCCCGGCCGTCAACCACCGCCGCGCAGGAACAACGCCGCATAGGCCACCAAAAGCAGAATGAACGCAATG